>JADHLY010000002.1 GCA_016780385.1 Flavobacteriales bacterium
GGTCGTTCATGAAGGCCACCCGCGTCATGTAGCCACTTTCTTCCAGTGCGGCCACAGCCCCGAAGAGCAGGGCGATTTGGGGCACGAAAATCACCACGCCACCGAGCCCAGCCAACAGGCCGTCCACGAGGAGGTCTGTCCACCATCCTGCGGGCAGAGCGGTCCTGGAAGCTTCCATCAGCCATCCCATGCCCGCATCGATGAGGTCCATGGGCCAAGTGGCCCACGCGTAAACGGCTTGGAAGATCAAGAAAAAGACCCCCATCAAGATGAGCGGCCCGGCCACCTGATGGGTCAAAACACGGTCAATGCGGGCACTGATGCTGCGGCTCGCCGGTGGGTTTTGGCCGAGCGCGAGGGTGGCGATTTCACGCACCTGTCGGCTGCGGTGTCCCGCCTCGCCCAATTGGAGTTCGGCCGCACCACACCCCGTATCTGCCCGGGCGGCGGCCAATGCAATCTTGGAAGCGGCATCCATCCAAAGGGGGGTGTCCTCGCCGGTGACCATCAAATCAATTCCCGCGGGGCTCATTTCGGGAAACAAGGCCTCTAAAGCCGTGAGGTCAACACGGGAGCGCCACCCCTTGCTGGTCTCGGTTGAGTTCGGGGGTTGGGCGGGCTGCAGGTTTCCCGAAGACAAGGTCTTCCGGAGGTCCTTAGTGCCCTTGCCGTTCAGGGCGTGTACGGCCATGACCGGACAGCCCAAAGCGGTCTCAAGGGCCCCTTTGGACCAGCTGGTTGGTGCCGTTTCATTGACCACCACCACCGCAGGGAGACCGAGGTCGAGCACCTGCAGCGTGAGGTAGAGGTTGCGTTTGAGGTTGGCCGCATCCATGACCACAATCAGCCCGTCGGGACGGTAGGTGTGGTTGGGGTCGAAGAGCGCATCGCGCGTCACGGCTTCATCGGGGGCTTTGGGGTGTAGGCTATAGGTACCCGGCAGGTCGATGAGGTCGACAGAACGGTCACCGGCCTGGTGGGCACGAAGCCGGGCCATGATGGGGTCCACCGTGACGCCGGGAAGGTTGGCCACTTTGGCGCGCGAACCCGTGAGGGTATTGAAGAGCGAAGTCTTCCCGCAATTGGGGTTTCCGACGAGTGCGTACTTCATCGTGCGATCCACAATTCGGGGTCGAGCGGGGCACTTCCCCCTGCGTCCCACACTTCGAAGTGGGCCCTGTGCCCTGTGCCGAGGTCGAGTACGGTGCCGATGCGCTGTCCGGTGCGCACGTCTTGGCCGTCTTGCACGGCCACCTGGCTGAGGTTGGCGTAAACCGTACGGTGAGAACCGTGGTCAACCATCACAGCCATTCCACCTCCGGGAATGCCGATCACATTGGATACGCGGCCGCTGAATACGGCAGAAACCGCAGCACCCTCGGTGGTGGCGATGTCCACACCCCTGCGCTCGATCTTGATGCCCGGAAGTGTAGGGTGGTTGTGGGTTCCAAAGCGGCCCGTGATGACACCCTCGGCCACAGGCCATGGCAGTTTGCCCTTGTTGGCCTTGAATTCAGCGCCGATGATGCGGCCTTCGGGCGTAGCGGCAAACCCGGCATCTGCGGTGGATGCGCGGTTGGCTTCGGCGATGAGCCGGTCGATGGCCTTGCCCAATTCAGCGCGCCGCGCTTCCTCCGTGGCGAGCTGGTCTTTCAATTGGCGTTCTTGCGTCTGCAGCTTGGCCAGCAGTGTTTCTTGGCGCCGGGTGCCGCTGCGCGCAGCGTCCCGAGCGGCGCGGAGCTCAGATTCTACGTCGACCAATGCGGCACGCTCTTGGCGCAGCGCGTTGAGCTCCTCTCTGAGAGAAGCTGTGGAGGTGGAGATGCGCTCGGCCTGTTGCTTTCGGTTGCGGCCATACTCCTCGATGAGCAGGAGCCTGCGAAAGGCTTGGGACGTGCTTTCGGCATCGAGCAACATGCCCCAGAGGGCTTCTCCCCGCTCAAGCCGCGCGGCGATGCGGATCATTTCGGCGTATTCCTCCTTGAGGGCCTCCAATTGGGCATCGGCGCCTTCCACACTCGCTTTTCGGGCATCGAGTCTGCGCTCTGCGGCCCTGCGTTCCTTTCGAAGGTTGGACAACAACTGCTGCCTCAGCTTGAGCTCTTCCTTCAGCAGCGAAAGTTCCTGTGTGGTCTGCTGCTGGTCGTCCCGAGCCGCTTTGATCAAGGCTTGTGTTTGGGCGATGCGGGCGGAAATGGCCTGCCGCTCGGCTTCCAACTCTGATTGTTTGCCCCCCTGGCCCAAGGCGCCCAAGCACAGAAGCAGGGCAGTGAGCAGCACGGTGCTGCCAGGCATCATTCGGTGACCACGATCAAAGCCCATTCCGCCGCTCGACCTCTTCAGGAATGACAAAGGGCATCGGATAGGGCTTGCCGTATCGTGCCCGCATAATTTCAATCTCAATGCTCTGGGTACCCTCAGGCGATGAGATGACGAGACCGGTGCGGTGGGGGGTCCAACCGCCTGCCTCAGGTTCGAATCGCCCATGGCTGATTTCCACGGAACGTCCGTTATAGAGGTCGTCAAACCGTGTCCGGGTCAGTTGATATCCGAGGCCATCAAACCAGTATCGTTTGACCAGCAAGTCCGCATCATCAGAGCGGCTCATGACCCGTTCCTGAACTTCCATGGTGGCCTCGACGGTGAGGCTGTCGTTGGGGCTGATCTCCTTTTCCTTGACCCCGACAAGCCGGCGCACGCGCCTCTTGTACTTGTTGATCAACAAATGCTCTCTGCCGTCCACCTTGGAGATGTATTTGCTCTCGTCATCCAGCAAGTTGATGCCCTCGCCGCAGAGGACGTGCTGGGCCATTTCGTAGGTAAAGCTGGTGCCCAACAGGCTGTCAAACGTGGCATAGCCACCGACGTAAGCAAACCGGTTTCCGGGAACTTTTGACATGAAGTACACGGAGTCCTCAGACAAAAGGATACGGGCCACCTCTACGCCAAGAGCCGGTGTTATGCTGAGCCAGATGGCCGAATCGCGGCGCATGCGGGCGTTGACCTTGAATGAGTTGCGCTCGCCGTTGAGGTTGGCCTCGACTTGCAACTTCATGGCGGACCACTCCGGCTTGGCGAGGGTGGCCAAGTGCTTGCGCACCACTGCCGATGCGCTCTCCGATCGGATGGGCTTTCCCTTTTCCAATCGGCGCATGTTGGTGCATCCCGCAAGCAACAAGACCGCTGTCAGCCACAGCACAACCCTCATTCGGCGTCGATTTTGGGTTGAAGGCGTGCAGCATCACCGCCTGCTTCCAAGGCTGCTTGCCACCGCGCTCGGGCTTCCGCTGGCCGCTCCAACGCCGAGAGGATGTCTCCGGCATGTTCAAGAACGGTCGCGGAAGGCTGGTCGCCTTCATGAAACAGAGCGAGTTCAATCCAAGTCAGGGCCTCTTCGAAAGCGCCCGCCACAAAAAGGGTCCAGGCATAGGTGTCCTCGAAATTGGCGTTGCCCGGTGACAACGCGACCACCCTGGCGGCCATCTCGACAGCCTGTTCCGGCTTGGCTTTTCGCACGGCGAGGTAGTAGGCGTAGTTGTTGAGGGCGAGGATGTTTTGGGGGTTGGCTTCGAGGGCCAGGTCGAACCAGCCATCTGAAGCCACGTGGTCGCCTTGGTCATGGGCCAGTTGGGCGAGCATGGATAACACATCAGATTCGAAATCTGGACGGTCGACGATGAGGTTGCGGGCCACTTTGAGTTGGCGTTCAGCGGCTCGGGCATCGCCCAGTTCCATGAAAGCCGTTCCACGGAAATAGGGAAACACCGGGAGGCTGGGGAAGAGACTTCCGGCGGACTCTGCAAGGCTGTTCAGCCGGGACCATTGCTGTGACCCGATGGCCAATTGGCAGGCCTCCAACCATCGCTCTGCATCATTCGGGTTGCGGTCAAGGGCTTCGATCAAGGCCTCGAGGGCGGCCTCACTCTGACCTTGGATATCAAAGAGTGCCGCCTGCAACTCAAATGGGGCTGCGGATGTGGGGTGGGCAGCGATCAACAGGTCGATCAACTGCTGGGCTTCACCGCGCAGTTCAGGCTGGAGCTCGGCCAGTTCGATGTACGTCCACGCGATGTCTACCTTCTCCTCCATAGGGACATCGTCGGAGGCAAATGCCGCACGAACATGTCCGCGGGCGGCCTCGGTGTCGCCAGTGGCCGTGAGCATGTGGGCCCATTCGAGGTGAAGCCGGCCATTTCCTGTGCGGTCCAGTGCGGCCCGCAATACGTCTTCCGCTTCGCCACTGCGGCCGAGAGAGGCCAAGATGCGCACGCGTTGCAAGGTCCCTTCGACCACTTCTGGAAAGTCCCGCTCGAGGTTGGCCAGGTCGTCCAAAGCGTCCTCCACATCGCCATTTGCCATGTGTAAACGGTGGCGCTCGAAGTGCCACTCAGGGTCGGCCCCCCATTCTTTTTCGAGCACGTCGATGACCGCTGCCGCCTCGTCGTATCGCCCCTCTGCACTGCGGAGGTCGAGCAGCATCATGGCGGCCACGTCGTCTTCGGGCTTGTTTTCCAGCAGCCATTCCAAGGCAGCGTCGGCGTCGGCATTGCGTCCGAGCTCGAGGGCGATTTCTGCATACTCCCTGTAATACCAAGGGTTGCTGTCGTCGATGGCCACCGCGCGTTCGACCGCGGTCATCGCGGCCGCCCACTGGCCGTCCATGCGCTCGATCCGGGCGAGCTCGAAGTGCACGACATCCGAGTTGGGATCGGTATCCAAACACGCGAGCAAGGCTTCTTTGGCGCCGGCACGGTCCCCTTTGATTTTCGCCACTTGGGCCTTGTAGAAAGCCGCGTGAAAAGCGCCGTCAACGGCGCCCAAACCAGCGGACTCCGCACTGCCGGTTTTGCCCAGCAGGCTGCAGCCCCCGAGCAGCACCATGAGCGTCAAGCCCCAGCACCATCGGTATGTCGCCGGATTCAGCATGTGGATTCGGAGTAATCTCCCAAGCTGAGGTCTTCTGGTGAACGCACAATGCGCGCGTGGTTGCCAATCATGGAGCCCGATAGGCGCACCCCTTCGAGGTGGGCCTGTCCCCCTATGAGGCAGTCGCTGAGTACGCTGCCTTCGACGTGGGTGCCTGGCCCAATGGTGACCCTCGGGCCGATGACGGCATGGCGGATGACGGCACCCGCTTGTATGATGCACGGGGGGATGATCACACTGTCTTCGACGGTCGCATCCGGTGCCGTAGTCGCCAGGTCTCCCAGAAACTCCAGCATGCGCCCGTTGGTGTCGACGGTGACTTTGCGGTTGCCACAGTCCATCCACTCTTGGACTTCACCGGGCATGAAGCGTGCACCCTGTTCGGTCAGGGCGCGGAAGGCGTCGGGCAATTGAAATTCATCGCCTTTGCGCAAGTCGTTGTCGATGAGCACATCGATTTCACGCCTGAGCGCTGCGCCGTCGCGGAAGTGATAAATGCCAATCATCGCCAAGTCTGAAACGGGGGTTTCAGGCTTTTCTGCATACTCTACAATGGCGCCTGTGTCATCCAGGACCACCACACCGAATTGCCGGGGGTCATCGATGCGCTTCACAAACAGGTGCCCGTCCGCTTCAGGGTCGAGCTGAAAATCTGCACGGAACAGCGTGTCGGCAAAGGCCACCACGGTTTCCCCGTCGAGCCACTCCTTGGCGCACCAGACGGCATGGGCGGTTCCCAAGGGCTGGTCTTGGTGGCAAATGTGACCCCGGGCGCCCAGCTTCTCGGCCAGCGCGAGCAAGTCAGCCTCCACTTGGTCGCCAAAGTCGCCGATGACAAACGCGATGTTGTCGAACGGTGTTGGGCTCATTGCAGCGAGGTCCTCCACGAGGTGCTGCACGATGGGCTTGCCTGCAACGTGCACCAAGGGCTTGGGCACGGTCAGGGTATGTGGGCGGAGCCGGCTCCCCCGGCCAGCCATGGGAATGATGAGGTTCATGAAGTTCCGGTATGTCCGAATCCGCCATCTCCTCGCTGGGAAGTGGCCAATTCGGCAGTGTCTTGTACGGGTGCCCATGCCACGCGGCGGTAAGGGGCGACCACAAGTTGTGCGATGCGCTCACCGGGTTCGATGGTAAACGCCGCTTGCCCGAGGTTGATGAGCAACACCCCGATTTCGCCGCGGTAATCGGCATCGATGGTGCCTGGGGCATTGAGCACGGTCAGGCCGTGCTTGTAGGCGAGGCCGCTGCGTGGTCGCACTTGGGCTTCGTGTCCCGCTGGAAGTTCGATGTGCAGCCCAGTGGGCATGAGCATCCGGGCCCCGGGCTCGAGGACCGTTGGGCCATCCAGTCGGGCGCGCAGGTCAAGCCCTGCACTCAGTGGGGTGGCATATTCGGGAAGGGTCAAGTCGCCCGTCTGCGCGACGCGGACTTGCAAGGGAGTGGGCTCGCTCATGTTCCTGGAAATTCGGGCTTTCGCTTTTCGAGGAAGGCGGCCACGCCTTCTTTGAAGTCGTCGTACCCAAAGCAGCGCCCAAATTGATCAATCTCCACCTCGTAGCCCTCAGGGGAGCCACTTGCTTGTACCGCCTGTACGGCGGCGGCCAGGGCTTTGGGGCTGTTTCTGGCTAGGGCGCCCGCTGTCTTGAGCGCGGCCTCCATGAGGTCTTCCTGCTCCACGACTTGGGTCACCAGCCCATTGCCAAGTGCCTCGTCGGCCTTGATCATCCGGGCTGACAGGATCATCTCCATGGCACGTCCGCGACCAATGATGCGGGACAAGCGCTGCGTGCCGCCGTACCCCGGAATGAGGCCCAGGGTCACCTCAGGCAATCCCATCCGCGCATTGGCCGAAGCGATACGGACGTGACAGGCCAGGGCCAATTCCAATCCTCCACCGAGAGCAAATCCACCAATCGCCGCCACAAAAGGGGTGTTGCTCAGTGCGATCGCATCAAACAAAGTGCGCTGCCCGCGTTCTGCCAATTCCCGGCCTTGGGCGCTATTGAAATCAGCAAACTCCTTGATGTCAGCACCCGCGACAAAGGCTTTTTCGCCCGAACCCGTCAAGACGACACAGCGCACTTCATCGCGCTGT
This sequence comes from Flavobacteriales bacterium, assembly GCA_016780385.1. Taxonomy (GTDB): domain Bacteria; phylum Bacteroidota; class Bacteroidia; order Flavobacteriales_D; family Sanyastnellaceae; genus UBA8752. The sequence goes on from JADHLY010000002.1 coordinate 7,025, forward strand.
TGGACCGCCTCGACCATCTGTCCGAGTTCGCTGATAAGTGCGCCGTTCAAGGCATTGAGTTGCTTCGGTCGGTTCAGGGTCCAGCTGGCGACGTGGCCGTGCAGGACCTCGGTGACGAGGGCGGTTTCGGACATGCTTCGAAATTAGGCAATCGAACCCCCTCCGGCGGCTTGAAGTCGACGGGTTACCTCATGCTTCGGTGTGGACCACATTTCATCGGAAATCCCGGCCTCGACAATGCGCCCCTGATCCATGACCACAGTATGGTCGCAGAGGTAGCGGACCACCCCCAAATCGTGGCTGATGAAGAGCAGCGCCAGACCGCGTTCCTCCTTGAGTTGAACCAATAAATTCAGCACCTGCGCCTGCACGCTGACATCCAATGCCGCCACCGCTTCGTCACAGATGAGCAACTTGGGTTGGGCGGCCAAGGCCCGCGCGATCACGATGCGCTGTCGTTGGCCACCTGAGAAGGCATCGGGCTTGCGGCTCAAGGCACTGGGCTCGAGGCCCACGGCGGTCATGAGTTGGCGGGCCTCCTCCCGGGCACTGGCGGCATCGTGGCCCCAGCGGTGGAGGACTTCACGGATCGCGTCCCCGATGTTGCGCGCCGGATTCAGGGCCGACCTGGGATCTTGAAAGACCAAGCCCACGTTGGACCGAATGTGCTCGAGCTGTTCGGGAGTATTGGCATGGGTCGGTTTTCCTGCAATGTGGATGGACCCGGAGTCCAGGCGGTGGAGTCCCAAAATGGCCCTGGCCAAGGTGGTTTTGCCACACCCGCTGCCGCCAACGACCCCCAAGGTGCCGCCGCGGGAGAGGCTCAGGCTGACGTCCGACAAGGCCGGCACATCGCTGCCGGGGTAGGTCTTGCATGCCCCTCGGATGTCGAGCAACGTAGCCTGAGGTTGATGGGGCACCTCAATTTCCTGGCTAGAAGAGGGCCCCGCGCCGTCCAGAAAATCCGAGAGGACAGGAAGGGGGTAGGGCCGCCCTTTCTTGGGCACACGGCATGCGAGCAACCCTTGGGTATAGGGGTGTTCCGGTGCGTCGAGCACCTGCTTCACCGGCCCCTGTTCGACCACGCGACCGTGACGCAACACCGCCACGTGGTCGGCAGCACGTTCGACCACCTCCATATCGTGCGTGACCAGCACGAGGGCGAGCCCCCGCTGTCGCTGGATGTCGGAGAGGAGCGTGAGCAATTCTGCCCGGAGCGTGCTGTCCAAAGCCGTAGTGGGCTCATCTGCGAGGATGAGGTCAGGGTTGTTGGCGAGCGCCATGGCGATCAGTACGCGTTGCTTCTGGCCTCCGGACAGGGCATGGGGATAGGCGGACCAGGCGCGCTCGGGGTCGGGCAACTGGACCTCCTCGAACAGTGCCATTACCCGGGCTCTGGCCCCGTCTGCATCGGCCCCGCTGTGGCGCCGGATCACTTCCGCGATTTGGGCCCCGCACCGCATGGTGGGGTTGAGGCTCGTCATGGGCTCCTGAAACACCATGGTGATGCGGTCACCCCTTGGTATGGGCACGGTCGGCCCACCGTCGGCCCGCACCCAATCTCCGTTAGGTCCGCTGATGGCCCCTTTTGTCAATTGTCCACCTCCGGGAAGCAGGCCCAAGGCTGCCATGCAGCACATGGTTTTGCCCGACCCGCTTTCGCCGACCAATGCCAGGGTTTCCCCTGCATGGACAGTCAATGCGATGTCGTGCAGGATGGCCTTGTCGCCGATCGAGACGGACACATCAGCCCAAGTAAGGGCCGCGTTGGATGTGGGGTCAGAGGGTGCCACGCAGGGACTGCTCCCGTTCAATGGCTTCGAACAACGCCTTGAAATTGCCCTTGCCAAAGCTCTGGGCGCCCTTCCGCTGAATGATCTCGAAGAACATGGTCGGCCGGTCGACGACGGGCTTCGTGAAGATTTGCAACAGGTACCCTTCGTCATCGCGGTCGATGAGGATGCCGAGCTTGCGCAAGGGGGCGAGGTCCTCGTCAATTTCTCCGACCCTGTCGAGCACAGTATCGTAGTAGGTGCCGGGCACTTGCAGGAACTCGATGCCCCGGCGCTGGAGTTCGGTCACCGTTTCGATGATGTTGTCGGTGGCCACCGCAATGTGCTGGATACCGGCTCCTTGGTAGAAGTCGATGTACTCCTCGATTTGGGACTTCTTTCGGCCTTCGGCGGGCTCGTTGATGGGGAACTTGATCCGGCCATTTCCATTGCTCATGACCTTGGACATCAACGCAGTATACTCCGTCGAAATGTCCTTGTCGTCGAAGGAAACGAGCTGAGCGAAGCCCATGACCTTGGCGTAGAATTGGCACCAGGTGTTCATCTCACCCCAGCCCACATTGCCCACCATGTGGTCGATGTATTTCAGGCCCAAGGACTGGACTTCTCCCGCGGGATTCCAGGCCGCGTAACCGGGAAGAAAAACGCCGTTGTAGTGCTTGCGCTCCACGAAGACGTGGATGGTGTCGCCATAGGTTTCGATGCCGCTGAGGACCACTTTGCCGTGCTCGTCTTCGCGGGTTTCGGGAGCAAATACACTGACCGCTCCTCGGGAGGTGGTTTCCTTCCAACTTTTTGCAGCATCGTCCACCCACAGGGCGACGGCCTTGACACCGTCGCCATGGCGGTTGAGGTGGTCGTTGAGTGGCCCGCCCGCCGCGAGCGGCGTGGTCAGCACCAAGGTGATCTTGTCCTGGCGCAGGACGTAGCTGACGCTGTCGGCACTGCCGGTTTCCAGCCCCTTGTAGGCCAGCGGCTGGAATCCCCAAGCGTGCATGTAGTAATAGGCACTCTGCTTGGCGTTTCCAACGATGAGTTCGACGTGGTCGGTACCGAGCAGGGGCAGAAAATCCTCGGCTTCGGGCACCACGATTTCAGGTTGTGGGGTGTGCTGTTCCATGGTCATTGCAGGGTTCAGTCGATTTTCTTTGGGGCATAGCCGAGCCAGCTGGTGTGGTATCCGCCGTCTTCGATGTCCATGGCTTGCTGCGTGAGCCGAAGGGGGCGGAAGGTGTCCACCATGACAGCGAGCTCTGCGGTGCCCGTTTTTCCGATGGAGCCCTCGTAGGTGCCGGGGTGCGGACCGTGTGGAATGCCGCCTGGGTGCAGGGTCAAGTCACCCCGCGAAATGCCTTTCCTGCTCATGAAGTTGCCCTCCACATAGTAAAGCACCTCGTCCGAGTCGATGTTGGAATGGTTGTAGGGTGCGGGGATGGCCTTCGGGTGATAGTCGTACAGCCGTGGACAGAAGCTACAGATGACAAACGCATCGGTCTCAAAGGTCTGGTGCACGGGAGGCGGCTGGTGGACGCGTCCGGTGATGGGCTCGAAGTCATGGATGGAAAAGGCGTAAGGAAAATGGTAGCCATCCCAGCCGACCACATCGAAGGGGTGCCGGCCGTAGGTCACGGTGTGGATCATGCCCTCCTTTCGGATGTCGATGGGAAATGCGCCTTCGCGGTCCACCGGTGCCTGTAGTTCTGGCGTGCGGAAGTCGCGCTCGCAATACGGACTGTGTTCGAGCAACTGCCCAAAGTGATTGCGGTAGCGCTTGGGGGTCACAATGGGGTGCGCGCTTTCCACCACAAGCCAGCGCTGTTCGGACCCCGAAGCGGGGGCCCAACGGTGGATGACACCGCGGGGGATGACGAGGTAGTCGCCCGGCTTGTAGGCGAGGTGGCCAAACATCGTTTCCAGCGTGCCTTCCCCATCGTGGATGAAGACGACCTCATCGGAGTCGGCATTCTTGTAGAACCGGTCTCCTTCGTCTTCCGCATCGGGACGCGCCACCGAAATGGTACAGTCCGCATTGAACATCATGGGGACCCGGGCTTCGAGCGCTTGCCCGGATGAGACCGCTTCAAATCCGGGTATGCGCCGTGATGTAATGTGCTCTCGCACCCCTTCAACAGGCCGGGCATCGCGCGGGTCGGCCACAGCGGCCACCATGGTCGGAGGGTAAAGGTGGTAGAGCAGAGAGCTCATCCCCACAAAGCCAATGGTCCCGAACAACTGTTCGTGATGCAGGGTGCCGTCAGGCTTGGTGAATTGGGTGTGCCGCTTGTGCGGAAGCTGCCCCTTCCTCTGGTAGAATGGCATGTCTGCAAGTTAGCGTGAACCGGGTTTTAGCGGGTATGGGTTTTACCAGCGTACCACGGAAGGGAGCCGTCCTCGCGGGGCATGAAGCGCAAAGGGACACGTTGACCTGCCCGCAGCGGGGTGTCGGCCTTGATGCCGGTACGTTTCACAAGCACCTTGAGCTTGACCGCTTCAGCATCACTGATGTCCTTCAGCGTCTCCCCGGCGGCGGCCACATGCCAATGCCGCGCACCGCGCCTCCGCTTGGGTTGGGTGTACAAATTTCTCCGCTCTTCGAAAGCAGTGCTCTCATCGGCGCCCTCCAGGTCGTTGTACTTCCGGAGTTGCCAAACGGCTAGGCCCAATTGCTGGGCGAGTGCCGCCAAGGTCTCACCCGGCGCGATTTCGACCCACGCCACATCGTTATCCGTAAATCCGCTTGTGCGACCCGCCCCCATTCGGATGCGATTGGGAGTGGCTTGGCCCTCGTTTTTGGGGCCTGAACTTTCCTCACCGGACGCCACCAGCCCCTCACCAGGCCTCTCGGGCACTTCACCGCGCCGAATCCAAGCCACACCTTCATCGTCGAATTGGTCCAGGTTGTGTCGTTCCACCAACTCAATCAAGGCCTTGGCATAGGTGGGGCTGGTCGCATAGCCACAGCGCTTGAGCCCTTTTGCCCAGCCTTTGTAGTCTTCGATTTTCAATTCAAACAGCGGGGCATAGCGGTCCCTCAGCAGAAACAAACTGTGGTCTTCGAAGCTATCTCGGGCATCCTCGTAGACGCGGAAGCACTCCCCTTTGGCGTCGTCATCGTAATAAGTACGTCCCCCCTGCCAATCCTTGTGGCACTTGATGCCAAAGTGGTTGTTGGAGCGGCTGCTGAGCTCACTCTTTCCTGAACCGCTTTCGAGCAGGCCCTGTGCCAAGGTGATGCTCGCAGGGATGCGGTGCAGCACCATCTGGCGGATGGCCTCATCCTTCCACTTGTCGATATAGTTCTTCTGGTCCTCCAACCCACTGGCCTTGCTGGAAATCGCCAAAGTCAGCAGGAGCAGGACAGAGGTGAAGCGGAAAATGAAACGGGGCAATACCATGCAACAAATCAACGCTAAAGCACCCCGCACTTGGTATGTTTCAGACAAATTCAGCCCACATCGACCGGTTCAATTCTGGGCGTCGAAATCTCGGGTTTCGACCAATTGGCCGTCCGTACCGTAGAAGCGCCATGTTCCCGAGGGCACGCCGCCTGAGTGTTGTCCTTCAATGTGGGGGCTGCCACCGGTGTGCCATGTGCGAAAAAGGCCATCCTTGCTGCCCGCCGAATAGTTTACCTGACTCCAAGGAAGGCCGTCTTCACGGTAGGTGTTCCAGACCCCTTCTCGCAGCTCATTTTGAAGGACCCCTCTGATGTGGATGCGTCCGTTTTCGTGGAAATGCTGGACTTCGATTCCCTGACCTTCGCCGAGGGCCAAGCGGGTCTCTTTGGGGTTGCCATTGGTCGGCCAAGTGGCTACAACGGTCGCAGCCGGTTCAGCCGAACAGGCATGCAAAACGGCGATGCCACAGAGAATGGCCCAGCGGTTTAAGGTCATTTTTTACGAGAAATGGTGAAGTCCACCAGGTCGATCAATGCGGACTTGGCGGCCCCGTCGTCCAGGGCATCCAACAGTTCAATGGCGCGGTCCCGGTGCGCCTTCATCTTGGTTTCGGCATAGGCCATTCCCGGACCTTCCATGATGCGGTCCATGATGCGCTGTGCTTCGGCGGGGTCGTCCTTGCTTCTCTTGATACCACGCACCATGGCCCTGCGCTGCAAGGGCTTCAAGGACTGCAGCGTGTGGATGAGGGGCAGCGTCATCTTCCGCTCTTTCACATCGCCCCCCGAGGGCTTTCCGGTGATGGAAGAAGGCGCAAAGTCCAGCAGATCATCCTTGATTTGGAAGGCGATGCCCATCTCCTCGCCAAAGGTTCGGAGCAGTTCCACCCGGTCCGCATCGGCTCCGGCACTGGCGGCTCCGGCTGCACAACAGGCAGCAATGAGGGATGCGGTCTTGCGGCGGATGATTTCGTAATACACGGCCTCGGTGATGTCGAGCCTGCGGGCTTTCTCTATTTGGAGCAGCTCGCCCTCACTCATGGCTTCCACCGCCTTGGAGGTGATGCGCAGCAGGTCGATGCCGTCGTTTTCCATGGAGATGAGCAGGCCCCGCGACAGGAGATAGTCTCCGACGAGGACGGCAATTTTGGACTTCCACAGGGCATTGATTGACAGAAAGCCACGGCGGGTCTCGGCGGCATCGACCACATCGTCGTGCACCAGCGTCGCCGTGTGCAGCAATTCAATCAGCGTGGCGGCAATGTGGGTACGCTCTTGAGTTCCGCCACTTGCGGCAGCGGACAGATACACCAAGAGCGGGCGCATTTGCTTGCCCTTGCTGCGCACGATATACCGCGTGATGTGGTCCAATAGCGGAACGGAAGTCCGCATGGCCTCCTTGAAATGACGCTGGAATTCGCGCATTTCGCGGTCGACGGGTTGTCGGATGGAGGCGAGATTGGCCATGTCGCAAAGGTACCTTCAGGGACCGGCAGAACGCCGGGTGGGGTCGTGGATGTATTTTGCGGCATGATCATGTCCATGACCGGCTACGGTAAGGCCGAAGCGCACATCGGTTCTCGCAAGTACACCGTTGAACTTCGGTCGCTCAACGGCAAGGGCTTGGACCTTTCCGTGCGCATGCCGCCCCAGTTTCGCGAAAAGGAAATGAACCTTCGCAAAGCGCTGGGAAAAACCGTGGGCCGGGGAAAGGCGGACTTTTTCATCCACTTCGAATCCGACGCTGGCGATGTCCGCCACGAGGTCAATGCGGCCTTGGTACAGCAATACGTGCAACAGCTGGACGCCGTGTTCGAAGAGAACGGAGTGCCCGCCAATCACGTTGATGGCCAGTTGCAAAAACTGCAATCCGTCTTGCGTTTTCCCGACGCCATCAGCAATACCCGGGAGACTTTGGACGAGAGCGAATGGCAAGGGATGATGGCATTGGTAGAGGAGGCCAGTGAAGGCTTCCGGGCTTACCGCGCACAAGAAGGGGCCATTCTCGAGGCAGATTTCCGGGAGCGGATTGACACCATTGACCGTTTGCGCGAAGAATTGGCCCCGCTCCTGCAGGACCGCACCGCACGGGTCAAGGCGAGGCTCCACGATCATTTGGAGGCGGACATCCCCCGCGACCGCGTGGACGAAAACAGGTTTGAGCACGAGCTCATTTTCTATCTCGAGAAACTCGACGTGACGGAGGAGCTGGTGCGGCTCGAGGCCAACTGCGCTTACTTCCGTGAGATGCTGGATGGCGATGCTGGCCAGGGCAAGAAACTCGGTTTTATCGGCCAGGAGATTGGCCGGGAAATCAACACACTCGGCAGCAAGAGTCAGGATGCCGCCATGCAACGCGTGGTGGTACAGATGAAGGACGAGCTCGAGAAAATCAAGGAGCAGGTGCTCAACATATTGTGATCGAAAATCCCATCAAACAGGAAACGGTGTCCGAAGGGAACTCCACCCAAAGAGCCACGAAGGCCCTCGTTTTTTCCGCCCCCTCTGGTGCGGGCAAGACCACCCTTGTGCGCAAACTGATGGCCGAACGCTCTGATTTGGCCTTCAGCATTTCGGCGACGAACCGCCCCCCGCGTGGCGAAGAGGTCCACGGCGAGGACTACCACTTTTATTCTACGGAAGAGTTCAAGGCGCGCATCGAAGCGGGCGAGTTTTTGGAGTGGGAGGAGGTCTACCCTGGCCGGTTCTATGGAACGCTGAAGTCGGAAGTCGAACGGCACTGGTCTGCGGGCAAGCATATTTTGTTCGATGTGGATGTCGAAGGGGGATTGCGGCTGAAGTCCATTCTCAAGGACGACATCTTGGCGGTTTTCGTGTGCCCTCCTTCGCTTGAGGTGCTGGAAACGCGCCTGAGGGCGCGGGGGACAGACAGCGAAGCGGACATCTCACGGCGGCTGGCCAAGGCGGAAGTTGAGATGACGAGGTCGCCAGGCTTCGATGTGCAGCTGATCAACGATGACTTGGCCACCGCCACGCAAGCACTGATTCAGCGTGCCGAAGGGTTTTTGGGTCCCCAACCGGAAAGCCCGACCGCATGAAGATTGGGCTCTATTTCGGCTCTTTCAATCCCATTCATACTGGGCACCTCATCATTGGACAACACATGTTGTCCCACCACGGCCTCGATGAGGTCTGGTTTGTGGTCACGCCCCACAACCCCATGAAGCAGGCGGCCGATCTCGCTCCTGAGCACGACCGGCTGGAGATGGTGAAACGCGTCGTAGCAGACAACCCTCGCCTCAGGGCGGAAGATGTGGAGTTCGGTTTGCCCCGACCCAATTACACGGCGCACACGATGGACTTCCTCCGTCGCCGCAACCCTGATTGGTCGTTCCGCATCATCATCGGTGAAGACAATTTGCGCACGCTTCAGCAATGGGCGCGCTGGCGTGAACTCGTGGACGGCACGGGATTCCTCGTATATCCCAGGGCCCGAGCAGAAGGCGAAATGGACGCGCCCGAGGGCACCGTCGCCCCCGATGGGCAGGGCATTGTCCTGAGCCCCGCCCCCATCATCAGCATATCGAGCACCTACTTGCGGTCGGCGCTGGCCAATGGCGATTCAGCCCGGTACCTCCTGCCCGACGCGGCTGCGGAGTACATCCGCGAAAACGCGCTATACGGCTTCAAGGCGGAAGACTGATCCCGGTCGGGTTCAGGTGTTGTTGAAGGTGTTCATCGTCCGTTGAAGGCCGATGAAAGCAAAGGAGCGCATCAGGGCCGTGGTTCGGTCCAACCGCTCATCCAGCGCCCTGGTCTCCTCAGGCGAGAAAGTTCCGAGGACGTGATCCACCTGGCGGCCAGGTCCGAAGTCAGCCCCCACACCAAACCGCAAACGGGGATACGCATTGGTGCCCAGCACAGCTTGGATGTCCTTGAGGCCATTGTGCCCGCCATCGCTGCCCTTGGCCCTGACGCGCAGTGTGCCAAAGGGCAAATTGATGTCGTCGGTGACCACCAGCATGCGGTCGGCCCCGATTTTCTCGGCATCCAACCAATAACGCACGGCCTTACCACTCAAGTTCATGAACGTGGACGGCTTGACCAGTACAAGCTGGCGGCCCTTGTGTTTGCAACGGGCGACATCTCCTAAGCGGTCTGGAGCAAACGTGGTCTCGGATGCCCCGGCGAGGGCATCCAAGGCCATGAAGCCGATGTTGTGGCGCGTGCGCACGTAATCAGCTCCGGGATTGCCCAGACCAACAAGGAGGAACTTCATGAACCAGCGGGGTGCGCCAGGAGATTACTCCTCGGCGCTCTCCTCGGTATCTGCACCACCTTCGCCGTCCAACACTTCTGCCTCAGCAGACATGGCGGCACGGGTACGGCGGATACCAAGTACGACTGCGGACTCGTTCAGCGGAATGGTACATCCTTCAACCGAGAGGTCAGCCACGCGCAAAGAGTCGCCAATTTTCAATTCGGAGATGTCCAAGGAGACGTCTTCTGGAATCTGATCCGCAAGTCCGAGCACGGGCAAGCGGCGGTATACCACATGAAGGCGGCCACCGTTCCTAACCCCGATGCTGGTGCCCGTCGTGCGGACGGGGAGCTTGATCCGGATGGGCTTGTCGGAGGTGACCAAGAGCAGGTCGATGTGGACGATGCGGTCCGTTACCGGGTGGAATTGGATGTCTTGAATGACACAATCGTGGGTATTCCCGCCGATTTCAAAATTCAACCGGTACGTTTCCGGGGTGAACACCAGCTTGTTCAACTGGATTTCGTTCACGTAGAAATGAACCTGCTCTGTGCCGCCGTAAAGCACACCGGGAACCTGTCCCTTGGCGCGCAGTTCGGCCGCATCTTTTTTCCCTACGCCCTCTCTTGGAGAGCCGCTCAATGATGCAGTTTTCATGGTGTTGTATTAGGTAATGAGAAAATGCGAACTAATGGATTCGTTCTGGACAAGGCAGCGGATCACTGTAGAAAACAGCTCCGAGCAGTCCAGCACGGTGATTTTGTCTGAGGGCTTGCCTTCCTTGAGTGGGATGCTGTCGGTGACGACCAACTCAGTCAAGGAACTGGCCGCAATCCGCTCGTAAGCAGGTCCAGACAGAACAGGGTGGGTACACACAGCGCGAACACTGGTCGCACCGTGGTCCTTCATCATGTCGGCAGCCTTGGTCAGGGTGCCACCAGTATCACAGATGTCGTCTACGAGGACCACATCCTTGCCTTCAACGTCTCCGATGACGCGCATGCTCGCCACCTCGTTGGCCACTTTGCGTTGCTTGTAGCAAATCGCCATATCCACGCCGAGGTACTTGGCAAAGGCGTTGGCCCGCTTCGTTCCACCGGTATCCGGTGTGGCGATCAATAGGTTGTCGAGGTTGAGGCTCTCGAGGTAGGGCAGGAACATCGCCGAGCCATAGAGGTGGTCGACGGGCACTTCAAAGAAGCCCTGAATCTGGTCCGCGTGCAGGTCCATGGTGATGACACGGTCGACACCGGCCGCCGTCAACATGTTGGCGATTAATTTGGCGCCGATGGCCACACGGGGTGCATCCTTCCGGTCCTGCCGGGCAAAGCCGAAATAGGGGATGACCGCCACAATGCGCTTGGCCGACGCACGCTTGGCGGCATCGATCAGCATCAGCAACTCCATCAGGTTGTCAGAAGGGGGAAAAGTGCTTTGCACGATTACCACTTCCTTTCCGCGCACCGTTTCTTCGATGCTCACGCGAAACTCCCCGTCACTGAATACGGTGTGCTTGGTAGAACACAGCGGGGCACCATACGCCATGGCGATTCGAGCGCCTAACTCCTGGGATGCCGAACCGGCGAGAATGCGCATGGGATGGTCTTGCATGGCAGTAATCAAGGGCGCAAAGATAGTTCGGAGGTCATTGCGCCGCACACCCCTGTAATTTTGACACATGAAACTACGCCGCACAAACGTCCTTGTCCTCGGAATGGGCACCTTGCTGCTGGGGCTTTTGGCCCTGCAATTTGGCTGGGTCCGGGCATTGGTCGAGGCGAGAAGTGATTTGTTTGACGAGCAGGCCCGCACCGCACTGGTCGAAGTACAGTCGGTGTTGGCTTTGTCCACGGTGGCGTTTCCACCGCCGCCTGTGTCGAGTTGGTCTCCTTCTTCGGGCGCGGCAGCAGACAGTTTGGCTGAAGTCCGCGCCGTGGCCGCCCTGGAAAGGGAGCAGGCGATGGTGGTGACCGACAGTTTGCTCGCCCTTGTATTTGAAGGCCGGGGCATAGACTTCACCTTCAAGTCTGCCTTGCTGGACCGGTATGGCCGGCCGATTTTCCTCTCTGATGAGGACGTGGACCTGTTGGAGCGGTTCCAAAATGAAGGCTACCGCATCCCTGCTGGTGATGCCCGCAGCCTCGAGCAGGTCCAGCTGTACACCGTTTATTTCCCGAGCAAGCGACTGGCCTTGGCCGGCGATATGTGGATAGAGTTGACTGCCAACCTGTTGCTCATGATCGTCTTGGTGATGTTCACCGGATATGCGGCCAATGGTTTGCGCAAGGCGGAGCAGTTGAACCGGCTCAAGAGCGACCTGATCAACAACATGACCCACGAACTCAAGACGCCCATTTCGACCATTGGCCTGGCGGGTGAGGCGTTGTTGGATGACGAAATGTCATCCGACCCCGAAAACCTGCGCTACTACGTGCAGTTGATCCGGTCCGAGAACAAGCGACTGGGTTTGCTCGTCGAAAATGTCCTTCGGGCGGCGATGCTCGACCAAGGCGAACTGGAGTTGTTCCGCCAGCCCATCAACTTTCATGACCTCGTCAAGGAGGTGCTGCGCAACCAGGCGATCCACATCAAGAAGCAGCGCGGCACCACGAGCACGGCCTTGCAGGCCAACGACCCTGTTGTGACCGGCGACCGAACGCACTTGACCAACGTGGTCTTCAACCTCGTCGACAATGCCATCAAGTACGGAGGGGAGACGCCGACCCTGGAGGTCAGGTCTTGGAATGAAGGGGATTCATTGCATGTCGCTTTTGTCGATTTCGGCATCGGCATCCCACGCGAACACCTTGGCAAGGTTTTTGACAAACTGTACCGCGTCCCCACCGGAAATGTACACGACGTGAAAGGTTTTGGGCTCGGTTTGAGTTATGTGCAGGCAGTGATGCAGCAACATGGCGCCGAAATCAGCGTTGTAAGCACAACGGGTGAGGGCAGCACATTCACATTGGTTTTCCCCCAACAGAAGACAACATCATGAAACAACAGCTCGATATCCTGCTCTGCGAGGACGACCCCAACCTAGGCAAGCTGCTTCGCGATTTCTTGAACCGCAAAGGCTACAACACCACATGGGCACAGGACGGTGCCGAAGGCGTGAGGCAGTTCCGCGTGGGCTCCTACGACTTTGTCATCCTCGATGTGATGATGCCGGTGAAAGACGGATACCAGGTCGCCGAGGAAATCCGAGGCCTGAACCGCCATGTACCCATTCTGTTTTTGACGGCCAAGAGCCAGCGCGAAGACACCCTACAGGGGTTCAAGGTGGGCGCGGACGACTACATGACGAAGCCGTTTTCCATGGATGAATTGGAGGCGCGCATCGAGGCCATTTTGAGGCGCTCTGCGGCACTGCCTGAGGACGAAGAGGAAGTGGGAGAAATGACCATCGGCAGGTACACCTATGACTACAACCGCCAGGAGTTGAGGCTGGGCGAGGAGGCCCAGCGCCTGACGACCAAGGAAAACGAGCTGCTGTTTCTCTTGACCAAAGCCAAGAATGCCCTGCTTGAGCGGGAGTATGCACTGAATGCGATCTGGGGCGATGCCAATTACTTCAACGGTCGCAGCATGGATGTGTACATCGCCAAATTGCGGAAGCACCTGAAGGATGACCCCCGGGTAGAAATCCTCAATGTTCACGGCAAGGGATTCAAGTTGATCGCGGACTGATTGGGAAGCTTTCCAGGGAAATTGATGGACGGGTTCCATGACCCCCTTTCGGGCTTTACCTTGGTTTCCCCGTTTCGCCCCGCATGATTCCCAAGGACACCGTCGACGCGATTCTCCAAGCCACCGTCATCGAAGAGGTGGTTGGAGAGTTTGTGCAGCTCAAAAAGAGTGGCACGAGCATGCGCGGCATGAGCCCCTTCACCAACGAGAAGACCCCGTCTTTTTATGTGGTGCCGGGCAAGGGAATCTTCAAGGATTTCAGCTCGGGGAAAGGCGGCAGCGCCATCACCTTCTTGATGGAGCACGAGAAGCTTTCCTATCCGGAAGCTTTGCGCTGGCTGGCTCGGAAGTACGGCATCGAGATTGAGGAGCGGAAGCTCACGCCAGAGGAGCTCGAGGAGCAAACGGAGCGCGAGAGCCTGTCCAACCTTTCGGCATGGGCGCAGAAGTGGTTTTCGGAGCAGTTGCACGAGACAGGGGAGGGCAAGAGCGTGGGCCTAGGCTACCTGCGAAGCCGAGGGTTTACCGATGAGACCATTGAAGGCTTTGCGATCGGGTATTGTCCGGAACGGCCCTGGGGAGAAGAAGGGGCGTTGGCCCAAGCGGCCCGCCAAGCGGGCTACAAGGACAAGTGGCTTCTCGCGAGTGGGTTGTGCAAGGAGCGCGAGGATGGCAGCCTCTACGATTTCTACCGCGGCAGGGTCATATTCCCAATCCGCGACGTCACGGGGCGTTTCATCGGCTTCGGTGGCCGCACGCTCAAGACAGACAAAAAGGTTCCCAAGTACGTCAACAGCCCGGAGAGTCCGCTGTACGACAAGTCCCGCGCTCTGTACGGCATCCACCTTGCACGCAACGCCGTGGTGCGGGAAGACAGGGCCATTCTGGTAGAAGGGTATACCGATGTGATGGCCATGCGCCAAGCGGGCGTGGAGCATGTGGTGGCGAGTTCAGGCACCGCCTTGACCGCCCTGCAAGTGCGGTTGTTGCGGCGCTTCAGTAAGCGCATGACCATGCTCTTTGACGGTGACCCTGCGGGTTTGCGTGCGGCCATTCGCGGCGTGGACATTGTCCTGGCAGAAGGCGTGGACGTGAAGGTGGCGGTCCTGCCCGATGGTGAGGACCCTGACACTTTTGCCAAGCGACTGGGCCGTGACGCGTTGATCGAATGGCTGAATGAGCACAGCCGCGACTTCATTCGGTTCAAGATTGACCTCCTCGACGCCGAAGCCGCCGATGATCCGATCAAGCGGACGGAGCTGGTCCGCAGTGTCATTCAAAGCATCTCCCACGTCCCCGACGAGCTCAAGCGGACGGTCTACATCCAAGAGTCTGCTGGCCGATTGGGCATGCAGGCCGACGACCTGTTGGCTGAATTGGCCCGCCAGGCGCGGGGCCGGATGGAGCAGGAGGCCAAGGCGCCTTTGCCTGTCTTACAACCGGAAATCACCGGGCCCGTGGGGAGGCCCAATCTGGTGGGTCGGGTAGGCCGCAAAGGCCGGGAGCAGGATTTGTTGCGGCTCTTGCTACAATACGGGCGACAGAAATTGACCCTGGACCTTCCTGATGATGTGGTCGAAGAGGCGGCAGAATCCCAAGAGGAGACCCCTCAAATTGAGGTGACCCTTGCTGAGTTTCTGCTGCACGAACTCGATACGCTCGGGCTGTCGATTCGGCATCCTGTGGTGGATCAGGTCGTGCAGACCTATCGGGACCAAATGATGGAGGGGCATATACCCGGTCCGGAAACATGGAGTACGGCTGGTCCTGAAGTCGCGGCCATCACCGCGGACGTCCTGGTGACGGAGTTTTCTCTGAGTGACAATTGGCTGAACCGGCACAACATCGTGCCGGAGACGGAGGACAAGCTGTTGATGCAGGCCTTGCAGGGGGCCTTGTATCGGCTGATGCTCGACGAAGCCCGATGGGATGGCGCCCGGATCATGCGCCGATTGGAAGAGCTGGCCGAAGACCCCAGTACGTCGGAGGATCCGATGGCCGAGGAACGCGACCTCCTCAAGCGCAAGATCACAGTATCAGAACGCGTCAGCAGGTTGGCATCTCACTTTGGCAGCACTATTCTCCATACCCTGAGCGACGAAGACGCTTCGGGGAAGCGGCATTGAGCCGGGCACTTAGTGCCGCTCCGTCCAGAAATCGAGCAGGGTGATGCGCGGCTGCAAAATGCCGCGGTAGCATTCGGTTTCCACCTTGAATACCACATCCAACCGCTGGGCGGCCGCGAGGGCGTCGTGGCGATGGCCGAGTCCAAACCCCACGGCGGTGAGGTTATCGGAGGAGCCGGGAGACTTCATCGAGATGCGGATGTGCCGTCCTTCCTTACCGACTTGGCGCGGGGGCACTGCCAGTTGAACATCCCGCACCAGAAATACGGGAGCGGGTGCACCGGGCCCAAACGGTTCGAATTGGCGCAGTTCCCGCAAGAGCGCAGGTGAGCAGTCCGACAGGGCGATTTCCATGTCGAAATAACGGGGCTCTCGTTTGCTCATGGTGGCCAGCTTCTCGCCAACGGCGGTGTCCAAGACGCGGGCAAATTCGGCAGCCATGCCCTTTTTTACGGTGATGCCCGCGGCCATGGCGTGTCCGCCAAATTGCTCGAGGTACTCACTGCAGTCCTTGATGAGGTCATGGATGTCCAACCCTGGCGTGGAGCGGGCGCTGCCCACCATGACGCCATCGTCATCGCTGATGACGATGCTCGGCCGGTATCGGTGTTCGATCAGGCGCGTGGCCACGATGCCGATGACCCCCCTGTGCCAGCCTTTGCCCCAGACGATGTTGATGTGCTTGAACTCTTCGCGTTCCGCCAGTTGGCCGATGGCATCCCGTGTGATTTGCTCATCATAGGAGCGCCTCACCTGATTGAGCCGGTCCAAGTTGTTGGCCAGCTCATTGGCGCGGGCGTCGTTTTTCTCGGTGAGCAGTTCCACCGCTTCGGTGGCCAGGGACATGCGCCCAGCGGCATTGATCCGGGGGCTGATCCGCGAGATGATGTCGCGAACGGTCAGATACTCGGGCGAGCAACGCACGACTTGGAGCAATGCGCGGATTCCCGGACGAGAATTCCGGGAAATGGTCTTGAGACCGTGGTGCAACAATATCCGATTCTCGCCGGTCACTTCGACGAGGTCTGAGGCGATGCTCAAGGCCACGAGGTCCAAGCCGTCATAGGCGCTCATCGGCGACAAACCGATCCGTTCGGTCAAGGCCTGGGTCAATTTGAATCCGACGCCACAGCCGCTCAATTCCTTGAAGGGGTATTGGCAGTCGGGGTGCTTGGGGTTGAGGATGGCATAGGCATCGGGCAAGGTCTCGCCGGGCAAATGGTGATCGCAGATGATCACTTCTATGCCGTGCTGTTTGGCTTCGGCCACGCGCTCGGTCGCCCGAATGCCGCAGTCCAACGTGATGATGATGCTACAACCGAGTTCAGCAGCGTGTTCTATGCCTTTGGAAGAGAGCCCGTATCCTTCGCTGTATCGGTCGGGGATGTAGGGCACCACATCAAAACCGTTGTTTCTGAGGAAGTCGTGAATGAGCGAAACCGAAGTGGCGCCATCCACATCGTAGTCCCCATATGCCATGATGCGCTCTCCTTCGCGCTGGGCGTGCATGAGTCGGTCCACGGCCCGGTCCATGTCGCGCATGGCATAGGGATCGTGCAAATCCTCGAGACGGGGTTCAAAAAAGGCAGGGGTTGCTTCTGGAGTGATTCCGCGCAATTCCAGCAGCTGTGCAACCACACCATCACTGCCTCCGTTCCCCTCTTGGAGTACGTTTGGAGCTGCTCGCGGAGACCAATCGGCAGGAGGTATGTGGGGTTGACGGGTCATTTCGCAAAAGCACCTCTCAATGGAATGGACACGGATTGAGTGGAATAACGCGCTGAATCCGTCCTTACTCCCTTAATTTGCGCAGCTTGAAAGATACAACGATGACCTCGTTCCGCCTTCCCACCTTCTCCCTCGTCCTCATGGCTTCCGTTGCGTTGCTGTTTGGCACTTCCTGTCTCAACGACGACAACCTCATCGGCCCAAATTGCTTTGACGGCATATTGAACAATGGCGAGGAGCTCGTGGATTGTGGCGGTTCCATTTGTCAGCCCTGCGACCCCTGCGAGAATGGGGTGTGGGACCAAGTGCTCGGAGAGCAATGGGTCGACTGCGGCGGCGAGTGCGCTCCATGCGACGTCGGTTTCAACGGCCAGCTCGATCCCGGTGAGACGGGCATTGATTGCGGTGGAGACACGGGAATTGACTGTGGCGAACTCTGCGGAGACGGCCTCCTCAACGGCAACGAAATCGATGTGGACTGTGGCGGACCGGACTGCGAGGCTTGCCCCAGTTGCGAGGACGGCCTCCTCAACGGAGAAGAGCTGGGTGTTGATTGCGGTGGCCCCGATTGTGAGCCCTGTGCGACAGACGGAGATTGCACGAACGGTTTGCTCGACGGCGACGAGCTGTACATCGACTGCGGGGGCAGCATCTGCCCTCCGTGCGACGGCAACATGATGTGGAAGGCCAATGGCAATGAGCTGGAGGCAGACTTTGAAACGACCTGCAGCCTGGACGGCTCGAACACGCTGACTGTCGGCGGTGTTTCCGTCACCACGGACGGCATCGCGATGACCTTGCCTGAGCCCACAGTGGGCTGGGTAGATGGGGCGCAAGTCTCCTTGAATGAGTCCAGCGCGCCTACAGGGGTCTGCACCTACAACAGCCCCACCGGACAGACGTATACATCTACCCTGCCGGGTGCAAACTTCACCGTCGAAATCCTCTACATCCTCCCTGAGAACGGAGGCATTGTCGTGGGCACCTTCGGGGGAAGCCTCATTGGCAGCGACGGTACAGGCGGCATCTCCATCACGCAGGGCACCTTCCTGCTCCCGATCAACTGATCACTCGTCGAGCAGGTCGTACAGGCCGCCCAGTTTGGGGCTCAGTACGACTTCGATGCGCCGGTTGCGGCTGCGGTCTTCGGGGTCACGTGGATGAAACTCACTGCGTCCAGCCGCGGTGAGTAACTCGGGATTAAGGCTGCTCGCGGAGGAGAGCACTTCCACCACGGCCGTGGCCCGCAATACGCTGAGTTCCCAATTGTTTTTGGGCGAGGAGGGCGAGCTGAACGCGACGTCGTCCGTGTGGCCCTCAACCACCACTTCGAAATCACTCTCGTCTTGGATGGCCCGGGCCAGATCTGACAGGGCCTTGCGGCCTTCAGGGTCTATGGCGGTGCTGCCAGAAGCAAAGAGCAACTTCGAAGACAGGCGGACATAGACTTTGCCATCCCTTTCCTCTACTTCGAGCCCCTTGTTACGGAATGCAAACAGGGCGTCGGTCAGCCTGGCTTTGAGGGCCTCACCCGCAGCTTTTTGGGACTCCAGCAAGCGGGTCAATTCGGCCACTTTGGCTTCCCGGGCGCGCAAGTCGCGCTCCAAGGCGTACAGGCTGTCCTGCTGAAACTGGAGGTCGGCCCGAATGCGCTGCAGTTCCTCCAGCAATGCGGCTTGCTCACTGCCACTGGCGGAACGGCTAGAGGCGAGGTCTGAAGTCAACAGGGCGTTGAGTTCCTCGAGCTCTCGGTTGCGCAATTGACATTGCCTGAGCTGACTTCCGCGGGAAGAAGTGTCGGCCCGTAGGCCTTCCAACTTGCGGGCATCCTCCATCGCTTGGCCGTCTTTTTCTGACACCATCAATTGAAGCGCCTGAACTTGTTCGGTCAGCGCGGCGACGTTTTGGTCCAGTTCGTCTCGGTCATCTCGGACTTCGGTGAACTGGCTCATGGGGACGCATCCGCCGAGCAGCAGGGCCACAAAGGCGAGCGATGAAAAGCGGTGGAGGGGGCGAGGATACATGACCCCAAGTTGACGCTACACCCGCAAGTTCTCAGGGCAAGGAGCGGGGCTTACGCAACAAGCCGATGTGGATTGCGTTCAGTGGCCGCTCACAGCTTGACGCAAACGTTCTGAGGTTCGGTAAAGAACTTCATGCTGTTGTAGCCGCCTTCGCGGCCTACCCCGGAGTGTCGGGTGCCGCCGAACGGCGTCCGCAAGTCGCGGACCAACCAACAATTGAGCCAGACCATCCCGGTGTCAATTCCAGCCGCAAAGCGGTGCGCGCGCTTCAAGTCTTGCGTCCAGACAGAAGCAGACAGGCCGTATTTGGTGGCGTTGACCAGGCCCAATGCTTCTTGCTCGTCTTTGAAAGGCTGAAGCGTGGCCACCGGACCGAAAATTTCTTCGCGGTTGGTGATGCATTGGTGGTCGAGTCCTTCGATCAAGGTGGGCTGCACGAAGTAGCCGCCTTTCAGGCGCGGTTCACCGGGTTGGTGACGTCCACCACCACAGAGGATGCGCCCGCCTTCACCGCGCGCAGTGTCAATGGCGGCGAGGACCTTGTCGCGGTGCCCCCTTGACACCACGGCGCCCATTTTGGTGGCGGGATCCATGGGGTCCCCAATCCTCAATTTGGACACCTTCGCGACCATGGCATCCCTGAACCTATCGTAGAGGCCCTCTTGCACCAGGATGCGCGAACCACACAGGCAGATCTGCCCTTGGTTGGAGAAAGCGGCCCGAACCGCAGTGGACACCGCCTCATCGAAATCACAGTCGTCAAACACCACGGTGGCATTCTTGCCACCGAGCTCAAGAGAGAGCTTCTTGAATTTTGGAGCCGCCAGGGCCGAAATGGCCGCCCCCGTTGCCGTGCCTCCCGTAAAGGAAATGGCCCGCACATAGTGGTGCTCCACCATGGCTTGGCCGACTTCCGGACCCAGACCGTGGAGTATGTTGAGTACCCCGTCCGGCAAACCGACCTCTTTTGCCCAAGTGCCGAGCAAATAAGCCGTCATCGGGGTGACCTCACTGGGCTTGGCCACCACGCAGTTGCCGCTGGCCAAGGCCGGCGCAATTTTCCAGGTGAACAGATACAAAGGCAGGTTCCACGGGCTGATGCAGCCTACGACACCGAGGGGTTTGCGCAGGGTGTAGTTCACCGTTCCATCGCCCATGGTATGGCTTTCGCTGGAGAACTGCTCGGCAGCAGACGCATAGAACCGCAGGTTGTGTTCAGCCCGAGGGATGTCCACTGCGGCCGCAACCGATAAGGGTTTGCCGTTGTCTTTGGACTCTGCTTCGGCGAGCATGGTGGCGTTTTCGGCCACCTTGTCTGCGAGCCGCATGAGCACGGCCCTTCGGTCAGCGGGGCTCCATGCCCGCCATGCCGGAAAGGCCTTCCTCGCTGCGGACACCGCCGCCTCCACATCTTCAGGACCCGACCGCGCTATGCGGCTGTACGTTGCGCCAGTGGCGGGTTCCACATTGTCCAGCCACCCGCCGCCTTGTGCGGGAACGAGTGCGCCGTTGATCAAATTGAGGATGTCCTGTTCCATGAGCTTGGCCTTGGGCCCACAAGGTGGGGACGAAAAAGAAAAAGACCGGTCACCTCAGTGCCGGTCTTCGTGCGATTGCATTGACTTTCGTCTTGCACTTCGTGGTTGCCCCACAAGGACTCGAACCTTGACAAACGGTACCAAAAACCGGTGTGCTACCATTACACCATGGGGCATTCCGTGAAGAATGGAGGGCAAAATTACAAAAAGCACCCATTCTGACCACATGGATTGTGGTGCAGAATAGAATCAATCGGCTTCGTTAGGCCCGACGGACTCAATCAGGGACTCAACCAAGGCTTCAAGCTGCCCGATTCGGGTGTTCAGATTGTCCAGGGTATCCTGCAAATTGATGCCGTTGAACTCGAGGTTGCCCGCGAGCACGGCGTCTCCGCTTTCAAGCACGGCAAAGGCGTCGGAGCGATCATCAACGCTGGCGCCATTGCCCACGGAAAAGAGGGCATTCGACAAGGCCGCCGTATTGTACTTGCCCACGGCAGTTTGGTACGGCTGGTCGGCGACAGTATAGTATCCGCCTGCGCTGGACGCATAGCCACTGGCGAGCGTTTCATAACCCTCAGCATGCCCGGCAAAACCGGAAGCAACGGTATAGAAGCCTTCGCTGTGCGCGGCATCCGCCGTGGCCTCCGTTCCTTCACCCACGGCGTGGGCGCAGGTGGCGCTGGCCACGGTGTTGCGGTTTGCGCTGTGGCTGAAGAAGCCGGAAGCGGTCGTGTTGTAGCCTTCCGCATGGGCGGCGGTGTTGGTGGCTTCAGAACCATACCCTTCGCTGTGCGCATAATTCGCCAGCGCTTTGGTGTTGTAGCCCTGAGCATGCGCAGTGGTGCCAGTGGCGTCGGTAAACATGCCCTGCGCATGTGCGGCGGTTCCCGTGGCCTCGGTGCCTTCTCCCATGGCACTGGAGCACGTTCCACCGGCGGTGGTGTTTCGGTTCACGGCGTGGCTGTAGTTGCCAGTGGCTTCGGCGGCATCACCCATGGCAGAGGCATATGATCCGGTGGCGGAGACGTTGCGGCCTTGGGCGAATTGCTGGGTGACCCGCATGCGGCCTTCTGCCCATGTCCAGTCATAGGTATTGATGCCGGCAATGGTGGTGGAGTCCGAGAGGTAGCTGATGCCCAGAGATATGCGAGCAGAGTCTGCAGAAGCAGCGCCCGTTCCACCGCTTTCGATACCGAGCACTCCGTTGTCTTCCCAGGGCAGTCCAAACAAGGTGAGGAGTTGAAGCACATCACCGGTACCGATCAGGGAGTCCCCGTCGGCATTGGGGTTGTATGGCCACTGCGCGCTGAGGGAATGGCTCGCCGTCGCGCTCATCAAGCAGCACAACAGGAAGAGGGAGGAGAATTTGGGGAAACGCATCTGCATAAAGAGAAAATTAGGCCGCTTCGGTTTTTGTTCGCTGAAAAAAGGACACCGCCCCCGGGGGAGCGGTGTCCGGATCACCTTGAAAGGGGGACATCATTGGCAGTCGCCCCCTCGATGCAATGGTTTTTGGTTTATTCAGTCACCATGAATTGCTTCACGATGGTAGCGTCAGTGGAGACAATGCGCACCTGGTACACACCGCTTTGGAGTTGGGCGGCATTGATGTCGAGCAAGTACGACTGATCCTGCTGCACCTGACCATGATAGAGCGGCTTGATGTGCATGCCGGTCGCGTCGAAGATGTCGGCATCGATGCGCATGTTGCGGTGAACGGTAAATCCGATCTGGGCGAAGTCCTGTGAAGGGTTCGGCATGATGTTCGAGACCTGAATGTCACCACGGGGCGCATCGCTGGCAGCCATGGCGGAGACATCTCCGGACGCGTTTGATGCGTTGCCCGTTCCGACGAGGTCAGACTCGGGGTCTTCACACAGGTCACCCGTCACATTCACGGTGTAGCTGAATTCAGCCTCATTTCCGCTGCAGTCCGTCGCTGTGTAGTCATACTCAAACTGGTATGGAAGGGCACAGTCGAGGTCGCCGAAGAAGTCACCTGATCCCATGACCGGCGTGTTGTCAAACGTACCGGAGAAGGTGAACCATCCGCTGTATCCGTAGTTCCCGTTCATGTTGTTGGCACTCATGCCGACCTGGAAGCGGTAGAACTCGTTGGCGGGCTGGTGGGCGCAGGTCATGAAGCTGCCTTCGTAGTCTCCCCATCCCGTCAAGGATCCGTTGGCGAGGAACCAGTACATCCAGTTCTCGTGGTCGTCGAAGAGCTGCTCGCAGTCGAGTTTGTAGCTCGTTGGGAAGTCCTGGTTAGACCAATCGGAATAGTCCAAGCCATCGGTCAACGTGAAGGTCACGTTCCAACCGGCATTTTCGTTGTCGTTGGCCACCACGGTTTGCTCGATCATCCAGTCGCCATTTTCCTGCTGGCTTACGATACCATCACCCACTGTGGAGTAGAACTCTGCACCGGCAAAGTTGAAGAGGCGTACAGCATGGGTCTGATAGCCGTTGCAAGTCTCGTCGTCGCTGAAGGACACCGGTGTCACGGTGGTGCAGTATTGCTCGACACTGTCGTTGGGCGCATAAGCACCCACCGCTGTGGTGGACAGTACGATGGACACATCGCCTTCGCAGTTGTCGACCGCCGTAACCTCGCAGGGATCGGTGGCTGGCGTTAGGTCCTCGCCGAAGACATCATCCGCACACACGTCGATGGTGACGCCGTTTTCGATGCCGCAGACGTCCATGAACATGGGTGCCTCCTCGTCCAGCACAGTGACCGTGATGGTCGCAGACGTTGTGTTGCCACAAGCGTCAGATGTGAGGAAGCTGTAGGTCAAGGTGGCATTACCACATACGTCCTGGTTGGCCGTATCGACCGTCATCGTGATTGAGGGGGCACCGTCACAAGCATCCGTGCTGATGGCCTCAATGGCAGGGACATTGGCTTGGCAAGACACCAAGGTGTCCACCGCCGCGAAGCCATTGTCAAAGGTCAACGTCAGTTCAGGAGCAGTCTCGTCGACTACCGTGATCTCCTGGGTCCAAGTGGAGCTATTGCCTGCACAATCGCTGGCCTCCCAGGTGCGGATCAGGGTGTAGCTGTTGTCGCAATCGCCATCCTCAGAGGTCTCACCGAGGTAGCTGTAGCTGAGGGCGTCGTCGCAGTTGTCGTCGGCCTGCAAGGTGGTCAGCTCGGCGGGCATGGGCACAGCATCGCAAGACACAGTCTCGTCGGCTGGGCCTGCCACAAAGGTGGGCGCCGTGGTGTCCACTACCGTGATCACCTGGGTGTGGCTGATGCCATTGCCGGCGCAGTCCGTCACGGACCAGGTCCGGATAATGGAGTAGTCCAGTGGGCAGAGGTCATCATCTTCGATGGTTTCCGTCAGGCTCACACCAAGGTCAGGGTCACAGTTGTCCGTTGCCGTCAAGGTCGGCGCCATGGGGATGTCATCGCAGGAAGCGGTGGCATCAGCGGGCAATTCCTCGTTGAAGACAGGGTCCGTGGTGTCGATCAGGGTGATGATCTGGTTCACGGTTTTGTTGTTGCCACAATCGTCAGCGGCATTCCAAGTGCGGACGACCTCGGCCGTGCCCGCGCAGTCGTCGATGAAGGTCACAACATCCGTGTAACTGATTTCGACATCGCCGTCGCAGTTGTCTTCGGCCTCTGCAGCGCCGAGGCTGCCGACCGTGTAGTCATCATCGCAAGAGAGCGTGGTATCCTGTGGGATCACCGTGAACTCAGGCGCTTCGGTATCGATGAGGTCGATGGACTGCATCAAGGTGTCGCTGTTGCCGCACTGGTCAGTGGCGACATAGGTCCGCATGAAGCTTCCCGCGCAGGAGCCGCTGAACTCCTCCTGAGAGAGGATTTCGAGCGCCACCGTAGCGTCGCAGTTGTCGGTCACCGTTGCGTACATCGCATCGGCGTCCCAATCTGTGCAAGCAATGTCGAGCTCGAGCACGGCATCGATCACGGGTGCAGTGGTGTCGACCACCGTCAGCACCTGAACGTGAGAGAGCTGGTTGCCCGCGCAGTCGCTGACGCTCCACGTGCGGGTGATCGTCATGTTCTGGGCGCAGTCGCCGGCCTCACTGTTTTCAAGGAAGGCCACTTCGATGGCATCATCGCAGTTGTCCGTTGCTTCAAGCACAGCAGGCTCAGGCACAGACTCGCAGGACACAGTGGTGTCGCCGGGAGCAGCGCTCGTCCACGTGGGAGCGAGCTCGTCCGTGACGGTGATGGTCTGAGACAAGCTGGTCGCATTGCCACAGGCGTCCGTTGCGGTCCAGGTGCGCACGATGGTTTGCGTTCCAGGGCAATCGTCTGCACCGGTCACCACTTCTTCGAAGGTCACCACAGGTGCGTCGTCGCATCCGTCAGTGGCAGTCAAGTCTGCAGCCGCAGGAATGTCGGAGCACGCGACGGTCTCGTCAGCGGGGAGCGGATCCTCGAAGGTGGGTGCGGTCACATCCTGCTGACCGATGATCTGGTCGCAGCTTACCGTGGACTCATTTCCGCAGTTGTCCGTGGCAACAGCCGTAAACGTGCGGACAAATGAGAATGAACCGGCACATGTGGAAGTCGTGTCGTGGTCTACCCAAGTCAGGTCGACAGACGGAGGCGTGCCGCCACAGTTGTCTTCGACGGCGATCTCGGGCAATCCCAGGGCGTCCGTAGAGAGGTCCGTGTCGCAGTCGGCATCCGCATCGAGCGTGACATCTGCTGGGCAGGTCATGCTGATGGTTGGAGGCGTTTCATCATAGAGCTGAATGAACTGCTCGAACATGTTGGCGTTGCCGCAATCGTCCATGAAGGTGTAGGTCCGCATGTACATGCCGACAGGCTGCACGCAACCGCCACTGAATGGCGTATCGAAGAAGCTAATCGTCACCTCACTGCCGCATTCGTCGACCACCTCGATCAGGATGTTGTCCTCGGTGTTCTCGTCGTTGTATTCCTCGCAAGAGATGAGGAGGGTGAATTCACCTGCCGTGACGACGGGCGCCGTCTCGTCCACAACCGTGATGGTCTGCTGAACAGAGGTGCTGTTGCCGCAGTCATCCACGAAGGTCCAGGTGCGGTCTACGCTGAAGCTGCCTGCGCAGAGTTGGGCGTATACGCTGTCCTCTTCCCAGCTGTAGGCCACATCGGTGTCCATGTTGTCGGTGGCGCTGAAGTCACCATAAGTGGCCGCGGGATCGTAGTCGAGACAGGAGACAGTGACGTCTTCCACATTGACTTCAGGTCCGAGGTTGTCCACCAAGGTGATGAGCTGCTCGCAGCTGGCGTTGTTGTCGCAGAAGTCCGTCGCCGTGAAGGTCCGGATGAAGGACATCGTGCCTTCGGGCGTTGCGTCGTCACCGTCGCAGTCCACTTCGAAGTCGCCGTCGCTGTATACGATCTCAATGTCGGCCCAAGCGCTGCAGTTGTCGGTGGCCATCGCCATTCCCAACGCCGTGGTCGTGGTATCGTCAGCGATGTCCTGGTCGAGGACAAGCACAGTGTCCGCTGGGCAGTTGATGACAGGCGCAATCTCGTCAAACAAGGAGAGGTATTGCTCTGCCATGCTGGTGTTGCCACAGTCGTCTGTAGCGGTCCAGATGCGCATCCAGCTTCCGGGGCAGGAACCGCTCAACGGCCAAGCCTCGATGCTGATGGTCAAGTCACCATCGCAGTTGTCCATCACTTCGAGGGGCACTTGGGTCGGGTCAAGCGGATCGCTCAGGTTCTCGCAAGAGACCGCCTCGTATGGAGGGAAGGAGCCAAACTCGGGAGCCGACTGGTCCGCAGCCGTGATCACCTGCGTGCAGCTAATGGTGTCGCCGACGTTGCCGCAAGCGTCCGTAGCATAGGCATAGAAAGTACGCTCGAAGGTGTACGAACCGTCGGCACTGCCGTCGCCATCGTCACACAAAGAGGTGGAAGGACCGTCGACGTGGTAGAGGGTGACATCGGGGTCGGCGTCACAGCCGTCTTCCACGTTAATCGTGGGCATGCCCATAGCGTCCGTTCCCACATCTGCCGTGCAGTCGTCGCCCAAGGCCACAGTGGTGTCGTTCGGGCAAGAGATGGAGACAATCACCGGAGCGGTCACATCGACCACGGTGAGTAACTGTGTGCAGGTCTCCGTAGCGACATTGCCGCAGTGGTCCTCAGAGACCGCGATAAAGGTGCGGACGATTTCGTAGGTGCCGTTGCCATCTTCACAGATGTACATGGGCTCGCTGTCCTCTACCGTGTAGCTGAGGATGGGCGCCACATCGCAGTTGTCCGTGCTGGTAATCTCGACCTCTCCGCTTTGGGTGGGGTCGAGCTCTCCCATGCAGTCGCCGTCGAGCTCCACCACAACGTCAGCTGGGCAGGTGATCTCGATGGTTGGCGCTACCGTGTCGATGAGCAGCACAAACTGGTGCGCGCTGGACATGTTGCCGCAAGCGTCGATGACGACGTATTCGACATCCCATGTGGGCACAGGGCTCACGCAACCACCGGACATGGCCTCACAGACGATGTAGGCGGTGTCGATTTCACAGTTGTCCGTCCAGGAAGCGAAGCCGAGATCGGTGAGCGTTTCCATGTCGCAGGTCCATGACTCACAAGACATGGTGACTTCGACACCACTCAATTCGATCATCGGTGCAATCTGGTCGACGACCTCGATGGTTTGCACGCCTGTTGCGCTGCTGGCATTGCCACAACCGTCTTGGGCTGTCGCCGTCCACGTGCGCTGGATGCTGTAACATCCGTCGCTGATGGCGTCGGTGATTTCATCACTAAAGGTGACCTCGCCCGTCACGGAGCTGCAGTCGTCGCTGTAGGTGGCAGTCGCCAAGCCCGTGAAGTCTGTGCCCGTTTCGACCGTGCAATCTCCGGCGACAGAAACAGTCAGGTCTCCTGGCAGCATGAGGTCGATGGAAGGCGCCACGGTGTCCACAACGTGGATCAACTGTGTGCAGGTTCCGACATTGCCGAAGAGGTCTTCGGCACTCCAGGTGCGCTCAATCGTATAGCAGCCCGCGTCCGTTTGGTCGATGATGACATCCTCAAGCACGCTGATCTCAATGGTCTCGAGGTCATCACAGTTGTCGGAAACGGTCACCGTTGCAGTCTGAGGAAGGTCTTCCGTGCAAGCCACAGTGGCCTCTTCAGGACAACCGAAGAAGACGGGTGCGATGGTGTCGATGCGGCAGATCTGCTGCTCGTAGTTGTAGGTTCCGCAGGAGTCCACAAAAGTGTAGATGTTGGTCGCGCAATTCTCGTTGAATTCGAAGTATTCGGTGTTCATGTTGAGGTCGACAATCACGTCACCCAAGGCACCGGAAACGGGCACACCCAAAATCTCACCCTGCCAAGCGTACCAACCGCCGAGGCCGTAATTACAGTTGTGGTCGTTGGCCGCCTCTCCGACCTGGAAGCCGAAGTGCTCGTTGACCGGGGCGTGGACAAGGCTCAAGGAACTGCCCTCATAGGCTCCGGTTCCTTGCAGGTAGCTCTGGTCGTTCTTCAAGGTGTAGATCAACCAAGGATCGGTGTCGACGTTGGCGCAGGAATAGGCATACTTGAAGCCCTTGCCGAGCGCAGCCCATTCGGGACCGGTCAACGCGTTTTCAAAGACGAGGAAGGCGTAGAATCCCTGGGTGGGGTCTTCGCTGTTCTCGAGGTTGCCCTCCAGCACAGCCGTACCGTTGCTGTATTGGGTGAACGCCAATCCGCCGTCTCCCTCAAAGAAATAGTCAGATGCGGCGAGGCCTTGCATTTGCAAACCATAGAATCGGAAAGCGCCGTCGGGTCCAATGCCCATTGCGGTTGTAGCAGAACCTGTTTCGATAGAATCGATGGCAGGGAGGCTCACGCAGGCGCTGGCTTCCGTTACTGTTCCCGTGCACGCGTTGTAGATGCTCGCACCGGCCACACACTCAATGTCCTCAAGGTCTTCGAGGCACTGGACCGTGTAGTTTTGAAGGGTCTCGTCGACCACGTAGCACAAGGGGTCGCAATCGTCGAGTTCAATGGGGTCGCCATTGCAGTCAAAGCCGGGCTCGGCATAAGCACAGGAGCCGTCCTCATCGGTGGCCTCCTCGTTATAGTTGCAGGCAAATTCATCCGTACAACCCTCGAGCTCGAGTTCGTCGCAAATGCCGTCGGCATCGCTGTCGTTCAAGCAGTTTCCGTTGCAATCGACGAAGTCGCTCTCGGGGTAGACACACAAGGTGCCATCGAAGTCGGTGGCGTCCGCGTCATAGTTACAGGCAATGGGGTCACCACAGCCAGGGATCTCGGCCTCGTCACAAATGCCATCGCCATCCGCATCGTTGAGGCAGAGGCAGTCACAATCGAAGTAGTCTGCGCCACAGAATTGCTCAGGATAGACACAGGGAACGCCGTCCGTTGTGGCGAGCGGGTTGTAGTTGCAGGCCGTTTCGTCCAAGCAGCCTTCGATGGGTGCTCCGGTTCCGAAGGGGAACGACTGGGGCGCATCAAACGTGCCCAATTCGTCGCCTTCCTCGGCAGGTGTCAAGGTGAAGTCGAGCAGGTACTGCTCACAAGCATTCTCATCCCAGAGGATAAAGCTGATTTCGTCGCCTGCATCGGCGTAGATGTTCATGTTGATCCAGCTGCCACCTTCGTACTCAAAGGCCACTGCGAGACCGACCGTGTTGCCGTTCACCTGCGCGAGTACCGTGCCACCTGGAACGGGGAGACCATTGAAGAACACCTCTGCGATCACTGTGGAAGGGATCAATGGGAGCACCTCGACCGTAGTGTCTGGCTCGTTGCAGGGGTCCTCAAAGTCGCAGATGCCGTCATTGTCCGTGTCTACAAGGCAGTTGCCATCACAGTCGTAGCCGTCCACGGGGCCTGAGCCATTGCAGACGCCACAGGCATCGGGGGTTCCCACACAATCGTCGACGTCGTCACAGATGCCATCGGCATCCGCATCTGCCAAACAGGTGCCACCACAGACACCCAAGGCGTCCAGAACGTTGCCATCACAATCACAGGCGCCATCGGCAATGCCGTCGCCACCACAGATGCCGCATTCGTCCAAAGCTGCACAAGAGCCATCGTCAATCGTGGCGTCCTCGTCGTAGTTGCAGGCCGCAGCATCGGTACAACCGGCACAGCTGGTGAATTCACAAGAACCGTCTTCGTCCGTGGCCGCCGCGCTGTAGTTGCAGGCTGAGGCATCGGTACATCCTTCGACCTCATCTTCATCGCACACACCGTCGCCATCCGCGTCATTGAGGCAGGCGCCGTCGCAGTCGACGTAGTCAAAACCATAGAGGTCTGAGGGGTAGATACAAGTGGAGTTGTCTGTGTCCGTATAGTCGCCCGTGTTACAGGCCTCGGGGTCGGTACAGCCCGAAGTTTCGTCGCCGTCGCAGACACCGTCGCCGTCCACATCATTGATACAGAGGCCGTCGCAATCGAGCGCATCTGTGCCAAAGAGGTCGATGGGGTAGTTACAAGAGCCGTCGTCCATGTCCGCGAGCAAGTTGTAGTTGCAGGCCTCGCTGTCGGTACAACCCGGGATCGCGTTTCCACTCATGAAGGGAAGAATGGCGGGGTTGTCAAACGTGGAAAGCTCTTCGCCGTCTTCACTCACAGTGAAGGAGAGGTCGATGTCGTACAACGCGCAGGCTGCGGCATCGAAGAGTTGAAATTCAATCTCGTCGCCGGTGGTTGCGTAAATCGTCATGCTCACCCAGCTGCTGCCCTCGTATTCGAAGGCTTCATCCACACCGGCAGTCTCGCCATCGACGAGCGCGATCAACGTCATGCCGACGACGGGCTGAAGGTCGAGGGTGACTTCTGAGATGAAGGAAACGGGCACCGTGGGGATGACGACGGGCGTCAGGTCGGGCTCGTTACAGGGATCGTCATCGTCACAAATGCCGTCACCGTCAGTGTCTGCCAGGCAATTGCCATCGCAGTCCAGACCGGCGCCAGCATAGGTACAAGAACCGCTGTCGTCTGTCGCGTCCGCGTCATAGTTACAGGCCGTCTCATCCTGGCAGCCGGCCACTTCGTCTTCATCACAGATGCCGTCTTCGTCGGCGTCGTTCAAGCAGTTGCCCGCACAATCGAGGTTGGCCTCTGCGTAGGTACAAGAACCGTTATCGTCCGTCGCATCCGCGTCATAGTTACAGGCCGTCTCATCCTGGCAGCCGGCAACTTCATCCTCATCACAGATGCCGTCTTCGTCGGCGTCGTTGAGGCAAGCACAGTCGCAGTCGACATTGGTCAAGCCGCCGCAGAGGTCTTCTGCATATTCACAGCTTCCGTCGTCGACGGTGAAGTTGGCGTCGTAGTTACAGGCTTCGAGGTCGGTACAACCAGCGGCGGGCCCTCCTGCTCCAAAAAAGAAGGTGTCGCGGAATTCGGTCATGCCGTTTCCATTGATGAAAACCTGGCAATAGATCTGACCGCTCAGTTCGCCGGTCGTCGTGAATTGACCCACGAGCACGCGCAAGTCGTCACCAGCAATGCCGTTAGAGTCACCATTGAGCGCGTACCAAGCACCACCGATGAGGTCATCAATGGCGATGTTGGAACCGGGCATGCCGCCACCTGGATCGAAATTGGTCACCCAGGGGTTGTCCGTGGACTGAACGGTGCTCACGTTGGCTTCACCGGCTCCGGGGTTGGGCACGCCGGAGATTCCGATGGTCACCCAGCTGTCGTACACCAGGTCGGGATAGACCGGGAAGAGCAGGCTGTTGATGCCATTGGGGGTTGCGGCACCCAAAGTGGCATGATAGAAGTCTGTCGTGGTGTTGACATACGTAGGATTGGTCTCGTCACCAGACACAGACGACATGAAGTCGTCGGCGTTGTTCATGGACACGTAAAGCCGTGTGCTCGAGTAACCCGTGAGGTCGGTGATGCCGAGGGCGCCTACGAGGAGGCCGATGTCTTCTGAGACCACTTCCATTTCGAGGTCGTACCCTTCCGGAGCTGGAGAGGAAGTCACTTGTCCAAAAGTGAAAGTGCAAGAGAGGGCGAAGAGAAGCCCGAGGAGCATGCGATAAGCGTTCATGGTGCCGTATAAATAAGCCTTGACGTCAGATATAACTTATACAAAGATGCGAAATTCTTCGACTAACAGCAAAATATTTGCAGTTCATCGATGAAAAAAGGCAATTCGCAGAGAAAAATTTGTGGGCGTAGCACTTCAAACGGGGCCATGGAAATGGCTCCGACTCCATTGATTACCAGCTCAGAACCGGCTTAGCCTACGATGTTGATGATGCGGCCCGGAACCACGATCACTTTTCGGGGTTCACGGCCACCCAATTGCTCAGAAGTGCGGGGGTCTGCGAGAACAGCGGCCTCCACTTCCTTGGGATTGAGGTCTGCGGCGACTTCAAACTGGAAGCGCACCTTGCCATTGAATTGGACGGGATAACGCACCTCGGATTCCACCAATTTGTCGCCATCCCATTTGGGCCACGCAGCATCCACGACGGAACCTGCACCTTGGGCGGTCGACCAGAGCTCTTCTGCAAGGTGGGGCGCATAAGGTGCGAGGATGGCCGCCAGTGGCTGGAGCACGGCACGCTCATGGCAGCCCTGCTCGGTCAACTCATTGACCCCAATCATCAGGGCGCTCACGACGGTGTTCCAGCTCAGGCGGTCCAGGTCTTCGGTGACCTTCTTGATGGTCTTGTGCAAGGTCCGTTCGGAATCGGATGACGGCGCATCATCGGTGATGATGGCCTGCCCTTCGGCATTGAGATACAAACGGGTCAGTTTGCGCAGGAAGCCATGTACACCACTGATGCCTTGGGTGTCCCAAGGCTTGGCCTGCTCGAGCGGACCGAGGAACATCTCGTAGCACCTTAGGGTGTCGGCCCCGTAGCGCTCGACGAGGTCATCGGGGTTTTCGACATTGTACTTGGACTTGGACATCTTCTCGACCTCGCTCCCACACCGGTATTCGCCTTCTTCGTTGAGTTCGAATTGGGCATCGGCAAACTCGGGCCGCCAGGCCTTGAAGGCCTCCGTGTCCAATATGTCGTTGCGGACCATGGAGATGTCCACGTGCAGGCGCTGCGTGCGCTGCGCTTTGCGCTGTTCGAAGGTCACAAAGGTGTTGGTGCCTTCTACGCGGTACACAAAGCTGCTGCGCCCGAGGATCATGCCCTGGTTGACCATCTTGGCGAAGGGCTCATCAAAGCCAATGGTGCCGAGGTCAAAGAGGAATTTGGTCCAAAACCGGCTGTACAACAGGTGGCCCGTGCCGTGTTCCGCACCGCCCATGTACAGGTCGACCTGCCCCCAGTAATCGCTTTTCTCGCGGCTACACAGGGAGGTGTTGTTGTGGGGGTCCATGTACCGGAGGAAGTACCAGCTGGAACCCGCCCAACCCGGCATGGTGTTGTATTCCATGCGGTCGCCCCGCGAGACGTTCCACTCCGATGCGCGGGCAAGCGGGGGGTCGCCATCCTCCGTTGGGAGATAGGCATCCACCTCAGGGAGCAAGACCTGCTCGTCTTCGATCAGCTGAGGAATGCCGTCTACATAACAGACAGGAAAGGGCTCACCCCAGTATCGCTGGCGGCTGAAGACAGCGTCGCGAAGTCGGTAGTTGACCCGGGGTGCGGCGAAACCGGCAGCCGTGGTTTCCGCAATGGCCTTGGGCAACACCTCCGAGCAGGAAAGGCCACTCCATGGGCCGCTATTGCAAAGGATGGCGCTCTTGTCTCCGCAAGCACCGCTCTCGATGTCGTGCCCTTCGAAAATCGGGGGGATTTCCAGATCGAAATGTCGGGCGAACTCCCAATCGCGTTGGTCCCCAGCGGGAACGGCCATGACCGCTCCTGTGCCGTAGCCGGCCAAAACATAGTCGGCGATCCAGATGGGCATCGGCGCCCCGGTCAATGGGTGCAGGGCGTGACCACCGGTGAAGCATCCGGTCACTCCGCGGTCGCCCGCCATGCGCTCCCGCTCGCTGCGCGCGGCCGTTTCGGCTTGGTAGGCGGCCACTGCATCTTTTTGTTCCTCGGTGGTAATGTCGGCGACGAGCTCGTGCTCGGGTGCGAGCACCAGGAAGTTCGCCCCATACAACGTGTCGGGTCTTGTAGAGAAGACCTCCACCGTCTTTTCGGCGTGGTGTTGGACGGCAAACTTGAGCTGGGCTCCAGTCGACTTTCCAATCCAGTTGCGCTGAACCTCCTTGATGCTGTCGGACCAATCAATGCCGTCGAGCCCGGAAATCAGGCGGTCAGCATAGGCGGTGATCCGCATCATCCATTGCCGCATTTTTTTGCGGACCACAGGGTGGCCGCCCCGCTCACTGCGTCCTCCGATGACCTCATCGTTGGCGAGCACAGTCCCGAGCGCCGGGCACCAATTGACCTCGCTGTCGGCGAGGTAGGCCAAGCGGTAGGCCATCAGGACATCACTCTGACCATTGTCGTCGAGGGCAATCCATTGGCTTGCCGTGAAGTGCCCGTCAAAATCCCCTCCCCACAGTGCGGTCCCGGCCGCCGTCAGGGTTTCCTCTCCCACGGACCAATTCAGGCCCGCATTGCCCTGAGCCTCAAAGTGGGACACGAGGTCAGTGATGGGCGCCGCCTTGCCGGCCCCATTGTCATAGCCATGTTCAAACAGGCGGGCAAAAATCCACTGGGTCCAGCGGTAATATTCCGGGCTGCTGGTGCGCACCTCCCGCGACCAATCGTAGCTGAAACCGAGCAGGTCGAGTTGCTGGCGGTACCGTGCGATGTTGCGCTCTGTGGTGATGGCCGGGTGCTGTCCAGTCTGAATGGCATACTGCTCTGCGGGGAGGCCAAAGCTGTCATACCCTTGTGGATGCAGCACATTGTAGCCTTGCTGGCGCTTGTAGCGGGCGATCACATCCGAGGCGATATATCCCAAGGGGTGACCGACGTGCAGTCCTGCACCACTGGGGTACGGAAACATGTCCAGTACATAGTACTTGTCCTTCTGCAGGTCTTCGGTGACAGCGTAGGTGCCTTGCTCTTGCCAATGCTGGCGCCACTTGGATTCAATGGCTTTGAAGTCGTATTCCATGCCCACGGGATGTAGTTGCGAAGATACCTTGGCATAACGCCGCGGCATCGCCGGGATTTCCCACAGGCTCAACGTGGGCAAAACCCGGTTTTCGTTGGCAATGATTCGGGCGGGGTTCAGGCTTATTTCTCAAATTGCCGCCGTGTATTCCACCCGGATTCCCGCACCTGTCACGACGCTGTTCCCCACCTTTCTATGGACGGGGGAGGAAGAGGGGCAGCAAGTCCACCTGACATTTGACGATGGCCCTCATCCCGAATGGACCCCACGCATTCTCGACATGTTGGGCGAGGCCGGGCAGAAGGCCACCTTTTTTTGTGTCGGCCAAAACGTGGAGCGCTACCCGGACATCTTCGACCGCATCCGAGGAGAGGGCCACAGTTGGGGCAACCACACCATGCGGCATGAATCCGGTTGGACTGCGGGCCAGTATGCCTACCTCAAGAGTTTCCTTGAATGCGAAGCCATTACGGCTTCCGGATTGTTTCGGCCGCCCTATGGTCGAATGACGCGGGCGCAGGCCCGGGCCATTTCTGCGCGCAGTGCGATTGTGATGTGGGACCTGTTGTCTGGGGACTTCGACCAACGCCGGTCGGCAAAGGAGTGCCTGGATGCCACCTGGCGTCACATGAAGCCAGGTTCCATCGCCGTGTTGCACGACAGCGAGAAGGCGGCCCCCCGCACCATGGGGTTGTTAGAAGGCCTCCTGGGCAACCTGCACGAACAGGGCTGGATGAGCACAGGGCTGCACATGCCCAAGACAGATTAGCCGGAATATTCCGACAACAGAACGCCGCACTTCGCTGACCCTCTGCGGCGAATTATATCGTCAACTTAGCACCTGATGGCTGGCTTGACAGATCCCTTGCGCGTGTTGTACATCGATGACGATGAAATGGCATTGACCTTGACGCAGCTTCAGTTGCTCAATGCAGGCATTCATACCGAAACGACCGCCGATGCCTTGGAAGCCGTGAGTATTCTGGCCACTGAGAACCCCACCTTGATTTTGTTGGATTCGGTCATGCCGACCATTGACGGGGTTGAGTTTTTGCAGCTGATGAGGTCGTTGCAATTCGAATATCCAGTGGTCTTTTTTACCGGGCACGGTGTAGAGGAGCTGGCCGAAGCCGTGCAGGAATTTGACGTCCTCGGCATCCTCGACAAGCAAAAGGACAGAATGAATCTGCCTGAGCGACTGAAGTCACTCTATGCCGCACACTGCGGTGGAATGCACGAAGGCCTTAGTCCTTCTGAGACTGCTGCCGGGCATCCCGCAGCATCTTGAGCTTGCGGCTGATTTCGCCCATTTCCCGCTTGTCCACTTCGATTTTCTTCTGAAAGTCAGCCACGATGGATGCCGCGCCCTTTCCGGTGAAAATGCCCATGTTGTTTTCGTACTGGGTCACGCGCTTGCGCAATCGGTCCATCTTCTCGCGGAGGACCCGTTCTTCTTTGCGGGCCATATGCTCGGCGCCTTCACCACCGGATACCAGGCTTTCGACGCGTTGCTTGTAAGCCTCCACTGAGCGCTCGCTTCGTTTTTCGCCGAGGGCATCGAATTTTTTGTCCATGGCGTTGCCGTAGCGCTCGACGATTTGCTCGAACACTTTTCTGGGGACATGGCCACTTTCGGCCCACCGCTTCGAAAAGGCCTTCAATGAGGCCAAGTCATTGCCGTGATTGCCGGAGAGCTCAAAGGCCTCAATCTCTTTGATTAGCTCCTCTTTGGTCTTTTGGTTGACCATGTATTCTTTGTCGCGGTCTGCGAATTGGGCCTTGCGCGCCGTGAAGAACTGGTCGCAGGCACCTCGGAATTGGCGCCACAACTTGTTTTCGTCCCTCGGACCTGCGGACCCCAAGTCTTTCCACTCTTTTTGCAAGACCATCAGACGGTCAGCCGTCTGTTTCCAGGCCGCGCTTTCGGCCAGTCCAGCCGCTTCTTCGGCAATGGCCTGCTTGCGGTCCCGCACTTTTTGTTGGGCGGCGCGCATGTCGGCAAAAGCGGCATCGCGCTTCTGGAAAAACAGGTCGCACAGGCTCCTGAAGTTTTCCCATACTTCTTGGTCGTCTTTGCGTCCTGCAAAGCCCACCGTTTTCCAACGCTTTTGGATGTCCTTGACCTTTTCGGCCTGAGCCGGCCAGGCGGTCGAATCTTGGACCTCCTCTTCTAGCAAGGTTCGGACTTCTTCAACCAAGGCCTGCTTGGCTTCGAGGTGCTTTTGGAAGCCCTCCCGTATGGAATCGTAATGGGCCTTGATTTCGTCCAGGGCGCCGCGGGTGTGGCCGAAAAAGGTGTCGGCCAGCTCTTGATAGGTTTCGCGTGGACTGGGTCCGATGTCGAACCATGCTTTCATGTAACTCCGCGCCAACAGCTCCTTTTCCTTGAGGTCGGTGACCGTGCCCAATTGGGCTGCCTGAGCCAAGAGGTCCTCTTTCTTTTTGAGGTTCACTTGCAGGTCGTGGTCCTGCAATTGCTTGTAGATGTTGACGTTGTAGAAGAATTCGTCGCGCAACCGGTGCCAAGCGTCGTGCACCTCCTTGTATTGGTCACCGGGGACGTTTCCGATGGCATTCCACTCCTCGGTTAAGGTGTTGAAAGCGTCAAACATCTTACCGATGTGCTCTTCATTGGCCACCAATTCTTGCATGGAAGCCAAGACCGTCTTCTTCTTTTCGAGGTTGGCTCTCTGTTCGGCAGCCACTTGCTCTCGCCATGCCTTTTCGCGCTCGCGGAAGGCCTTGTACATCTCGTCGTTGCGGGCGTCTTCCTCGTCTGGCTCATAGGTGAACCGGATGGGCTCTTCACCGGGCTCTGGTGCGGGATGTTCAACTTCGTCAAAGGCGGCCCGCTGGGTTGTGACATCTTTTTCCCGGGCATCCTTGTACACCTCGAATGCAGTGCGGACTTCGACACGCACGGCTTCGATTTCCGGGTTCTCTAGCAACGACGCAATGCGCTGATTGATCTCGGCTTTCATGGCATTTCTGAGTTGGCTTCACCAGGCGTTCCCGGTGGTTTGCAGTTGGTACTTCCGACAACGCCGCACTCCGTAGATTGAGCGCTGTGGACGGAAAAAAAGATGTTTCCTCGAAGATACGACATTGGTGCGCGCGTTCAGAGCGTTCGCCAGAGCAGGTGCGTCGGAAGCTCTATGCTTGGGGCGAACGCGATGGAATAGAGCGGGCCATCGAGGCTTTGATTCAGGACGGGTATTTGGACGCCCAGCGCTTTGCCGAGGCCTATGCAGCCGATCACATTCGCCTGAAAGGCTGGGGTCCGGCCAAGGTGGCGGCTGGCTTGAGGGTTGAGCACGGAATCAGCGCGGACATCGTGGACAGGGCATTGGAACTGGTGTCCTCCGAAGATGTGCTGGATGCGGCCTGCCGGGCCGCGCGCAAGCGGAAATTGCACCGTCCGGATGAAGACCCTTCCAAAGCCATAGCCAGCCTGCTGCGAAAGGGGTTCAATTTCGATGTCGCCAGGCAGGCGGTGTCGGCGGAGGATGCGCCCCCTAAATTTGGGCCCTCATGCTGAACGCCGATCAAATCCAATCCGCCCGAGCACGCGTCTTAGCGTTGATGGGTTACCTCGCCATCGAGCAGAAGCGCATCGACATCCTCGAAGACGAGAAACTGTCGCAGGACCCGGAGTTCTGGAACGACGCGAAGGAGGCCGAAAAAGTGATGCGCCGCATGCGCGGCAAAAAGGCCTGGGTGGAAGAGTACGAAACGGCAGAGACGGCCATCGAAGACCTGCAAGTGCTGTTCGAGTTTTTCAAGGAGGGTGAAAGCACAGAAGAGGAAGTGATGGCGCAGTACGACAGCCTCATCACGATCATCGAAGAGCTCGAGTTCAAGCAGATGCTGTCCGACGAGGCAGATAGCCTCAACGCGGTCATCCAAATCACAGCAGGTGCCGGGGGCACGGAGTCCTGTGATTGGGCGGGCATGTTGACCCGGATGTACACCATGTATTCCGACAAAGCCGGCTTCAAGGTCAAGGAAATCGACCGCCAAGACGGCGACGTCGCGGGCATCAAGCAGGTGACGATGGAGATTGACGGGGACTATGCCTTTGGCATGCTGAAGGGAGAGAACGGCGTCCACCGTTTGGTCCGGATCAGCCCTTACGATTCTCAGGCGCGCAGGCACACCTCCTTCGTGTCCGTATACGTTTACCCCCTCGTGGACGACAGCATCGAAATCGACTTCAATCCTTCGGACATCACCTGGGATACATTCCGATCCGGAGGCGCTGGAGGTCAAAACGTCAACAAGGTGGAAACCGGTGTTCGCTTGCGCCACAAGCCCACGGGCATCATCATCGACAATACCGAAACGCGCTCCCAATTGGGCAACAAGGAAAAGGCGATCCAGCTGTTGAAGTCCCAACTCTACGAAATGGAGATGGCCAAGCGCAATGAGGCCCGCGCCGAAATCGAGGCGGGCAAGAAGAAAATCGAATGGGGCTCGCAAATCCGATCCTATGTCCTGCAACCGTACAAAATGGTCAAGGACTTGCGTTCGAGCTATGAAACGTCCAATTCGGACGCCGTGCTCAACGGCGACATTGAAGCCATGCTCAAGGCCAACCTGATGCACGCCGCATCTGAGCGTGTTGCGGCCGAGCAGGGATAACCCTATTCACCGACACATTTTTAGGACCATGAAGACCCGCATCGAAAAGGACACCCTCGGCGAAGTCGCCGTTCCTGCTGATCAATATTGGGGGGCCCAGACCGAACGCAGCCGGCACAATTTCCCCATTGGTCCTGCGGGGACCATGCCCATCGAGGTCGTCCATGCTTTTGGTCACCTCAAGATGGCCGCTGCACGCGCCAATTGCGACCTCGGCGTGCTGTCCGCTGAGAAACGCGACCTGATCGTTCAGGTCTGTCAGGAAATCATCGCAGGGGAACTCGACCACAGCTTCCCTTTGGTGGTGTGGCAGACGGGCTCTGGTACGCAGTCCAACATGAATGTCAATGAAGTCATCGCCAACCGGGCCCATGTGCTGGCTGGCGGCACTCTGGGGGAGGGCGAGCGCCCAGTGCACCCCAATGACGACGCCAACAAATCGCAAAGCTCCAACGACACTTTTCCCACGGCGATGCACTTGGCCGCTTACGACCGCATCGTCCGGACGACGTTGCCCGGAGTGCAGCGCCTGAGGGATGCGCTAGCCACCAAGGCGGGCGAGATGAAAGACGTGGTCAAGATTGGCAGAACCCACCTGATGGACGCCACGCCCCTGACATTGGGCCAGGAGTTTGGTGGCTACGTGGCCCAATTGGACCACGGTATGCGGGCCCTGAACAATACGCTGGACCATTTGGCCGAGTTGGCCCTGGGCGGCACAGCAGTGGGCACTGGATTGAACGCACCCGATGGGTACGACGTCAAAGTCGCCGCTTACATGGCGGACTCCATGGGTCACCCCTTTGTCACCGCCCCCAACAAGTTTGAGGCGTTGGCGGCCCACGACGCAGTAGTTGAGGCCCATGGGGCGCTCAAGCAATTGGCCGTGAGCTGCAACAAGATTGCGCACGACATCCGCATGATGGGGAGCGGCCCGCGGAGCGGCATAGGGGAATTGGCCCTCCCCGCCAATGAGCCGGGTTCCAGCATCATGCCCGGCAAGGTCAATCCGACACAGGCAGAAGCGCTGACCATGGTCTGCGCACAGGTGATGGGCAATGACGTCGCAGTGACGGTCGGCGGCACCCAGGGCCATTTTGAGCTCAACGTCTTCAAGCCGATGATGGCCCGCAACATCCTCGAGTCCGCGCGCCTACTCGGAGAGGCCTGTGCCTCTTTTGCGGAGCGCTGTGTGGAAGGCATCCAACCCAACCGTGCACGCATCGACCAGCTGGTGGGCGACAGTTTGATGCTGGTGACGGCCTTGAACCCCCATATCGGCTACTACAATGCGGCCGCCATTGCGCAGAAAGCCCATGAAGAGGGCACCACGCTGAAAGCCGCTGCACTGGCCCTTGGCCACCTCACAGAGGAGGAGTACGACCGCTGGGTGGTGCCAGGCAACATGACGGGCGCCTGATGCAGGGCCGTTTTACATCACGGGCTTTCCGGATCGGCCTGCTGTCCACAATGGCCTTGCTGTTGGTGGATTGCACGCCACAAAGGCATGTGCACCGGCCCAAGCGCAAGCGCAAGCCGAAGTGCAAAACGTGTCCGTCTTTCTCGCAATCAAACCCCTTCACGAAGGGTTTATCTTTGCCGGCTGAACCCCAGAAAGGCACTGCGACATGGCCCTACACGACCACACATATGCCGTCATCATGGCGGGAGGCGTCGGCTCCCGCTTCTGGCCGATGAGCCGTTCGGGCCGGCCGAAGCAATTTCTCGACATCCTGGACTGCGGTCGTACCCTCATTCAAATGACGGCCGACAGGCTGGAGCCCATGCTCCCCTATGACCGCATGTACGTGGTAACCAATGTGCGCTACAAGGAGGATGTGATGGCACAGCTTCCTGATCTCCCTGAGGATCAAATCTTATGCGAGCCCTTCATGCGGAATACGGCGCCATGCTTGGCCTATGCCCATCACCGCATCGCGCAAAAAGACCCGCACGCCACCATCGTCGTGGCCTCTGCCGACCACCTGATTGAAGACGAAGCGGGGTTCCGCGATGTGCTGGGGGTTGCGGTGAAGCAGGCTTCGGAGACGGCGCAGTTGCTGACCCTGGGGATCACCCCGACCCGCCCCGATACCGGCTACGGCTACATACAGTACGAAGAGCTTCCCGGAGCGTTTGACGAGCGGCTGCAACAGGTGCGGACCTTCACCGAAAAGCCCAACCGCGAGTTGGCGGAGAAATTCATCGCTTCAGGTGAATTCTGCTGGAACTCGGGCATTTTCATTTGGTCATTGGACTCCATTCAGCACCAGTTTGCGCAGCAGCTTCCCGATTTGCACGCCCTCTTTGTGGAGCGCGCCGCAGACCTCGGCACGGATCGGGAAGCAGAAGCCATTCTCGCCATTTTCGGTGCCGCCGAAAACATTTCAATCGACTACGGCATCATGGAAGGTGCCCCGAATGTCGGAGTGGTACTGGGCGACTTCGGCTGGAGTGATTTGGGCACGTGGGGCTCATTGTATGACAAGCTGGATAAGGACGCCGATGGCAACGCCTTGAGCGGCGTGACCTTCATGGGGGAGGACGCCAAAGGCCTGATGGTCGCTGCAGAAGGTGGAAAGCTCGTGGTGGCCAAAGGCCTGCAAGATTTCATCGTGGTCGATACCCCTGATGCCTTGCTGTTGTGCCCCCGCAGTGAAGAGCAGTGGGTCAAGCAACTGGTGTCCAGATTGAAGACCGACCACGGCGAACCCCTTGTTTGAGTGACTTGAATGGATGAAGGGCATCGCGCCGGAGGCGCGGGTGTGTACCTTCGTTGGGAAGCATGGGACTGCTATTCCACATCGGTCGCTATTTCGCGTTCATGGCTGCGGCGCTGCGGCGGCCGCAAAAGGGCCGTGTCTTCGCGCAATCGACCTTGATTGAATTGGAGGCCATCGGCGTGCAGAGTTTGGGCATCGTCGCCCTGCTCAGTCTGTTCATGGGGGCGGTCATTGCCATACAGACGGCCCACCAGGTGGGCGGATGGGTGCCGGCCTACACCATAGGCTTCACCGTGCGGCAAACCATGATCTTGGAGTTTGCGCCAACCATCATTCCGGTCATCCTGTCGGGCAAGGTGGGCTCAAACATCGCTTCTCAGATCGGCACCATGCAGGTCACCGAGCAAATCGATGCGCTGGAAGTGATGGGGGTGCGCAGCATTTCCCACCTCGTCCTGCCCAAGCTGTTGGCTGCACTCGTCATTTTTCCTTTCCTCGTTGTGATCGCAATGGTACTGGGCATCGGGGCAGGCGCTTGGATTTGCAATGCGGCGGACCTCAGCAGCTTTGCCGATTACGAGTATGGCATACAAATCGACTTCAAGGCCTTTGATGTCGCCTACGCCCTTATCAAGACCTGCGTGTTTGCCCTGATCATCGCGAGCGTGAGCGCTTATCACGGTTACTACACCGCTGGCGGCGCGCGAGAGGTGGGGCGCTCCAGCACGAAGGCTGTGGTCTACAGTGTGGTCCTGGTGATGGTGGCCAACCTTGTCATCACCCAATTGCTGCTCACATGATCAAGGTGCGCGGTGTCGACAAGGCCTTTGGTGACAAGGCGGTGCTGCACGGCATTGATGCCACCTTCGAGGCGGGACAGGTCAACTTCATCATTGGGAGAAGCGGTTCGGGCAAGTCGGTGTTGACCAAGTGCATTGTGGGCCTGCTTGAGGTGGATGCGGGAGACATCAAGTATGCCGGCGAAGACTTTACCGCTTTGAACACCAAGGAACGCGAACCCATTCGCCGACAGATCGGCATGCTGTTTCAAGGCGGCGCGCTGTTCGATTCGATGACGGTGCTCGAAAACGTAGAGTTCCCCTTGAGGATGTTTGCGGATATGGACGCCGAAGAGCGTCAGACGCGTGCCATGGAATGCCTGAAGCGTGTTGAATTGGAAGGTGCCGAAGACCGTTTCCCTGCAGAAGTGTCTGGGGGCATGCAAAAGCGTGTGGCCCTGGCGCGGGCCATCGTAGGGCGTCCGCACTACCTCTTTTGCGATGAGCC
Source organism: Flavobacteriales bacterium (assembly GCA_016780385.1). GTDB lineage: Bacteria > Bacteroidota > Bacteroidia > Flavobacteriales_D > Sanyastnellaceae > UBA8752. The sequence continues at coordinate 50,205 of JADHLY010000002.1, forward strand.
CAACTCGGGATTGGACCCCCAAACCGCCATCGTGATCGACAACCTCATACGGGACCTGACCCACGAGTACGGCACCACCACTGTGGTGATTTCGCACGACATGAACAGCGTGATTGAAATCGGTGACAACATCCATTTCTTGCACCAAGGCCGGGTGGCGTGGCGCGGAGACCGCAAGGGCATCCTAAGCAGTGGCGTGGAGGAGCTCGACAAGTTTGTGTACGCATCGGATTTGATGCGCGATATCAAAGGCAAACTGCAAGGGCGATGACGTCCCATAAAGAAGGACACATCCCTTACCAGTTGCCGCGGTATTCGGATGAGGAAATGCAAGGCCGGCTCGATGCCATGTATGCGCACCTTGACCAGCGCCGCAGCGTGCGGACCTTCAGTTCGGACCCCGTTCCCATGGAGGTGTTGCACCAGGCTGTGCGCATTGCGGGCACAGCGCCTAGCGGCGCCCACAAGCAGCCTTGGACTTTCTGTATCGTCACAGACCCAGACCTGCGGAAGCGGATCCGAGCGGCGGTAGAAGAAGAGGAACACCGGAGTTATTCCGAGCGCATGTCTGAGCGCTGGTTGGAGGATTTGGCGCCATTGGCCACCGATCACATCAAGCCCTTCATCGAGGAGGCGCCCGCCTTAATCATCGTGTTCCGGCGCATCCATGAAACCGATGCCGATACTGGGCAGAGGCACCCCAATTATTATGTGCAGGAGAGTTGCGGCATCGCCGTTGGACTTTTGCTCGCGGCGTTGCATGAGGCGGGCTTGGCGGCGTTGACCCACACGCCTTCTCCGATGAACTTCCTCGGAGACTTGCTGCAGCGCCCCGACAATGAGCGGGCTTTCCTCAATATTCCCGTCGGTTGGCCTGCCAACGGCACCACTGTGCCTAATCTTTCGCGCAAAACATTGGACGAAATCTGCATCAATTACCCCCCTGAGGATAAAAATTCACAGAATTAAAGAACTGTAAAACAGTGTTTTAAAGTGAAATCTTCGCCTTTCGTGGGGAAGTTTATTGAAAGGGCGATTTCATTGTCTGACACTTGAAATGAAGGCGTTTACTTTGCACCGCATTCGCAAAAATTCAAATCATGTCTGATATCCGCGAAAAAGTGACCGCGATCATCGTCGACAAGCTCGGCGTAGATGCATCCGAAGTAAACGACGAGGCTGGCTTCACCAACGATCTTGGAGCGGACTCGCTCGACACCGTTGAGCTGATTATGGAATTCGAGAAAGAATTCAACATCGCCATCCCTGACGACCAGGCCGAAAAAATCGGTACGGTTGGTCAAGCCATCGAGTACATCGAGAACGCGAAGTAAGCCCGCATGGAGCTGAGCCGTGTCGTCATCACGGGGATGGGTTGCCTGACCCCGTTAGGCAAGGACGTCCCCTCCTACTTCGACGCGTTGAAACGCGGGGTCAGCGGCGCTGGTCCCATTACCCGATTCGACGCTTCCAAGTTCAAGACGCAATTCGCCTGCGAAATCAAAGACTGGGATCCCAGTGAACACTTTGATCGCAAAGAGGCCCGCAAGCTTGATCCCTATGCCCAATACGGCATAGTGGCCGCACGCCAGGCGGTGGCCCAGTCCGGTCTTGCCGAGTCCAATCCGGACCCCGACCGTGTTGGGGTCATTTTTGGCAGCGGCATCGGTGGGCTGTTCACCTTCCAGCAAGAGATCACCGCTTTTGCGCAAGGAGATGGCACCCCCCGGTTCAACCCCTTCTTCATCCCGAAAATGATTGGCGACATCTGCGCTGGTCACATCAGCATGGAGTTTGGATTCCGCGGCCCGAACTACGCTTGTGTCTCTGCATGTGCCAGCGCAACCAATGCCATCATTGACGCCTTCAATGCCATTCGATATGGCAAGGCCGATGCGATGATCAGTGGTGGTGCCGAAGCGGCGGTCGTGGAGGCGGGCATTGGTGGATTTGGCGCCATGAAGGCGCTATCGACCCGCAACGATGACCCCAGTGTGGCTTCTCGTCCGTTTGATGTCAACCGGGACGGCTTCGTCCTCGGTGAAGGTGCAGGTGCATTGGTGCTCGAGTCATTGGAGCATGCCCAAGCCCGTGGGGCCCACATTATTTGTGAGGTCATGGGCGGAGGCGCGTCAGCCGATGCGCACCACATGACGGCACCCCACCCAGAAGGATTGGGCGCTCGAAATGTGATGCGGGCTGCGCTGCTGGATGCCGGCATGGAGCCCGATGAGCTGGACTACGTTAACGTTCATGGCACCTCGACCCCATTGGGCGACTTGGCAGAAATCAAGGCGATTGAGGAAGTCTTTGGCGATCACGCTCCGGCGTTGAGCATTTCCAGCACCAAGTCGATGACCGGCCACCTCCTTGGTGCCGCCGGTGCCATCGAAACGCTCGCTTGCATCATGGCCGTGACCGAAGACGTGGTCCCTCCAACCATCAACTCTACGGATCCCGATCCGGCGTTGAATCAGGAACTGGACTACACCTTCAACGTGAAGCGCGAGCGCCCGGTGCGCGCTGCCTTGTCCAACACGTTCGGTTTTGGAGGCCACAACGCCTCCGTCATCGTGCGCAAGTTCTGACGCCCTGAGGCGCAAGGACCTACGAGAACAGCGCATCCGTCGGTTTATCCGTCGGCACTTTGGAGTGCGTCCCCGACATCTTGGCCCGTATTTGGAATCGCTGCGACACTCCAGTTCGCAGGCGTGCCAGCGCGATGGTTACCCCAGCAATGAACGCTTGGAGTTCCTCGGTGATTCCGTACTGGACATGATTGTGGTCGACATGCTTTACCAGAAATTTCCTCAGGGAGACGAAGGGGAGATGACCCGCATGAAGGCCCGCCTCGTCAGCAGGGAAGCCTTGAACTTTTTGGGAGAAGAAATCGGGGTCGAGCACCTGCTGGATGCCCAAACCGGAAAAGGGGCTGTTCATGCGTCGTTGCGCGGAAATGCCATGGAAGCCTTGGTGGGCGCTGTGTACCTCGACCGCGGATTCCGGAGGACCCAACGTGGGGTGTTGAAGTTGCTTCAGCGTTTCGACCTCGATTCGAGGATACAGGCGACCGTGGACTTCAAGAGCAAACTTCACGAGTGGGGGCAGAAGCGCAAACGCAAGGTGGAATTCAAGGTCATCAAGGAATTCAAGCGCGATGGACAGCAGCTGTACAAGATGCAGGTCATGGTGGGCGGCAAGGTGATGGGGGTCTCCGATGGCCCATCCAAGAAGTCTGCAGAACAAGCCGCGGCCCACGAAGCTTGCCGTCATATCTTCGGGGACGATTAGAGATTCCACACAGGGTGGGCTTACAGCACATGCGCACCGTTCAACTCGACATCGGGGATGACATCGTTCCCTTTGCTTTTCTAGGCGTTAGTTGCTCTGATGCTGGGCACAAGTTCTGTTGGAACCTCAATCGCAACATGGGTACCCACCTCGGCTTTCATCACGAGCTGGAGGTGACCCACAAAAAGCGCCCTGTGACCCGACACTGTGTCTGGCGTCACCAGGATGACAACGAAGGATGGACCTTTGACGTGATTTGGAACCGGGTGCCGGAAGGGGCAATGATCCCCACCTTGGTCCATTTTGACTATCTGCTTCGGGTAGAGTCGATGATGGGCGAACGAACGGATATGTTGATGGAGTCTTTGCGCTCTATGCGAAGGGTAGCAGCGTGCTTCCCCGTCGCAGCTTCAGCCATTACCCAACCAGAAGTCTTGTACTACGAGTGATCCAGACGACCATAACGAATTGACCATGCCAGCTAAATTCACCAAAATCATTGCCACAGTCGGACCGGCAAGCACCGCACCGGAGGTGCTGGAGGGCATGATTAAAGAGGGCGTGAATGTCATCCGCCTGAATTTTTCGCACGGAGACCACGCGACCCATGCGACCACCGTCGACCGCGTGCGGGCCGTGGACGAGAAGCTCGGCACCCATACCGCTTTGCTGGCGGACATGCAGGGCCCCAAGCTGCGTGTAGGTCCCATGGCGGAGGGTGCAGACCTCAAAGCCGGTAGCACGTTTACCATTCGGGTGGGCAAGGAAGAAGGCAACAGCACGGAAGCCTGGACGAACTATGTCCATTTCGCCGCAGATGTCAAGGCCGGTGAGCCTGTGCTCCTCGACGATGGCAAACTGAAATTGCGCGTGGAGGAAACCAATGGCAAGGACACCGTACGGTGCACGGTTGAGCACGGCGGTATCCTCTCTTCTCGCAAGGGCCTCAACTTGCCTTCCACCGACATCAGCTTGCCCAGTTTGACGGAAAAGGACCGGGAAGACCTGGCCTTTGCCTTGACCTTGGGTGTTGACTGGATTGGCCTGAGTTTCGTGCGCAATGCGGCGGATGTCGTCGACCTCAAAGCGCGCATTGAGGCGGCCGGAAGCCATGCCCGTGTGGTGGCCAAGGTGGAGAAGCCTGAGGCCGTGGCGGACTTGGAGGGCATTGTCGAGGCGACCGATGCCGTCATGATTGCCCGGGGCGACCTCGGTGTGGAAGTCCCCATGCAGCAAGTCCCCATGATCCAAAAGCGGATCATTGGACTTTGCCAGCGGAGCGGCAAACCCGTGATTGTGGCGACGCAGATGATGGAGTCCATGATCGACAGCATCGCGCCCACGCGGGCGGAGGTGACCGACGTCGCCAACGCCGTGCTCGATGGCGCCGATGCGGTCATGTTGAGCGGCGAGACGTCAGTGGGCGTGCATCCCATTGAAGTGATCAAGGCCATGCGCTCCATCGTCATGGAGATCGAAAAGGAACCGCACATTTTCCACCGAAATGTGTCCTTCCGTTCCGACATCCCGGAGCGCCACGTAACGGACGCCATCTGCCACAACGCCTGCGATCTCGCGGAGCGCGTTGAGGCCTCGGCCATTGTGACCATGACCTTCTCCGGCTACACCGCCTACAAGGTGGCCAGCCAGCGACCCAAAGCGCTCATCTATGTCTTTACTGGCAACCGCCAAATCATAAGGCAATTGGCACTCTGTTGGGGGGTGGAAGCCTTCCATTACGACAAGATGATTTCCACGGACCACACCATCTCTGACGTCAAGACCCTGCTCCAACGGGAGGGCAAGGTGCAGGAGGGGGATTACGTGATCCACGTCGCCAGCATGCCCATTGCAGAGGCCGGCATGTCCAACATGTTGAAAATCAGCCGAATCTAAGGCTTCCTCACCCTGAAGGTCCGGGTTATCTTCGCGCGACCGGTTCGGCCACGCTCTGAGGGTTGGACGGGAGAGCCAGCACGATGACCCGACGATTTCCCGAAAGAGGCCCCCTCGACCTGCCCGGCATCGCCAAGGAGGTGATGCAACAATGGGAGGGTGGCGATGTGTTCCGCCGCAGTGTGGCATCACGCCCGTCCGAACGCCGCTTCGTCTTCTTTGAGGGCCCCCCCTCTGCCAATGGCAAGCCAGGCATCCACCACGTGATGGCACGGGCGCTCAAGGACATTTTCTGCCGGTACCGCACGCTGAAGGGCGAGCGCGTGGAGCGCAAAGCCGGCTGGGACACCCATGGCCTACCCGTGGAGCTGGGTGTGGAGAAGGCCCTCGGCATTACCAAGGAAGACATCGGCCGCAAGATTTCGGTGGAGGAATACAACCGCGCGTGCCGGGAGTCTGTCATGCGCTACACCGAGGAGTGGAATGACCTGACCCGGCAGATGGGCTATTGGGTTGACATGGAGGCACCCTACGTGACCTACGAGCCCAAGTACATGGAGAGCGTGTGGTGGCTGCTGTCACAGCTCCACGAGAAGGGCCTGATCTACAAGGGCTACACCATTCAGCCATACAGCCCCAAGGCGGGCACCGGCTTGAGCAGCCATGAGCTCAATCAGCCTGGGGCTTACCGCGATGTGACCGACACTACAGTGGTGGCCCAATTCCGGTTGCTGCCCGAAGAGGCGGAAAAGGTGCGTCAATGGACCGATGGTACGGCGGGCGCCTTGCCTGTGGACCTGCTCGCATGGACCACCACACCTTGGACATTGCCCTCCAACACGGCGTTGACGGTGGGCGCGAAGATTGACTACCACATCGTCCGGACCGCTAACCGCTACACCGAGGAGGCGGGCATCGTGGTGCTGGCATCGGCCTTATTTGACAAGCATTTTGGAGGGAAGAAAGCGCCAGAATCAGAAGTGTTGGCGACCGTCAAGGGGGCCAATCTCGTCGGCTTGCGCTACGAGCAATTGATCCCTTGGGCACAGCCCATGGAACAGGCCCACGAGGCCTTCCGTGTTATTCCCGGCGATTTTGTGACCACAGAGGATGGCACGGGCATCGTGCATACGGCGCCCACTTTTGGTGCCGATGACGCCCGGGTGGCGCAGGCCGCCGGAGTGCCTCCCTTGCTCGTGGACGATGGCCAGGGCAATGGCGTTCCCCTCGTCGACCTTCAGGGAAGGCTCAGGCCTGAGTGTGGGCCTTTGGCGGGCCGTTTCGTGAAGCAGGAATACCACGATGGCGATGCGCCCGAAAAGTCGGTGGATGTCGAAATCGCCATCGACCTCAAGACCCGGGGCCGCGCCTTTTTGGTCGAGAAATACAAGCACAGTTACCCGCACTGTTGGCGCACGGACCGGCCGGTGTTGTACTACCCACTCGACAGCTGGTTCATCCGCGCCACAGCGGCCAAGGACCGCATGCAGGCACTGAACGAGACCATTCAATGGAAGCCTGCAGCGACCGGGTCGGGCCGTTTTGGCAAGTGGTTGGAAAACCTCAACGATTGGAACCTGAGCCGTTCGCGGTACTGGGGCATTCCCATTCCGATTTGGCGCACCGAAGACGGCAGTGAAGAACGCTGCATCGGTTCGGTGGAGGACCTCCACAAAGCGTGCACAGAAGCAGTGGAAGCCGGCCTGATGGACACGCACCCCTTTCCAGACTTTGTGCCGGGCGACATGTCCGACGACAACTACGCACAGCTAGACCTCCACAAGCACGTCGTGGATGGTATCGTCCTCAGGGCGTCGGATGGTCGTCCGATGCACCGCGAGTCCGACCTCATTGACGTCTGGTTCGATTCGGGCAGCATGCCCTATGCCCAGTGGCACTACCCTTTTGAGAACAAGGAGCGCATCGACGGTCCGGATGGCGGTTTGTCTTTCCCCGCCGATTTCATCGCAGAAGGGGTGGACCAAACGCGCGGCTGGTTTTACACCCTCCACGCCATCTCTACCATGGTGTTCGACCAGGTGGCCTACCGCACGGTGGTGTCCAACGGATTGGTGTTGGACAAGGATGGACAGAAGATGTCCAAGCGCTTGGGCAACGCGGTCGACCCCTTTGAGACTTTGGAGCAGTTCGGGCCCGATGCCACACGTTGGTACATGATGACCAATGCACAGCCTTGGGACAACCTTCGCTTCGACACAGAAGGCATCGCCGAGGTACAGCGCAAATTTTTTGGTACCCTGCACAACACCTATGCTTTCTTCGCCCTGTATGCCGGCATCGACGGCTTCGATCCGGCAGGGGCATCACCGAGCGTGGCGGATCGGCCTGAGTTGGACCGTTGGATTTTGAGCCGCCTGCACACGTGTATCGCGGAGGTACAAGCGGCATTTGATGCTTTCGAGCCCACCAAGGCGGGCAGGTTGGTGCAGTCTTTTGTGGTCGACGACCTGAGCAATTGGTATGTGCGCCTTGGACGCCGCCGGTTCTGGAAGAGCGACTCTGATGAGGACAAGTCCGCCGCTTACGCCACTTTGCACACCTGCCTTCAATCGGTGTCCGTGCTGATGTCGCCCATCGCGCCGTTTCATGCAGACCGCCTTTGGCAGGACCTTGGTGGGGCAGATTCTGTGCACCTCGCAGATTGGCCTGTGGTTGATGCGCAGTTGCAAGACGCTGAACTGGAGGCGCGCATGGGATTGGCCCAGAAGCTGAGCTCGCTGACTTTGAGCTTGCGCAAGCGCGAAAAAATCAAGGTGCGCCAGCCCTTGAAGCGCATCCTCGTGCCGGTACTCGACGCACGATTCGGAGACCGCCTGGCCGCGGTGGCCGAGCTCGTCAAGGGGGAGGTCAACGTCAAGTCTGTCGAGCCCCTCGCCGAAGACAGTGGCATCTTGACCAAAAAGCTCAAGGCCGACTTCAAGAAACTCGGCCCCCGCTTCGGAAAGCGCATGAAGGAGGTGGCCGCGGGGATTGCCGCCATGGGCCAGGATGACATCCGGGCCTTGGAGCAAAACGGCGCCGTGACACTGGGCCTCTCAGATGGCCCAGTGGAAGTGACGTTGGACGATGTTGAAGTCCTGACCGAAGACATTCCAGGTTGGCTCGTCGCTGGAGAGGGGGGACTCACGGTGGCACTCGACATTGAAATCACGCCGGAACTCCGGGCTGAAGGACTGGCAAGGGAGTTGGTCAACCGCATCCAGCAGCGCCGCAAGGACGCCGGATTGGAGGTCACCGACCGCATCGCGTTGACCTTGGATGGACCGGCGGAGTTGCAAGAATTGGTGGCTTCTAATTTGGACTATATTCGAACCGAAACACTCGCCGAGCAGATGAAATGGGCACCGTTGGGTGCAGAGTTGGAGCGCGAGGAATTGGAACCCCAATTGACTGTGGCCATTGCCATGGTCCCCATTCAATGAAAAATGGCTGATACTAGATTTTCAGACAAGGAGCTCAAGGAGTTCGAAGACCTCATCCATGAGAAACTGGCGCAGGCGCGTTCGGACTTTGATCAGTTGCAGCGCTCCCTCTCCTATGAGGACGACAACCGGACTGAAGACACGGCGCCCACCTTCAAGATGATGGAGGACGGCAGCGATACGATGAGCAGAGAGGAGACCGCGCAGTTGGCTGCACGTCAACAGAAGTTCATCATGAATCTCGAGAACGCATTGCTCCGCATCAAGAACAAAACCTACGGTGTTTGCCGCGTCACGGGCAAACTGATCGCGAAGGAGCGGCTTCGCCTCGTTCCACATGCCACGATGTCCATCGAGGCTAAAAACCAGCAGGACAGGCGTTGAGCGCGGATCGCCGCCCGGCCCATGTGCCTTGGATCATCGCGGCTATGCTGCTGTTGGACCAGGCCGTCAAGGTGTTCATCAAGCTGGGGTTTACCCTGGCAGAGAAGGTGACCTGGATTCCGGGTGCCTTTGACATTCAATTCATCGAAAACGATGGGATGGCCTTCGGCTGGGCCTTGCCCGGTTCGACGGGCAAATACCTGCTGACGGGGTTTCGCATTGTGGCGGTCGTCTTGCTGTCCATTCACGTCCACCGCATAGCCCGACAGGGCGCACCTCGCGGTTTCCGCCGCGCCATCGCCTTGATCCTTTCCGGCGCGGCAGGCAACATATTGGACAGTGTCTTTTACGGACAGCTGTTTAGCCGCAGTTCATTTGGTGAGGTGGCGGATTGGGCCTGGCGCAGTGAATGGGGCGGTTACGCTCCCCTTTTCCGGGGCAACGTCGTGGACATGCTGCACATTACGGTGCGCTGGCCGCAATGGTGGCCAATGGACGCTTGGGTCGGCCAAGAGGTCTTTCCGCCCATTTTCAATATTGCAGATCTGGCCATCACTTGTGGTGTGGCGTGGATCATTCTGCGGCAGAAAAGTTGGCTGGGGCAAGGGGCGCTATGGTCCCAGCCTGCGCCCGCAGCAGAGGACCAAGGCGATGCGGTTGTTGCACCGGAAGCCCGCACTGAAGAAGGGGCCTGATCACGAAACCGGCGAGGGGGCATCGACCCAATCACCGTGCGTACGGATGAGGTTGATCAGGGCATCGACGGCCTCGTCTTCAGGAATGTTCCGCTCGACCACTTCCTTCTCCTTGTAAAGGGTGATTTTTCCGGGTCCCGTCCCCACGTAGCCATAGTCGGCATCGGCCATTTCACCGGGGCCGTTGACGATGCAGCCCATGATTCCAATCTTGATGCCCTTGAGGTGGTCCGTGACCGCCCGGATGCGCGCAGTGGTTTCCTGAAGATCAAAGAGGGTGCGGCCACAAGACGGGCAGCTGATGTACTCTGTGCGGCTGATCCGCGTCCGAGTGGCTTGAAGGATGCCGAATGCGGTGCGGTTCAAAAAGCGCAGTCCACCTTCAATCCCTACCGATGCCGCCAAGCCGACGCCGTCGCCATAACCATCGAGCAACAGCCCCCCCATCTCGGTGGAAGCCCTCAATTGCAAGCGTTCCGCATCCAGCGCGCCATAGTCCTGATGCACGATGACGGGAAGGTCACACCCCGCGTTGACCAGCCGGTGGAAGGCCGAGCGCAATACGGGCAGCGCATCCGGCCTGTCGGCAGACAACACGAGGACCGTGGGGTCGTTGCCACAGTCAGCGAGTGCTTGGGCCCGCTGTTCATCGAGGTCGTCCGCGTTCATCTTCAAGAGGTTCAACGCGGTGTCGAGTCCATTTGAAGCACGGGCAGCACCGTAGTCCTCCCATTCCCAAAGGGGGTGATGGCGTTCGGCAGGTGTTTTGGATGACCGCCATGTGGCGGCCTCTTGGATGGCGCGAATCCAGCCAGGCAAGGCAAAGTCGCATGTGCGATCGCCCACCAGGATCAGGTCGCAAGCCGCATCATCTGCTTCCCATTTGTCGAGCTCGGTGTGGTAGCGGTGGCCGAGGCCATAGAGGCCGGCAGGAGTCAGGGGTCGGCCCGTTAAGTCGTGCATCACCACAGGGACTTGACCACCGCCGACCGGACCGATGGCGCGGGTGTTTCGCCGTTGATAGGCGTATCGGTCGCTGCCTTCCGGGGGTGGCGTGAAGTTGGAATTGGTGGGGCCCTGTCGCCCGGCCTCGGCGAGCTCGGCGAGCATGCGTGCGACGGGGATTTCGGCTTCCGGTGCTTCTGTCAATGAGACCCTGATGGTGTCTCCCAATCCTTCGGCGAGCAGTGTTCCGATGCCCACCGCGCTCTTGATGCGGCCGTCTTCGCCTTCGCCGGCTTCGGTCACCCCGAGGTGCAAGGGGTAGGCCATGCGTTCGTCCGCCATGCGGTCCGCTAGCATTCGGTAGGCTTGTACCATCACTTGCGGATTGCTGGCCTTCATGGAGAGCACGATGTCGTGGTAATCCTCGTCCCGGCAGATGTGCAGAAACTCCATGGCGCTTTCCACCATGCCGAGGGGCGTGTCGCCATAGTGGCTCAGGATCCGGTCGGACAGAGAGCCATGGTTGGTGCCGATGCGCATGGCGCGCCCCAATTCCTTGCACTTCCGCACGAGCGGGGTAAACCGTTCACGGATCCGAGCGAGCTCTTCCGCATAGGTGGCCTCCGTGTACTCGTGGGTCTCGAACTTCTTTTTGTCGGCGTAGTTGCCCGGATTGACCCTGATTTTTTCGACGTGATCGGCCGCGATTTCTGCGGCATTGGGGGTAAAGTGAATGTCGGCAACCAAGGGAACACCGGCGTGGCCAGCCGCGTCCAAGCGCGCCCGGATTTCACCCAACGCCTCGGCTTCCTTCTTGCTCGGTGCGGTGATGCGGACGATTTGACACCCGGCTTCAATCATGCGCAATGACTCGGCGACGGTGGCCTCGATGTCCATGGTGTCGGCCGTGGTCATGGATTGGAGGACAAGTGGGGCCTCGCCCCCGACGGTCACGGCACCGATTTTTACAGGCCGGGTCGCTTTTCGGGTTGCAGGGTGGGATGCGTTCGGTCTTGTCATGTGGGCCTGATGATCGGGTACAAGGGGGGAGTTACCAGGCACAGAATGCCTTGGGGGTTTCCCGCCCTGAAGTTAACACGGCTCCGGCACGGCGGTTCAGGACAATTGGCAGTTTTTGTGCCGGTGAGGGGTGTGAACCTTGGGCCTTTCCGTTGGTTCCGTCAGTAGCTTGGCACAGGTTTACCTCCGCCCCTCATGCTCGGATTTCAATTTCACGCCACCCGCCCCGATCAGGACCGCCGAAGCCCGTTTCAACGGCTGCTCGAGCTGTTCACGGAGGTGGTGACGCACACCAGTGGCGATGTGGATGAGGCCATGGAATGGATGCGGGCCTTGGACGATCAGCACGGCCTGACCGAACCGGACTACACCCTGGATGATTTCTTTGAGGAGCTGAAGGACAAGGGGTATTTGCGGGAATCCACGGGTGCAGAAGGGGGCGGCATCCAATTGGGATCCAGGGGCGAGCAGCACATGCGCCGCAGGGCATTGGACCAGATTTTTGGCAACCTGCGCAAGGGCACACAGGGCAAGCACCGCACCCGCGAGCGCGGCCAAGGCGACGAGCCCACCGAGGACCGCAGGCCCTATCGCTTCGGAGACAAGCTGGACCAAGTGGATTTCAGTGCGTCGCTGCGCAATGCGCAGATCCATCACGGCCCGGGCGCCGCCAGTGGCCGGGGCGGATTCAAACTCACCGAGGACGACCTCGTGGTGGAGGACCGCGAGCACAGAAGCACCACCGCTACGGTGCTGATGATCGACATCAGCCACAGCATGATCTTGTACGGGGAGGACCGCATCACTCCTGCCAAGAAAGTGGCCATGGCGTTGGCCGAATTGGTCATGGTCAAGTATCCCAAAGACACCCTCGACATCGTGGTGTTCGGCGACGACGCCTGGGAAGTCAGCATTGCAGACCTGCCCTATCTGCAGGTGGGTCCGTTCCACACCAATACGGTCGCAGGGTTGGAGCGCGCCATGGATATTCTGCGCAGGCGCAAAACGCCCAACCGCCAGATTTTCATGATCACCGATGGCAAGCCCAGCTGTCTCAAAGAGCCAGACGGCTACTACAAAAACAGCTGGGGGCTCGACCCCTACATCACGGGCAAATGCCACAATTTGGCGCGCCAGTGCCGCAAGGTGGGCATCCCCATCACGACTTTCATGATCGCAACGGACCCTGCCCTGCAGCGGTTTGTCTCCGACTTTACCGAGGCCAACAACGGCCGTGCATTCTTTACCGGGCTCAAGGGCCTCGGCGACACCATTTTTTCTGATTTCGAACGGAACCGACGCGGCAAGGCGCGTTGAATTGAAACCCACTAATGAGCTCTTCCACCCCCACTGAGGCCACTTTGGGCGCCCTGCGCGCCTCCGGTTATGCCCCCCGCAGCATTGCAGAAGAATTGCGGGCCAACTTGATCGAACGCATGTCTTCTGGCGCGGCCATGTTTGAGGGCATCATCGGCTATGATGACACGGTGATTCCCGAGGTGCAGCGTGCCGTGCTCGCGGGGCACAGCATGAACTTGCTGGGCCTGAGGGGGCAGGCCAAGACCCGCATGGCACGCGGGCTGACCGCCTTGCTCGACGAATGGGTGCCCGTGTTGGAAGGCGCACCGCTGCCGGAAGATCCGATGGCCCCGATTACCCCACAGGGCATGGCTTTGGTCGCCGAATTGGGAGACGACGCGCCCATCCGATGGATGCACCGCAGTGAGCGCTACGTGGAGAAATTGGCGACTCCGGACGTAAGTGTGGCCGACCTGATTGGGGACATAGACCCCATCAAGGCCGCCAATGAAGGCCTCGATTACAGCGATCCGCGCGCCTTGCACTTCGGCTTGATCCCACGCAGTCACCGCTGCATTTTTGCCATTAACGAATTGCCCGATTTGCAGCCGCGAATCCAGGTGGCCCTGTTCAATATCCTGCAAGAAGGCGACATTCAAATCCGGGGTTTCCAGATGCGGTTGGCGCTCGACATTCAGTTCGTCTTTACTGCAAATCCTGAAGACTACACCAACCGCGGTGCCATCATCACGCCGCTGAAGGACCGCATCCAAAGCCAAATTCTGACGCACTATCCCGAATCGCTGGAGGACTCCATGGCCATCACAGACCAGGAGGCCCGGTTGACGGAGGACCAACTAAAGCGGGTGTCCGTGCCGTCCATGGTGCGCCGCGTTTTGGAGCGCATTGCCTTTGAGGCCCGCGAGAGCGAGCACATCGATGAGCGCAGCGGGGTTTCGGCGCGATTGACCATCAGTGCCTTGGAGCACCTGGTGGCCGCAGGAGAACTGCGGACTTTGCGCAATGGGACCGCCCATACGGCGGCCCGATTGACCGACTTACTCGCGGTCGTTCCGGCAGTCAACGGAAAGGTTGAGCTCGTCTACGAAGGCGAGCAGGAAGGGGCTGCAGGTGTGGCGCTCTCCTTGGTGCGCCGGGCCATCCGCCGCGAATTTCCCGCGGTCTTTCCCGACCCTGAGTCCATCAAAAAAGGCAAGGTCGAAGACCCTTACCAGCCCATTGTGGCGTGGTTCAACCGCAACGAAGTCGCCCTGCTCAAGGATCAAACCGACGACGAGCATGCGGCGGCACTGGCGGCGGTGACAGGACTGGAGGCCGTGGTGTCCAAGTACTGCCCCAATGTGCCGGTGGAAGAACTTCCGGCGGCCATGGAGTTTGTCTTGCACGGTCTCGCCGCTTTCAACGAGATTGGGCAGTCCATTGTCGGATCGGAAGTCACTTTTGGCGACCTCATTGGCAACCTGTTCGACCCCACAGAAGAAGATTGAACACCGCGTCCCCTCCCCAGCACCCCGCCATCGTATTGACCACGGTCCGGCACAAGGACGGTGTGTCCATCGTGCGGGTGTTTTCCCGGGAGCACGGCATTGTGGGCTGCTTGGTGCGAGAAGGGGTCAAAGGTTCGCGGAGGTCCCGCAACCTCTACTCCCCGCTTTCTCTGCTTGATTTGGTGGGCATCCGGGTGGTCAAGGAGGACCTGTTTCGTTTTCAGCGGGCAGACCGGATGATGGCCCAAGACCGCACGGCGGGTGAGGTTCCCCGCGGCGCGTTGGCGATGTTCCTGGCGGAATTCATGCTGCGCACGTTGGACAGCAGCACGCCTCACGAAGACCTCTTTGATGCACTTTGGCGGACTGCGCAGCGCATTGAGCACGCGACCTCCATTGGCCGTTTGCACCTCGCTTTCATGGTGGAAGCGGTCCAGGTCATGGGCCTTAAGCCCGACGCTCCGGTGACAGCGCCAGGGGGCATGGACCGGTTCAATTTGGCGATGGCGGATTGGGAATCGGGTCCACCGCTGGGGGAGGATTACCTTTCGGAGGGCGAGGCGGAACGGTTCCTGCGCATTCAAGGCATGAATTTTGATGAACTGCAGGCCGAAGCGCTTTCCCACGATGCCCGAAACCTGCTCGTATTACAGCATGTCCGCTACCTCCAACTTCACCTCTCTTCTCCGCGACCGATTCGGTCTTGGGAGGTGCTCAGCACGGTCCTTGCGCCTTAACAGCCGCCCAAGGGTGTTCGTGGCCTTGCTCCTGACAGTTGGGGCAAGCCGGGCATCCGCACAGGTCATCGAGGTACAGGATGACGCCGGTCAGCCCGTGCCCGCCGCGGTGATCCGCAACACCACGGGTGAGGTCCGGATGACGGACATGGATGGACGGCTGGAGTTGGACAGCCTCATCCGACAAGGCGACACCTTGGAGGTGCGCAGCCTCGGGTTTAGCACCAAGTCGGTGGCCATGCCTGAAGCCCAGATGGAAACCGCCATTCTCTTGGTTCCAGATTTGGTCAACCTCTCCGAGGCGGTGGTGTCCAGCGTGCAGCCCAGCCGAGAATTGAAGGCGGCAGAGACGGTGAGCCGCATTTCGTCCATGGCCGTGGCCAGGGCGGTCCCCTCCAACGCGGCGACCCTGCTGTGGCAAACCGGACAGGTGCACATCCAACAGAGCCAACAAGGGGGAGGCTCTCCGGTGTTGCGGGGTTTCGAAGCCAACCGCATTCTGCTCGTCGTCGATGGCGTCAGGATGAACAACGCCATCTATCGCAGTGGCCACCTTCAAAACGCCATGACGGTAGACCCCTTCATGCTGGCGTCCACTGTGGTCCATCACGGTGCAGGCTCCGTTCAATACGGAAGCGACGCCCTCGGCGGCGTGATCCATTACCGCAGTCGATCCCCGCGATGGGAACCGGGGGCCCGTGCCCGCGCTCAGCTCGCGTATTCCTCGGTATCCCGCAGCCCCACGTTTCATGCCGAGGCCGAAGTGACGCGCGGAAAGTGGGGGGTGCTGACCAGCGTGACACACCGCGCCTACGGCGACCTGCGGATGGGATCGTGGCGCCCCCACGGCGCAGCGGATTGGGGCCGCGTGCCTTGGAGGGTAACGTCGGAGGTTACAGGGACGACCATCACAGATGTAGAGAAGGCCAATCCGGATACAGATGTGCAACCAGGCACGGGATACCACCAGACAGACGTCCAACAGAAAGTGCGGTTTGGCCTTCGTGAGCGCCACATCGAACTCAACATCCAGCACAGCACGAGTTCCAATGTTCCGCGGTTTGACCGGTTGAATGATGCCACGGCATCAGGCGGACCGAAGTGGGCCGAGTGGGACTACGGACCCCAAAACAGGAGCCTTGTTTCTCTCCGTTATGCGGGAAATTGGGGATACAAGGGCCGCCTCTCGCTCACGGCCGCGTGGCAACAATTGGAAGAGTCCCGCCTGAAATCCCGTTTCGGAGACCAACACCGAGAGGTGCAGCGCGAGCGGGTAGGCGTCCGCAGCCTCTCGTTGGACATGGACAAAATGATGCGGGAATGGCGTGTGGCATTTGGCGCATTTTGGAGCATGGACGACGTCGTTTCGGAGGCTTGGATGGAACGGCGTGCAGATGGACTGAGGTTGGACGAAGAAGTGATGACGCGCTACCCCAATGGGGGTGCTGAAATGGGGTCGGCTGCGGCTTATGCCAGTGTGTCGAGGCGATGGAGCCGCTGGCAATTGGAGTCTGCAGCGCGGTATGGGCGCGGCTGGCTCGAGGCGCGGTTTACCCCACAGGCTGGACTGGCCCTGCCCTTTGACCGCGTATCCTATAACCGAGGCGCACTGACGGGCAGCACCACATTGCGTTGGACGCCCCGACCGCCTCTGGTGGCGCACGCCGTGGTGTCCACCGCCTTTCGAAACCCCAATGTGGACGATGTAGGCAAGGTGCGGGCCAAGGATGGTTTTGCCATGTTGCCCGCTGATCAGCTCAAACCGGAGCGGTTGGCCAGCGCGGAGATCGGGGGCCGATACCGCAGCCGCAATGGGCGACTGACCGCACATGTTGCCGGGTTCCTGACCGGATTGCGGGATGCCATCGCCCCTGTGGATACCGCATTGCTGGACGCCAACAGCACGGTCATGACGGAAATCGTGGTGGAGGGCGACACCAACCTCATTCAGGTCAACGCCAACATTGGCCGCGCTGTCATTCAAGGCACACAGTGGCGGCTCAACTACCAGTTGGAATCGGGTTGGCGCCTTCAGGCCACAGCCAACTTCACCCGAGGCAGAGACCTATTGGACGGAGGCCCCCTGGCCCACATACCACCGGCTTTTGGGCGTTGCTCAGCCCAGCGCAATTGGGAGTGGTTGTCGGCAGAGCTACACTGGATGTGGAGCGGCCGCAAAGCAGCGGATGTGTACGGGCCGGGCACCACCGACAACCTCGCCGAGGCCTTGCCGGATGGAAATCCGGGTTGGTGGACCTTCGGGGCCGATGCCGAAGGCCGGCTGACGGACCGCTTGACCGTGGCATTGGGGGTGCACAACATCTTGGACCGGCACTACAAGGTCTTTGCTTCTGGAATCAGCGCACCCGGACGCGATCTGCGCTTCAGCGTGCGCTGGTCGCCATCGAGCTGAAGCCCGCTATCTTCGGGCCATGGAAGTGCTGCGCCCGCCCATTGGCCAAGAAACATTGGCCGCTCGCCTCGCAGAGCGTGCGGACCAGGGCTCCTTGGCCCACGCGATGCTCTTTACCGGGGCCCCAGGCCGGGGTGGTTTGGCCCTGGCCCTGGCGCTGGCCCGACGGTTGCACTGCACAAATCATGATGGACCGCGCCCGTGCGGCAAATGTCCTTCTTGTCAGCAGCATGCCCAGCTGCAACATCCCGATTTGCACTTCACCTTCCCGGTGGTCAAGCCGCCGGGCAAAGACAAGGCACTGAGTGCCGATCAGTTGATCACATGGCGGACCCTGTTGCAGCAGGAGGGCCCCTATTTCGATATGGTCGACCTGCGCGAGCGGATGGCCTTGGGCAACAAACAACCCTTCATATCGGTCCACGAGGCCCAGGACATTTTGAGGCGATTGGCCTTGACCGCGCACGCCGGAGGTTGGAAGGTGCAGATCATTTGGGGCGCCCAATTCATGCGGACGGACACCGCCAACAAACTCCTCAAGGTCATCGAAGAGCCGCCGGCCAAGACGGTCTTCATCTTATTGGCAGACAGCACTGAAAGCTTGCTGGCGACGATTTTGAGCCGCACCCAAATTGTGCCCATCCCGCCTGTGACAGGGGATGCCGTGGGCCAATGGCTGCAAGGGCAAGGGGCCTCGCCTGAGCAGATTGCGGATGCTGTGGGACTCAGTGAAGGCGACCTCGCCCGTGCCCGCCGGCTCGTGCGGGAAGACGCGGCCGAGGAGTTCGCCCTGTTCGTGGACTGGATGCGGACCTGCTTTGCGCGGGATGGCCGCAAGGCGGCAGGTCTGGCCGATGGGTTCCACGACTTGGGCAGGGAGCGCCAGAAGCAGTTTTTGGTCTACGCCCTGCACATGATCAGGCAGTGCATTGTGGGCAATTATGGTGCCGCCGCGGCTGTGAGATTGCGCGCCTCTGAGCGCGGATTCGCAGAGAAGTTTTCGGCCTACATCCACCACGGCAATGTGGTGGAAATGCAGAAAGAGCTGGAGAAAGCACTGCGCGATGTGTCGGGCAACGTATACGGCCGGACCGTGTTTCTCGATTTGAGCATGCGCATGATGGAACTTCTCCATCGGCCGAAGTAAGTAGAGTCGCTTGCGCGTTATCTTTCGGGGAGGGCCTGATACTGGATTTAGGCCCTCATGACCGAGCGAGAAGATGGGATGTGCTTCATGTAAGAAGGGACCGGACGGCAAACCAATGGGCTGCCGGTCAAACGGCAATTGCGGCAACTGCGGCTGTGACGTGATGACCGTATTTGATTGGCTCGAAGGCGTCCCCATTCCCGAAGGCCAGCGCGCCTTCGATATCGTAGAGGTCCGTTTCAAGCGCAACCGTAAAGGCTTCTACCGCATCGGACAGGGAAGGCGCGTCCAAACTGGGGATGTGGCGGTGGTGGATGCCGTTCCAGGCGAAGACATGGGCATCGTCTCGTTGACCGGGGAGCTGGTGCGCGCCCAGATGAAGGCCAAGGGCGTCAAGGACACCCACGAGATCAAAAAGGTCGTCCGCAAAGCGGACATGGAAGACATCACCCGTTGGCAGGCGGCGCGCAACCGGGAAGACGAGACCCTGTCCCAAGCGCGCGGCATCATCGCCCAGCACAAACTGGAGATGAAGCTTGGGGACGTTGAGTACCAAGGAGACGGGACCAAGTGCACGTTTTACTACACTGCCGAGCAACGCGTGGATTTCCGCGAACTGGTCAAGGAATTGGCCTCTGCCTTCAAGGTGCGCATTGAGATGCGGCAAATCGGGGCCCGACAAGAGTCGGCCAGGCTTGGAGGCATCGGGGTTTGTGGCCGGGAGCTGTGTTGCTCAACCTGGCTGACGGATTTCCGCAGCGTTTCCACAGGTGCGGCCCGCTACCAGCAGCTTTCCCTCAACCCCCAGAAGCTCGCCGGTCAGTGCGGCAAGCTCAAATGCTGTCTGAATTTCGAGCTGGACCAGTACAAGGAGGCGGTGGCAAAGTTCCCCGCACCGAGCACTAAGCTCATGACCCGCAAGGGCAAGGCTGCGCATTTCAAGACCGACATTTTCGGTGGCCGCATGTGGTTTCAATACTTCGATGAGCCCGGTGCATCTCCGGTTCCCATTGACGTCGAAGATGTCCTGCGCATCATGGAGATGAACGCCAAGGGCGAAAAGCCAGATGACCTGCAGCGCTTCGCGATTGCCGAGGAGGCGGCGCCAGAAGACGCGCTGTACGGCGATGTAGTCGGCCAAGACGACGTCAACCGTTTTGACAGCCAGGGCAACAGCCGCAAAGGCGGGCGTGGTCGCGGCCGAAACCGGGGAAGGGGAGGTGCAAAAGCGACGGCGCCCCAAGGTGGCAATGCCGATCGCAGCGGGGGCCAAGGCAAACGGCGCAAAAAGCGCAGAAAAGGCAGGGGTCCAGGTGGGCCCAAACCACAGGCATGAAGACGCTTGGTTCCTTCGTCCTTTGCGCTGCTATGGCGGCAGTGTTGTTGTCAAGCTGTGGCACAGGGCCTGTGGCAGCTGATGCCGCGCCTTTGGATGCAGAGGGTTGGCGGGCCACAGATACTGTGCGGTTGACTTTTGACGTAGAACATCCCGATCACAGACACGACTTGCAGCTTGGTTTGCGACACAACGACCAGTATCCCTTCTCCAATCTGTACTTGTTCGTGCAGCTGACCTATCCCAACGGGAAGACCCTCACGGACACTTTGGCTTGTCCGCTCGCAGGCCCGGATGGACGATGGTACGGCAAAGGCAGCCAGTGGATCGACCACAGAATCGGATACAAGAAGGGCGTAGGATTTCCCTTGGCGGGTCGTTACACCTTAAATGTGGTGCACGCCATGCGGCAGGACCCGTTGGTAGGAATCAGCGACTTGCGCTTCGCCATGTTTGACCGTACCGCCGAGTAAATCAGTCCGAAAGAGGCAGGGGGATAGCCTCGGACTGAGACACGGCGCGGCCTGCGTCTTCCCAGCCGTAAAATCCGCCCCTGAGGTTGTAGAGCTCGGTGAACCCCGCCTTGGCCAACAGCTTCATGGCGTCTTCACTCCTTCCTCCGGCAGCGCAGTAGAGCGCAATGGGTCGGTCTTTTGGCAGTTGTTCGGCCCGTGCTTTGAAATCGTCTTCGAGGTAATCCAAAAAACAGGCGCCTTCGATGTGGCCGCCGTCCCACTCTTTGTCGGTGCGCACGTCGATGAGGATGAGGTCAGTCCGTTCCTCCATGAGCCCCAGCAGTTCAACATCGCTGATGTCCCTGGCTACCGCGCCCCCTTGGGCTGCGGACGTTGCGGGTTCAGACCCCACCAACGCGCATCCGGATCCCTGGACGGTAATACACACCAAAACCGCGGCCAATAAGCCGGCGGGAAGAGAATACAAGACGCTAAACTTCATCATTCTCAAAGCTACATTCTGGCCCGTTTATTCCCCCAATCCTTGCGGAATTCGCGTTTCTGCAAGTCCAACATAGGCGTTGGGCTTATCTTGGGACGCCCGCAAGCCTATGATGAATCCAAGTTTCCTTCGGACCCTGTTCAGTGCTGTTGCGCTGATGGTCACAGTGTGCCTCACGGCCCAGACACCGCTACCCTGTGGACAGCCTGATGCACAAGCCCTTTTTGATGCCGCGCACCCCGGGGCAGCAGAGGCTCGCCAGCTCAATGAGCAGGCCACACGCAGTGCGGCATCATCCCTGCTTCAGCAGGGTCGCATGGACGACGAGCTGTACATCATCCCGGTGGTGTTTCATGTGATCCACGATAACGGAGAAGAGAACATCAGCAACGAGCAGATTTACGATGCCATGGACATCCTCAATGCGGATTTCCGGAAGCTCAATGCGGACACCGGGCAAATCGTGGCGGGCTTTGTGGACATTGCGGCCGACATCGATGTGGAATTCAGGCTCGCCAAGCGCGACCCTCAAGGCAATTGCCATTCTGGGATCAACCGGATTCAGGATGCCCTGACTTACGAGGGCAACAATGAGATGAAGCAACTCATCCATTGGCCCCGGGAAAGCTATATGAATGTCTACGTGGCAGCCAGTGCTGCAGGCGCGGCGGGGTACACCAACTATCCCTCGGATTGGGGCGCCAATACCGACGGCATCGTATTGCGGCACGACTACGTGGGCAGCATCGGCACCAGCAATTCCTATCGGAGCCGCACCCTGACGCATGAGTGCGGTCATTGGTTGAACCTCCCGCACACCTGGGGCAGTTCCAACAACCCTAATGAGCCTGACAATTGTGACATTGACGACGGTGTGGATGACACCCCCATGTGTTTGGGCAGTCCAGTGGGTTTCTGCGATCCTGAGCGCACCACGTGTGGTTCGCTGGACAACGTCCAGAATTACATGGAGTACAGCTATTGCAGCCGCATGTATACGCTCGGTCAGCGCGCCCGCATGCGCGCCGCCCTGAACAACAATACGGCCGACCGCAATGAGCTGTGGACCCCTCAGAACATTGAGGACACCGGGGTCCTCGAAGAAGAGCTGCTCTGCCGGGCAGAGTTTTCGGTCAACAAAACGGAAGTCTGCCTCGGCGAGCCCGTGGACTTCACGGACGCCAGCTTCTTTGGGGTGACCGGCTGGTCCTGGGATTTCGGTGATGGCACGAGCCTCTCAGGTTCCGACGAAGCCGTGCACCGCAACCCCAGCCACGTTTACGAGAGCTCCGGTGAGTTCGAAGTGTACCTCACGGCGAGCAATGCTTCAGGTGAAGTGACCTCCCAAGACCCTGTGGTGATCCGCGTTTTGGACGACGGCATGTTGCCGGCGCCATTGGTGGAGGGTTTTGAATCGGGATCAGGGCCCTGGAGCGAAGGGCATTGGGCCGTTCAAACCTTGGAGGGCCAGCCTTGGCAGATCCGCGAGACCACAGGATACTCTGGGAGCCGCTCGCTGTACGTGAGGAACCGACAGAACGTAGGCGGAGAAATCACAAGGGCGACCACGAGCACATATGATGCCGAAGGCTTGTCCACGCTCTTTATCGGCTACAAATACGCCTACAGCCATCGGACCACGGGCGAAACGGACGACCGCCTCAAGCTGCAGGTCAGCAAGGATTGTGGAGAGACCTGGAATACCCGGCAGTTCCACAGGGGCATTATCGACCTGCCCACCGCTGAGCCCCATGGTGGCAATTTCTACCCCTCCGGCCCTTCCGAATGGGCGGGTCATATCGAGGAGGTGACCAATGAGGTGTACATGGTGCCCAACTTGCGCATCCGGTTCGAGTTTGAATCCAAAGGAGGCAACAATGTCTTCATCGACGACATCAATGTCTATGGAGTGGACTCGCTGGGCAACGTTCAGAGCCTCGAAGCGCTTTCGGAGGATCTGGCACTCACCGTACGTGTGTTTCCAAACCCCAGTGACGGGATGTCGACCGTAGAGGCTTTCTGGCCGGGCGACGCCGCCATACTCAAGGTGCGGGACGCGGCGGGACGCTTGGTGTTCCAAAAGGCTTTCCGCGGCACCGGCGGACGGCGCATTCCACTTCAGGGCTTGGCACCAGGGGTGCACTTCATCGAATTGAATGCCTCGGATCGGCGGGCAGTGGAGCGCTTGCTGATTCTGCGCTGATCAGTCTTCTGAAACCGCCTGCAGCCAATTTCTGTAGGCGCCAAACAATTTTGAGCGGCTGACGAAGCCCACGTACCGTCCTCCGTTGATGACGGGCAGATTCCATGCCTGAGTGCGGTCGAATTTGGCCATGACCTGGTCCATCTGATCACCGAGATCCAAGGTCGCTGCGGGAACCACCATGAGGTCGCGCACGGTGAGCTCCTGGTAGCGGTCTCGGTCAAACATCACCCCCCTGATTTCCTCCAAAGGCACGATGCCCAGGAGTCTGCCGCTTGGGTCGAGGACGGGGTGAATGTTGCGGCGGCTTCGGGCCACGACCTCGACGAGTTCGCCCAAGTTCATGTCTGGCCTGATTGCATCGAAATCCCGTTCGACCTCGTCGGCCAACTTCATCAGGGTCAGCACGGCCTTGTCCTTGTCGTGGGTGATGAGCTCGCCGCGCTCCGCCAGCTCCTCTGTGTAGATGCTGTTGGGCCGCATCCAGCGCGCCGTCTGGAAGGCGATGGCGCTGGTGAGCATGAGGGGGATGAAGAGGTCGTATCCACCGCTGGCTTCAGCTGCGAGGAAAATGGCAGTCAGGGGTGCGCGCAGAATCCCAGACAGCAGACCCGCCATGCCGGCCAAGACAAAGTGTCCACCAATGAGGTGCCACCCTGGAAAAATCAGGTCGGTTGCGGCCAAATACATGCCGCCGAGCATGGCACCACTGAACAGGGCAGGCGCAAAGACGCCACCAACGCCGCCGGCACCGACGGTGAGCCCAGTCAATGCAGGTTTACACAACCACAGCACTCCCATGATGGCCAACGCCCTTGCGGTGTTGTTGGTGATGAACTGACCGTTGCGGACGGGGTCGAGGCGGTCCAATCGCCCCCTCAATAGGTCGTTGATGAGTTCGAAACCTTCACCGTACAGCGAGGGGAACAGGACAAGCGCAAGGCCCACCAAGCCCCCTGCGACCACGATGCGTGCACCGGGGTGATTGAACCGTCGCACGACTTGTCCTGTACCGCGATAGATCGCGCTGAACCAAACCGAAGCGAGCCCACAGAGCACGGCAAACGGCAAATAGGCGAGGAAGGCGCCGTCCCATTCAGGGAGGTTGCGCCCGGCTTGAACCAATTCATTGGGATCGATGAACAGGGCCGTGGTCAACAAGGCCGACAATGAGGCGATGAGGAGCGGCACCAGGCTGGCCGTGGTCATGTCGATCATGATGACCTCCACGGCAAACACGATGGCCGCCAGGGGCGCGTTGAACATGGCTGCCAGCGATGCGGTTGCCGCGCATCCAATCAGAACCAGGCGGTGTCGGTAGTCGAGGTTGAATCGCCGGGAGAATTCGCTGGCCACAGCTGCGCTGCTCTGCACCGTCGGTGCCTCAAGGCCCGCACTTCCTCCAAAACCCACCGTGATGAAGGAGGCTGAAATCGGGCTGATGATCGACATGCGTGACAGCCGGGCACGCAGCTTGGAAATGGCGTGGAGGGTGGACGGGATCCCAGGTCCGGGATGCCGGTTGGAGAACACCTTGCGGATCAGGATGTGGGTGAGCACCAGGCCTATGGTGGGCAGTATGAACCGAACTTCCCAACCGCGTTCGCCATCTGCAATCCACGGCAGTTGACGCAACCAGCCGATGCCATTCTTGAGGGTGACGGCCATGATGCCCGCCACAATGCCGATCACCGCGGCCAATACGAGCACGGTATTAGCGGGTCCAAAGGCCTGCTCTAAAGGGGGCTTGAAGCCACTCCACTTGAGCAACTTGCGCAGGAAGCGCGGCGCGGTCTGCTTTCGGTCTGCTCCCATTTTAGCGCATCCGAATCCGGACCCCGCAAACCAGGATGTCATCTACCTGGTCTTCCTCGGCTTCCCGTCGCCAATTCTCAATGCGGTCGCGCAATTGTCGTTCCTGTTCGTCCACTGACATAATGGACATTTCGGCCAGCAGGCCACGGAACCGCTTGCGCATGAATTTTCGGCCTTTGGGGCCACCAAATTGGTCGGCGTAGCCATCGGATGCACAGTAGACCATATCACCGTCTTGAAGTTCCATGCGGTGGGTGGCATACCGGTGTTCACCTGGTGCGAAGCTGGCGATCGCACGCTTGTCCGGTTTCAATTCGATGACCTCACCTTCGCGCACGACATAGGCGGGTGAGTTGGCCCCTGCGTATTCGAGTACGCCTTCTTCTAGATTAATGGAAATGAGGCCGATGTCCATCCCATCGGGCACCTGATCGGCAGCATCCAACCCGCTGCCTTCGCCCCGGTGCAGGACATTGCGGGCGGTTTCATTGAGCCTGTCGAGGATTTTGCCAGGCTGGGTGTAGACCTTGCCGATGTGCTGCAGTGCATTGTGTCCTAGCAGGCTCATGAAGGCCCCAGGGACGCCGTGTCCTGTGCAGTCCACAGCGGCACACATGCGCCAAGCATCAAGCTTATGGAACCAAGGGAAGTCCCCGCTGACACCATCGCGCGGCATGTAGAGTACAAAGTGCCGGTCAAAGACGCTCTTGCGGTTCGACTCGCTGGGCAGGATGGCCCCTTGTATCCGCCGGGCGTAGTCGATGCTGGAGGTCAGGTCGTTGTACAGCCGCCCGAGCTCTTCGCCTTGGGCTTCCAATTGGGTGGTCTGTCGGGACAGTATTTCGGTCCGCTCCGCCACCTTGGCCTCCATTTCCCGCTCATAGCTCGCCAAATCATCGCGCATGGCAAGCAGGGTTTTGCCCAACACGTCTTCTTCAGACAGCGGTGTATAGGTCGCGTCAAATTTGCCTTGACCCACTGCAGCGCTGAATTCCCGGGTGCGTTTGAGGCCATCGGCCAAGCGGTCCAATGCTTGGGACATTTCCCCGATTTCGTCCTTGCGGTCGGGCATGGAGAAGGGGTGGTCGATGCCGCGAGAGAGGTAGAGCAAGCGCGCCCGGACCTTGAGCAAGGGCTGACGGATGGCCCTCGTAACGCCTGCAGCAATGGCCAAACCTGCAAGCAGAACAAAGAGGGAGATCCACCGCACCAGTGTATCCAGTCTTTGGCCACTGGCCTCTACGGCATCGTCCGTGACGGAAGCGGCGTTCGAAAAATGCGCTTCGAGGACCATCAGGCCGGACTCCAGTGAATCGAGTTTGGAGGTTAAATCTGCGCCCGGCTTGAAGGGGTTGTCGAGCAGTTCGTCGACCTGCCAAAGGCGGTCAAAGTCCACCTCCAACTCCGATTTCCGCGTGCCGGGGGGCACCAGTCCCTGCAGCGCATCCAACAGGGCGTCTGCATCGAGATGGTGCTTAAACAGGCGTTCGTGCAGTTCAGCACGCTCTGGCGCAGCGCTGCGCAGGGCATCGAGTTTTTCTGCAAAGCCAGACTGCAATCGGTCCAAGGATTGGTGAGCATCGACATGCAGGTGGCTCGGTTCAGGCAAACGCGCTGCGAGCAAAGCATAGGCGCGCATGGCCTCTACGCGCTGAAGCAGCTTGGATACCGTGCCTTTGGATTGGTCCCATTGCAGGCTCTTGTCCAGCAATTCAGCTTGATTCCGGGTGGTGCGGGCGGTGAGAATGAAAAAGACGGCCAGGGCCAAGATGAAAAGGCCGAAACCAGCAAAAATCCGCGCACCGATGGAATGGAACCACTGCCGCATGGTCAGCGTCCTTTCAGCTCTTCGAGGTGCGAAGTGCACCACTCGATGCGGTCCTGGTTGAGCAGTGCGGTGGACACGATGGCAAGCGCCTCAAAGCCCTGTGGGTCAGCATCATTCAGTGCGATGGCGGACTCGAGCAGGTCGGAGGCTTTTTGCCAATGCACGGCCGCGCTTTTGAGCGCAGCGTCCATGGCATCTAGGTTGTCTTCTGACGCTTTGAATTCGCGAACGCCTTGGTTGTATGTGTGAACGGCGAGGTTGTAGAGCGAACGGTACTGGTCGTGCGCCTGGCTGGCCGCCTGTTGATAGTGATGGGTGCCCAATGCAAACCAGGGGCCCGCCGAAGCGGACTCAAGCAGCAAGGCCGAGGCCATGGCGGTTTCGCCCAATTGCTGGTGCATCAGGACCCACTCCTCCTGAGGGTCCCAATCAGCATCCAGAATTTGCTGGACCTCCTGGTACGCGGCAAAACGACGCTCGGCTTCCACCGGGGCATCCGGCGTAACGTTTTGGATGTCCATCCTGACGTCGAGCAGATAGCTGTCGGCGAGAAATTCCAGCAGAGGCCCCCACCACTTTTCGAGCCGCCGTGCAGCGTCTAAACGCAAACACTCGCGGGCACTGGCCACAGCATCATTTCGTTCCGGGGACAAGGGGTTTCGGCCATTTCTGATGTACAGCTCCTTGAGCACATAGGCCTGGACATACCAGGTCATGGGGTTATCCACTTCTGCCGTGGAGAGGGCCGACGCGATTTGGTCTTGGGCCTGGTCGAGCTCACCGGCCTCCGCCAGTTCGATGGCGGCTTGGGTGAGGGGGCCTTGCGCATGCGCACCGTTCTGCAACGCGCACACCGTCCACGCCAGCATCACCAAAAGGATGAGGTATTGTCGTTTCATGGGCAGGCGCGTTGCATGAAATGAAGGGGGAGGTTGAGCGCTTTGGAGGCCAATGACGCTTGGTCCGTCGCGATACACAGGGACAATCCTTGCTCTTGCTTCAATCTGCGAAACACGACGTCGGCTCCTTCGACATCGGCCCCGTCGGTCAGGACCAAGGCCGTGCGGCGGTCACGTTTGGTCCACTTCCCCAATTGGGCAGTAAGTCCAGCCAACGCGCTGGCATCACCGGTTCCACCGATGAAGAGCATGGTAAAATCCTGTTTCTCGCCAGCCAGTTCCTTGGGCGTCAGCGAGGTCACTTCCACAGGAATTCCAGCTATGGCCCGGCCATCGAGCTGTTGGCCCAAGTCTTCTGCGAGATCAGGCCAATTCACAATGGCAATCCTGAACCGCTCTTGCCGCGAGATATCAGGCCAGAACATCTCTCGACCCAACAACCACAGGTACCGGCCGTAGACGACCGCCCAGATGGGGGAACGGTCAATTTCCGGGTCTGCTGCCAACACATCGGAAGTCAAAAGAGTGGGGAAAGGCACACCATTCCAGTAAACTTCTGCGGGAAAGGGTTGGGCGACATCCAGAGGCAGAGCTGCATGCGACGACACATCCTGACCAAAGGTCAAAATGCACGTCATGCTTGCCGCAGTCAGGCCGTGTATGAATCGAATCATCCGAGGATGCACCCTTGCAAATTACACCGCGCGCGCCGACGCTCAGGCTTCAGGGTTGAGTTGTTCGAGATCGCGGTCAAACAGGTAGAGTCCGCCCTTGTCCTGGCCAATCAGAGACAGCTTGTCGAGGATGTTGCGTGCGAGGGCTTCTTCTTCGATTTGTTCGGCCACATACCACTGCATGAAGTTGTGGGTGGTGTAGTCCTTTCTGCTCAGGCACAAATCGACAACCTCATTGATGCTGGCGGTCACTTTTGTCTCGTGCTCGAGCAAGGAGGAAAAAATCGATTGGAGTCCAGAAAATTCATTTTGGGGAGAGGCTAGCGCTGGAATGACCGCTTTTCCGCCGCGCTCATTGACAAACCGGACCAGTTTGAGCATGTGCATGCGCTCCTCGTCACTGTGGCGGTACAGAAATTCGGCGGTGCCGTTCAGGCCTTGATTCTCGGCCCAACTGGCCATGGCGAGATAAAAATGTGAGCTGCGCGCCTCCATTTCGATTTGGTCATTCAGCGCGTTTTCGATGGTTCCATCAATCATATTTCAATTTTTATTGAATGAAAAGGGATAACTTGATTGTATATAAAGCATTGTTAATCAACTATTTCATGAATTACGAATCGGGCATATTGGCTTCAGCGTTTTGCATATAGCGTACGGTCCATTCTGGATCTTTTGTGGTACAGACCCCAAGCCATTCGTTCATGACATTGGCCAAGGATTGCAGTTGCCACACGGTATTGAGCCATTGCAAGTCTTCTTGACCTGCGATGGATGTGATGACGGGAGCCATGGAATCCATGGCTACGAAAGCCTGGCGACGCCGGGCCTCAGCCAATGCCACAAAGATGGAGGCGGGGTCCGCGATGGCCTTGTACTGATGCCTACGATCGCCTAGAATCCTGAGCTTTTCGACAAGACCGAGGGCGATGAGGTCGCGCAACTGCGTACTGGCAGTTCCGCTGCTCAATTGGAGTTCTTGTACGATGTCGTCCGCGGTTACAGGTGTTGGAGCGGAAAGCAAGAACGCATGGATTTTGGCAGCCGCCTTGGGCAAGGACCAGGGCTTCAGGACTTGGGGCCAAGATGCGATGAAGTGCTGGCGTGCTGGGCTGAGTGCCTGTGTAGGGGTAGGGTCCACTACACAAACATAGTTTCAAAATAAATTGAATTTTAAATCAGGACAGCGTCAACCTAAGTGGCTCTGTTTCAGGGCTTATTTGTGACGTACCTGCCATGATGTGTGTCAGTTTCTGTGCCCAACGGGGGCCGATCAGCACGCCTCGTGTGCCCAATCCGTTGAGCACATAGCGACCGGCAGCACCAGGATAGGGTCCTACGGCGGGCCTGCGGTCTTTTGAAACGGGCCGCATTCCTACAAGGTGATCTTCAACGGAAATGGGCCCAATGGCCGGGGTTTGGGAAGTCAAGGCGTCGATGAGGAACGCCTGAGTAGCCGGCGTGGGATCGTAATCGTCTCGGTTCCATTCATAGCTGGCACCTAAGCGCCACTTACCCTGCCCAATGGGGATGGTCCATTTCCCAAAGTTCAATACGGCTTCTGCCGGGGGACCAACGCGGGCCTCAGGGCACGAAATGGTCAGGAGTTCGCCCCGGTTTTTTCGGATATCCAACGGGACCAGGTCGGATGGCGTGTGGATTCCGATACCGCGGCAGTCGACGACGGCATCCCAGGGGCCTCCTTGTGATTTGGGCAAGTCGTTGGTGTTGCTGAGGCGTCCCTCAAACCGACCTTCAGTGGTCAGCCTTAATCGCCACTCTTGGATGAGCAAGGGAAGGTTCAACCAACCTCCACCGGAGACGATGCCTGTTTTGTCGTGTTCCGATTGGCGGGGTTCGAGCCAAGGGATGGTGCTGCGCTTATCGTTCCACATGCCTGCGTATTCTGCATTGGGCAGCACCTTGTGAATGGGCAAGTGGTGGAGCAGTGTGACGCCCAGAATACGTTCGATCGCTTGGTAAGTCTGCAGCATGACAGAGAGGTGAGCCTCTGCTTCCCAAACGGGCACTATGCGCCGGAAGGACATGGGGTTGAACATCCCTGCGGCCACTGCAGAAGCGGAGGGCAAGCCCGCGTCGATCACATGGACGTCCCAGCTTCGCTCGATCGCAAAGTGGCTGACAAGGGTGCCGGCGAGGCCCTGTCCGATGACGAGAACCCGCATGTCAATCAGGCCATGGCCTGCACGACACCGAGTGCCTTGCCGACCTTCTCAAAGGCTGCCAAGGCGCGGTCGAGGTGCGCGCGGGTGTGCGCAGCGCTCAATTGAACGCGAATGCGCGCTTGGCCCTTGGGCACCACCGGGTAAAAGAATCCAATGACGTAGATGCCCTCTTCCAACAGGGCGTTGGCCATGACTTGGCTCAGTTTGGCATCGCCGAGCATGACGGGGACGATGGCACTTTCGCCGTCTTTGAAGTCCAGTCCAATCTTGCGTAAACCTTCTTTGAAATAGGCGGTGTTGTCCTCCAAGCGGTCGCGCAATTCGGTGGTCTCATCCAGCATCTTAAACACCTCGATGCTTGCGCCTACAATGCTTGGAGCCAGAGAATTGCTAAACAAATAGGGCCTGCTGCGTTGGCGCAGGATTTCGATGATTTCAGCGCGTCCAGTGGTAAACCCACCCATGGCGCCTCCCAGGGCTTTGCCCAGTGTCCCGGTGATGATGTCCACCCTGCCCAACGCGTTCCGCAGTTCGATGGACCCGCGGCCGGTTTTTCCGATGAACCCTGTTGCGTGGCACTCATCGACCATCACCAGCGCGTCGTATTGGTCCGCAAGGTCACAGATGCGGTCGATCTGGGCGACATAGCCATCCATGGAAAACACCCCGTCCGTCACGATGACCTTGAAGCGGTGGCCCGCCTCATGGGCGGCCTTCAGCTGGGCTTCGAGGTCAGCCATGTCATTGTTGGCATAGCGGTAGCGGGCTGCTTTGCACAGCCGAACGCCATCGATGATGGACGCGTGATTGAGCGAATCCGAGATGATGGCGTCTTCCGCTGTCAGCAAGGGCTCAAAGACGCCGCCGTTGGCATCAAAAGCCGCCGCGTACAGGATGGTGTCCTCGGTTTCATGGAAGTCCGCAATGGCGCGTTCCAACGTCTTGTGAATGTCTTGGGTACCGCAGATGAAACGGACGGAAGACATACCGAACCCACGATCGTCGATCGCTTGTTTGGCGGCATTGACAACGCGCGGGTGAGAGGAAAGACCGAGGTAATTGTTGGCACAGAAGTTCAATACTTCACTCCCGTCCTCGAGGGTGATTAAGGCGTCTTGAACCGAGTTGATGACCCGCTCCTCCTTGAACAAGCCCTCGTCCTTGATGGAGGCAAGCTCAGCTTGCAGGTGGTTTTTCATTGAACCGTACATGTCGACGAAGATAGCCGAGCCGGGGCCTTGGGAGGATGTCAAGCTTTTGTTGACCACACAGATTAAAACGCTTTTGTCGGTTTCAGACGGGGGTCTTTTGATCAAGGGCTCTCCAAAGCCCGCCAGGCTTTCGGCATTGATCCACTGGAACAATGTTCTGAACCTCTTGGCGCGGTTTACCTTCGCTCCCCATGTCCGAGCAGCCCGCCCGCACCCTTGTTACATCGGCTTTGCCCTACGCCAATGGGCCCATTCACATCGGTCACATCGCCGGTGCGTATTTGCCTGCCGACATCTATGTCCGCTATTTGCGCGCCCGAAAGCGCGATGTGGTGTGGGTGTGTGGTTCAGATGAACACGGTGCAGCAATCACATTGCGCGCCAGAAAAGAGGGCACCACCCCCCGCGCCATCGTAGACCGATACCACGAGGAAATGCAGACAGCCTTTCAAGGCCTGGACATTGCATTTGACCACTATGACCGGACTTCCAGCGAGGAACACCATGCTTTTGCGCAGTCGTTTTTTCTGGAGCTGCTGGAAAAGGGGGCCTTCACGGAAGAGACCCGGCAGCAGTTTTACGATCCCGTGGAGCAGCAGTTTCTGGCGGACCGATACATACAGGGAACGTGCCCGAAATGTGAGCATGACAAGGCGTACGGGGATCAGTGTGAGAAGTGCGGCTCAGCCTTGTCTCCGGAAGAGCTCATCGGCCCGAAAAGCACCTTGAGCGGCGCAACACCTGAATTGCGTGAAACCACGTTGTGGTATTTGCCCATGGACCGCCATGAGGATTGGCTGAGGACTTACCTCCAGGACGGTGTGTTGGATGGAGAAGCCCACCACGACCCCAAGGCTTGGAAGTCCCACGTGCTGGGGCAATGCCGGAGTTGGATTGACGGTGGTTTGCAGAGCCGGGCGATGACGCGCGATCTGGATTGGGGAGTGCCTGTACCCGTCGAAGGCGCGGATGGAAAAGTGCTCTATGTGTGGCTCGACGCCCCATTGGGTTACATCACAGCGACACGCAATTGGGCAGCCAAAAAGGGCATGGACTGGAAGCCATATTGGCAAGACAAGGACACGCAGCTGGTGCACTTCATCGGCAAGGACAACATCGTCTTCCATTGCATCATCTTCCCGATTTTGCTCAAGGAGCACGGCGATTACCTGTTGCCGCACAATGTTCCGGCCAACGAATTCATGAACCTCGAAGGCGACAAGATTTCAACCTCAAGAAATTGGGCGGTGTGGGCCAAGGCGTATGTCGACGACTTCGAAGGGCGCAGCGATGAGATGCGCTATGTCCTCGCTTCCATCATGCCCGAGCAGAAGGATGCGGAGTTCACCTGGCCTGATTTTCAGGCGCGGGTCAACAACGAATTGGCCGACGTATTGGGCAATTTCGTGAACCGCGTATTCGTCCTGAGTGGCAAATTCCACGACGGCAAGGTCCCTCCCGCTTCTGGCCAATGGACCGCGGTGGACCAGGCGTTGTTGGACCTGATGCAACAGACGCCGGACGCGGTAGGGTCGGCAATCGAGCGCTACCGTTTCAGGGACGCTCTGCAGCATGCGATGGGCCTTGTTCGGGCCGGCAACAAGTACCTCACCGAGGAGGAGCCTTGGAAAGTCGCCAAGACGGACCCCTCGCGCGCCGCCGACATCCTGCACCTTGCGTTGCAGGTGACGGCCAATGCGGCCATTGTACTCGGCCCCTTCTTGCCCAAAACAGCCTCCCGCCTCGCAGAAGCCTTGGGCACGGCGGCTTTGCCATGGGACGCTGCTGGCGGCGCATTGGTGGCCGCGGGACAGCCATTGGGCACCTTGCCCATTCTCTTTCAGAAGATCACAGACGAACAGGTGGAAGAACAACAATCCAAGCTGGGCCCCGAGTTGGAGGGGCTGCGCGATGTGGAGCCCGAAAAGGCGGAGACCACATTTGACGACTTTCAGTCCATGGACTTGAGGGTGGCAGAGGTGTTGACTGCGGAAAAAGTGAAGGGCGCCGACAAGCTGCTTCAGTTGACCGTTCGCACCGGCTACGATGAGCGCACGGTGGTCAGCGGAATCGCGGAACACTTCACCCCAGAAGAGGTGGTGGGCCGAAAGGTGGTTTTGCTCGCAAACCTGGCACCGCGAAAAATCCGCGGGGTGCTCTCACAAGGCATGGTGTTGATGGCCTCTACCGAAGACGGGGGGCTGCGCTTTGTGACGCCCGATGAAGGGGCTGAGCCCGGCGATATTATTCGGTGATCACCACCTTTTTTACCTGCCCATCAGGGCGGCGCTCAATCAACAGCACGCCTGGTGCAGGCGTGGCTGCACGTCCCAAGAGGTCGTACATCTTGCCACGGGCTGAAGCTGCGTCAGGATGCATTTCGGGGATGTCATTGGTCTCTCCGAATGACGTCCACAACCATTGGCACCGCTCGGTCACTTGGCCGGCCATCCATCCTTCGTACAGCCTGAGCTCCAATTCAAAAGGCGCCGAGAGAGTGCTCAGATCTACACCGTTTTGGTATTCGAGAAAGCGAACATGGGGCTCGACCATGCCGTCAAAACCAAACGCGTTGGGGGCGGTGGACACATCTTCCGCGGCGAGCAGGTTGTCCTCCATGTCGAACAGGGCAAATCCGGCATAGCCGAACCAATAAGGGGTGGTGTAATCGGGGTCGACCAAGATTTCAATGCGGCCTACTTCGCCGTCGCCCACGAGCTGAACGTCAATGGATATGGAGTCGCACAGACCACTCAATCCAGCTCCGCTCGTGCAGTCCGCAGCGAGACAGTCCTCGAGCGTTTCGAACGGCACCGTCCCTGCGCATCCCCCCCAAGAAAACGGCGTGCAAGCGCCAAATTCCTGGTCGAAATACCAAGCGGGAATCGCCGCTTCACAGGGACCAGGGTCAGGCAAGAGGGTACAGGGGTCGTCTTGGGCCAGCACCCTTTCAGGTCCAGCGAAGAGGAAGGCGCCGAGCAACCAAATGGGGGTAAGCCTCGTGCCCCTCATTTGCGGAAGCGCCCTGATTTTTGGAGGTATTCCGCAATCTGGATGGCATTGGTGGCCGCTCCTTTGCGGAGGTTGTCGGACACAATCCACATGTGCAGTCCTTGCTGCTCGCTCAGGTCGCGGCGGATTCTGCCCACAAACACCTCGTCTTTGCCCGCGGCTTTCACAGGCATGGGATAGATGTCGGCCATGGGATCATCTTGGATGATGAGTCCTGGCATGAGCTGGAGGGCTTCCTTGACGTCTGGGACGCTGAAAGACCGCTCCAGTTCGAGGTAGACACTTTCCGAATGACCACCCACCACAGGGACGCGCACGGCAGTTGCGCTGACCTGAACTTCACCGTCGCCGAGGATTTTCTTCGTTTCGTGGTGAAGTTTCATTTCCTCCTTCGTGAAGTCGTTTTCGAGGAAAACATCACAATGGGGCAGGCAGTTGCGGTCGATCGGGTGGGGGTAGACGCGGGTGGCGTGGTCGCCATCCCGTTCGCCATTGAGTTGGTCGATACCGGCCTGTCCGGTGCCGGTAACACTCTGGTAGGTGCTCACAATCGCCCGGCGAATGAGGAACCGGTCATGTAGCGGCTTGAGCGCCATGACCAATTGGATGGTGGAGCAGTTGGGGTTGGCGATGATCCGCGCATCACCAATGGCGTCTGCATTGACTTCCGGGACCACCAAGGGGACGTTGGGGTCCATGCGCCATGCTGAACTGTTGTCAATCACAGTGGTGCCCGCCTCCTGGAAGGCAGGGGCCCATTGGCGACTGACATCACCGCCTGCGCTGAACAAGGCGATGTCGGGGCGCAGCGCAACAGCCTCCTCCACACTGATGACAGGGATTTCCTGTCCCTTGAATTCGATGTTGGTGCCGAGCGAACGGCTGCTTGCAACCGGGAGCAGCGTCTTGACGGGGAATTTGCGTGCGGCCAAGCCGGCGAGCATGGTGCGTCCAACCAGTCCTGTGGCGCCGATGACAGCGACGGTGCGTCCGTGAGTAGAGGGTGACATGGTGCGGTGTTCAGTCGGAAAATGTGATGGTCTCGGGGCCGCTTTGCAGGCGAGGAGCCTTGGTTTGCCTGCGTGTCCCAAGGACGGAGCGAAGTTAAGAGGTTGCGGCATGATGCAGTTGCAATGGATATTCGGGGCAGAAGGGCAGAGCTCCGCGCGATGCTGGCGGCGGCTGGGGGCCATGACAGGACTCTTGCCGCTTTTGATCACAGCGCCTGTGTGTGGTCAATGGGTGCTGACATCCATCCACCCTGACCCCACGCCTCCACAGGGAGCCCCTGAAGCGGAGTTTGTGGCGCTTATGGCGCAGGCCGGGCAGGGCAGCTGCGTCTCGTCACAGGGCGTGACCATCGGGTGGAATGGCCACGAGCGCCTTTTGCCAGACAGTTGCTGGGCAGCGGGCACGGTATTGGTGGCCCACCGCGCGGCCGACAGCCTCAGTTTTGACTTTGGAACGGCGCATCCGCTGCCCATGGCGACATGGCCCGCCTTGGTCAACGGCGGCGGCACCGTGGTGGTCACTGAAGGAGGGGGTGCCGTTTTGGATGCCATGTCTTACGACGCTGCGGCCCTTTCCGGCGGGGGTCGGCCATTGATGCGGTCGGACCTCGGGGCTTGCGGATCGGGCGAAAACCAACACTTGTGGTCATGGGGCATGGACCCGTATCGCGCTCCTCTGACATCAGGCGGTCAGCCAGCCATCCCATCGTTGGACAGTGTGTTGGCCGTTGCGCGCCATCCCGACCGTCTGGTGCCGAGGGGGGCGGGCGCACTGGATTGGTATCTGGGCTTTGCTGTGAATCCCATAAGCATGTTGCAGGCCCGAGGATGGGCAGGCGGAAATGCAGCCCAGCTGACGTGGCGGTCAGATTCGGTGGTGAGGGTGGAATGGGATGCCCGTCCAGATTGGCCTTTGGGTGCAGAGGGCGGCCAGATCCCCATCACCGTGGGCCCCATTTCAGGGTGCTGGCATGCAGATACACCGCGCATGTTGACAGGGCCATTGCTGCGGGACCGGCATGCGGGTGCAGTGGAGGTGGTCGGAGTCATGGCAGATCCCCTGCCGGGAGACCCGTTCATGTCATCAGAGGCTTTGGCCTTGCTGAATCGTTCCGGTCACGTGGTGGATGCAGGTCCGTGGTCGTTTGAGGGGGCCAAATTGCGTCGAAGAACCCGGCTGCTGCCGGACAGCGTAGTGTGGCTCTCGGCAGACGCATTTGTGGATTGGCCCGGGATGCCAAATGACGGCGGCAGTTTCACCATTTCTCTGCCGCTGGGTTCAAGGGTGGCGGCTACGGCGTGGAGTCCTTGCGACCACGACGCCCCCCAATGGGCGGGCAGCGGCTTGCCTTTGGTGCGGACAGGGCCGGTATGGCAGACTTCAGGCCAAGAATCAGCTGAAGCCGCCCCGCTCGCGATTCGCGGATTTGGATGCCCCTCAGACAATGGGTCCGGCCCTCAGTTGTGGGTGTATTTGGACCGATACGTCGCCCATATCCCAACCTTGCGCTGGGCATCGACTGAAGAACTGACCGCAGCGCCCGTTGGCGAATGGCCCAGCGCGGTTGGCCTCTCTTGGAATGCGTCCACCCCTTGGGACCCAAATGCTATGCTGGAGGTTGTGGTCACCGAGGATTCAGGGAGGCGCGTGACCGTGCCGGTACAGTGTCCGGTGGCCAGCAGCGGGTCGTTGGATGCGGCCGTGCCTTGTCTGCGCATTTCGGAGATGATGTGGAACGCAACAGAAAAGGGCAGCGAGTTCGTGGAGGTCTTGAATTGCGGGGAGAAACCGATCGAGTTGGCGGGACTTCAGGCGACAACTGCGCGTTTTCCCGCGCCCTCAGATTGGGACACTTGGGTGCCCCCGCAGCAGAGCTTGGTGCTGTTGCCTGGTGATGTCGCGGCCTTTGGAAGGTGTCCCAAGTGGATGGCCCACGGACTGCCGATGAGTGGTCCTGCGTGTTGGTCTGCTGATGGCTGGTCTGCCCTCAATGATGAAGAAGGACAGCTGTCCATCCGCCTGCCGAACGTTGCTGGGGCCACAATGGATGAAGTGCAGTGGGGTCCCGGGTTGAAAGGCCCGTGGTGGTGGTCCGAAGACGGCTGGGCATGGATTCGATCTGGCCCCGGCCCGGGGGACTGGACGCCGTCACCAGATAGGGGTTCACCCGGCTGTCAGCGCCAAACACCCTTGACCACCGAATGTGGGGAGGTAGAGCTGATGCAGGGACCCAACCTGCACCAAGTGCTTCCTGGCCTTCAGTGGTCCCTTCCTGATGCTGGCGGGGCCATTGGGCTCAAAATGATCGGCTGGCCTTCTGGCGATTTGAGGGGACATGTGGTGATCGAAGATGTACTGCCTAAGGGCCAATGGTCTTGGGCGGGAACAGATGCAGGAGGGCAGCCTGTGCTTCCCGGGCTCATGCTCTGGGAGGTGCGCTGGTGGGGCGGCCTTTGCCGGGGCAAACGTCGCTTTGTCGTAGACGTCCCCGGACATGGATAAACCTTATGGATGGTGGCACGATTCAAAGTGGATTGCACGACATTCGAACGATGTTTGAAGGGGCCGCACGGATCACGGAGTGGGCACCGCCCAATTGGTGGTGGGCGGGATGGTGCGTCGTTGCGCTGGGGTTCGCGGTTTTCAGACAGTGGAGCCCCCGGTATTTCGTCCATCTGGGTTGGGCCTGGACCGATTACAGACTCTTGTTGCAGTCCCGTGGGGACTTCACGGCACCATGGTATTCAGGTTGGGTCCAGAATTCAATGGCGGGTTTAGCAGTATCGTTGGGCTTGAGTGGCATGCTGGCGCAATCGCAGCGGATGGACTTGACCGTTGACGGTGTGTTTCGGCTGTTTTTTCTGTGGTGGGTGCTCATGGCCATACGCTGGTGCGCTGCCCGCATTTGGGAAGGCATCTCTTCTGGAGAAGTGGTGGGCAGAGAATGGGCAATGGGCCACCGATATGTCCTTGAGTCGACGGCTTGGGCACTCGCACCTTTGGGTCTTTTCATGACCATTTGGGGGTATGAACCCTCGCTTTTTGGTCTGTGGACCGCTGGGGCGGTATGGGCAATCGGCTGGCTGATGCGGCATCGCAGGTCTTTCGAGCGCATCCCGAGGCTTCAACGCTTTCCCGTGGAAGGGTTTTTCTACCTTTGCGCCCTCGAATTTCTCCCAATTGCGGTCCTCATCCGCGCCTGGCAATGGTAAATTCTCATGGGCAGTAAGGTCAAGACCATTCTGATTTCGCAACCCAAGCCCGCGACTGAAAAGTCGCCCTACTTTGATTTGGCCGCGAAGCACAAGCTGAAAATTGACTTTCGGAGCTTCATTCATGTCGAAGGGGTCGATGGCCAGACGTTCAGACAAGACAGGGTTGATCTGGCCGAGCACAACTGCATCATCTTC
Source organism: Flavobacteriales bacterium (assembly GCA_016780385.1). Lineage (GTDB taxonomy): Bacteria > Bacteroidota > Bacteroidia > Flavobacteriales_D > Sanyastnellaceae > UBA8752. The sequence continues at coordinate 89,525 of JADHLY010000002.1, forward strand.
ACTTCTCGCAATGCCGTGGACCACTATTTCCGCATGGCTGGCGAACTGCGCTACGATGTGCCCGACAGCACCAAGTATTTTTGCATCAGTGAGTCTACAGCCCACTATCTGCAGAAGTACATCGTCTACCGCAAGCGGAAGATTTTTCACGGACAGCTGAGGTTTGCGGAGTTGATGGACGCCATCAAAAAGCACAAAAAGGAGAAGTTTTTGCTTCCCTGCGCCGACATTTTGAAGCCGAGTATCCCCAAGGCACTGGACGAGGCGGGCATCGACTTTACCAAGGCGGTGATGTACAAGACCGTCTGCAGTGATTTGTCGGATTTGTCGGATGTCAAGTACGACATGCTCGTGTTCTTTTCCCCCAGTGGAATCGAGAGCCTTTACAAGAACTTCCCGGATTTCGAACAGGGTGAGACGCGCATTGCGGTCTTCGGCCCCACCACACGCAAAGCCGCTGAAAACCGGTCCTTGCGCATTGATGTTGGTGCCCCGAACCCCAAAGCGCCGTCGATGAGCATGGCGATCGAGAACCACATTTTAGGCAAGGACTGAGCGCAAAGGACTCCATTGCGCAGGGTCCGGATTTCGGACAAGGGCGGGACCGCAGCTTGAAGCGCCGTGTCGTCATGGACCGGGTTTTTTCAGAAGGACATACCGCCAAGGGCTTTCCCTTGATTGCCCGCTTTGCACTGACGCCGCCCGACGGGCCCGCCCCCAGTCGCGTGGCATTTACAGTGAGCAAACGCCGATTCAAGCGCGCAGTGGACAGAAATAAAATCAAGCGCCTGATGCGGGAAGCATGGCGCCAGCATCGGGCCGCTTTTGAAGCCGAGATTCCAGCAGGCCACCAATGCGCCGTGGTGCTCATCTTTGTAGGGAAGGACCTCCCCACGTTGAGCAACATGGAACGCGGCATGGTCAAATTGTTGAACCGCATGGCACAAGCTGGCGCAGCTACAGAACAAGGATGAAGACGATGGGATTCCGCCGTTGGGCGATGACGTTGGTGATGGCTGCTGTGACCGCGTTTGTGGGATTGCAGGCTGCGCGCTTGCCGGGCACCTATTTCGAGGTCACCAAACACCTCGAAATTTTGACCTCTGTGTTCAAGGGGGTGCATGAGTTTTATGTGGAGGAGCCGGAGCCAGGGACCTTGATGAGTGTGGCCATTGATGCCATGCTGGACGAATTGGATCCCTACACCGTGTACTACCCAGAGTCCCGCATCGAGGACCTGCGCTTCATGAACACGGGGGAGTATGGCGGCATTGGCGCCTTGGTTCAGCCCATTGACGGCCGTACGACCATCGTGGAGGTGTATGAGGGTTATCCGGCCCAACAAGCTGGGCTTCAGCCTGGTGATGTCGTCGTGGCCATTGATGGCCAGTCATTGGACGATGGTCTGGAAGGCGACGACGTCGGCGACCTGCTCAAAGGAGAGTCGGGAAGTGAGGTGTCCTTGCGGATCGAGCGTCCCTTTGGGGGCGGAACAATGGATGTGAAGGTGGAGCGCGCCAAAGTGCGGGTCAAAGCGGTCCCTTATTCAGGCATGCTCAACGACACCACGGGCTACATCTACCTCTCTAAGTTTACCCGTGGCTCAGCTGGTGAAGTCCGCAAGGCCCTCATGTCCTTACGCGATTCGGCGGGCATGAAACAGTTGGTGCTGGACTTGCGCGGCAACGGCGGCGGATTGCTCAAGGAGAGCGTGAGCATTGTTAACCTGTTTGTACCCAAGGGAACGGAAATCGTATCGACCCGCGGCAAAAGCGAAAACTGGAACAAATCATACAAAGCCTTGGGAAAACCCACGGCGGAAGAGCTGCCGTTGGTGGTGCTCATCGACGGCCAATCGGCGAGTGCGTCGGAAATCGTCAGCGGAACCTTGCAAGACCTCGACCGTGCGGTCATCGTGGGGATGGAAAGCTTCGGAAAAGGACTGGTCCAACAGACCAAGGATATGGCGTTCAACACGCGCTTGAAGGTGACGGTGGCCAAGTACTATACCGCCAGTGGGCGCTGCATCCAGCGTTTGGATTACGGCGGTGAGCGGGACGCCAAAGGCAAGGCCAAAGCGGTCTCCGACACGCTGTTGCGCACATTTCAGACCAAGGGTGGTCGCCCTGTCATTGAGGGGCGCGGCATACAACCGGACATCGAAGTAGAGACGCCGTTCATGTCTACCGTTTTGCAGCGGCTGCTCGAGGAATACGAAGTGTTCCACTTTGCGACCAAGGTGGCAGCGGGATTGGACAGCACGGACGTTCCCGACCCATTGTCTTATGCGATGTCAGCGGCAGACTGGAGCAGTTTCCTCACGTATTTGGAGGCTGAAGGTTTTGCCTACAGCACAGAAAGCATGGAGGTGCTCGAAGAGCTGCGCAATGTGGTGGAGTTGGAGCAATACGATGCTGTGGCCAAGACGCCGATTGAAAATTTGAGGGCGGCTTTGGAGCCCAACCTCAAGCGCGATTTGGACTTGTTCGAGACAGAAATCCGGCAAACCCTCGAGGAAGAGGTCGTCCTGCGGTTTCACTACGCAGCGGGCATGGTGGAGCGCAGCCTCACCATGGACCCTACAGTGGACCGGGCATTGGCTGTGTTTGGCGATGAGATGTCCGAAGTGATCGGCTGGGGCCAAACTGACAGCGAGGCGTCAGGACCATCCCGCGAATGAAAAAGAAATACTTCCCGGTCATTCCTTGGGTTTGGGCCTGGCGGTGTCTGGTGTTGGCGTTCCCGTGGTCCAATGCTTTTATGAGCATTGCGGCCATTTTTTTGGGGCTAACGTCGATCAGTCAGGAGAAACTCAAGGAAGGAAGCCGCCCCAATCCTGCTCACCGTGCAATGGAGCACGCGGGCTGGGCCCTGATCTTGTTGGTGTCCTTGTCGCTCGTATCGGTCATTTGGGGAGGAAATGGCACCGCAGCATTGCACGATGTGAGGGTCAAGTTGCCGCTCGTTCTGGGCGGTGGCATCATGATTGGCATGGCAAGGCAGGCGATTGGATTTTCTTCTCGCGAGGTTCAATCCGTTTTACGGCTGGCGGTTTTTTCTGCAGCATTGGCGACAGCTTCAATGGTCGTGTTGGATGTTTTGGACGGGGTACCCAATGGTGGCAGGTCTTCATCCCGCTTCATCTCCCACATTCGTTTTGGACTGTGGTGGGCACTGTTGTTGCCTTGGGTGGCCCATTATTTGGGTGGAAAGTGGAACGCGGTCTGCCTGATTGGAGCCCTCATCACCTGGAGCTGGACCCAAAGCCTTACGGGCCTGGCCATGGGTGTATTCCTCTCTCCGTGGTGGCTACCGGCCCTGCGGCTGAGGTTGCTGGGCCATTCCGAAGCGATCCTTTCATGGCCTTCTGGGGGCGCCGTATACCGCCGATCATTGTGGATGCTGTCCTTACCGTTGCTGTCCGCGTTGCTTTTGTTTTGGTCGTTGCCCACAGCCCTCCCCGATGAGACGGCATTGCCCGAGCGGTCCAAAGGTGGAGAGCCCTACATGCACAAGTTGGACCGGAGCGTCACCGAAAACGGGAACCTTGTATGGACCTGCGTGGCATGGGGAGAGTTGCGCTCATCCTGGCGCAAACGCAGCACGGTGCCAATGGAGCGAATTGAGGGGGCACTGTTGCGGTTTTTGACGTCCAAGGCACTCCCGAAGGATGCCGAGGGCATCGCTGCACTTTCAGATGGTGAGGTGGAAGCCATCGGGAGCGGGGTGACCTCGGTGGTTGAATTGAATGGTGGTCCGTGGGCCAAGCGTTGGAACCGCTTCAAGTTCAATTGGGGCCAATGGTGGGATGGCCGCCGCTCACCCAATGCCAGCATCTTGGCGCGCGGCGTCTACGCCCAAATGGCCATTGAAGCTTGGAAAGGGCTGCCTTGGCACCAAAAAGTGCTGGGCGCCGGATCCGGAAGCGTCAAGCAACAAATGGGCTTTGCATTTGACCGGTCATACCCGGAATGGCCCATTGAGGGCCGAAAGCGTCCCCACAACCAGTACCTCACCTTCCTGTTGTCTTTGGGGGTATTGGGCCTTGGATTGTTGCTGTGGACCTTTTGGTCGGCGTGGACATATCCTCAAGCACGCCCGGGCGTGCTTTTGTTGGCGATCAGTTGTCTGACCGAAGACACGCTGGAAACCCAAGCGGGCGTGACTTTGGCCGTCATGGCGTTGGTGTTTGGCGTCCTGATTGCGCTGCGCGGGGAAGACCACTAGAAATGGCGGCCTCCAGGACCGTTTCAACGGCGATGTCCAAGTGACCGTCGCTGTCCAGTTCGGCCGCATCCAATACCGTCACATGCGGTCCAATGGGGCCCCAACGCGCCGCCCATTCGGGGGCACGTGTGCCGTAGAGCCCTACTCCGGGCGTTCCTAAGGCCGTCGCCGTATGGAGCGGTCCGGTGCTCGAAGCGACAACGGCGCGGGCCTGTGATTGGAGGGCCAGCAATTGGTGCAGGCTCAATCGCCCGAACAAAGCATGGATGTGCGCCCCTGATGGCAGATATGGAGCGAAGTCCTCGCCTTCTTGGGCCGTTCCCGTAAAGCCTACGGTGTGCCCTTTTTCAGCGAGCAGAACGGCCAGCTGGGCGAACCGTTCCGGGGCCCAATTGCCCGCGCTTCCATGGGAGCCGGGGTGGAGTAGAATGGGCGCATCTGCCATGGTGTCCAGCAAGGTTTGCACCGCCCCTTCCGGAGCTGGCGCGCTAAGGAGTACTGTCTGCCGGTACGCTGAGGAAGGCTCAATGCCGAGGGGCATCAAAAGCCGCAATCCATGCCAAGCCTCGTGGCCGCCAGATTCCTTGCGGCCGTCCCAATTGCGGTGGGTGAGTCGGGTCAGCGTATGCCAACGCCGCCCGGTGCCGATGCGCATGGGGACCGCCGCCTTGGCGCTCGCTTGAACGGCAGCAGCATCGGGAAAGGCAAACACGACAGCGTCTGGCTGCCACGACTTCATGGCCGCTGCGCCGGCGCCCAAGGGGTCCTGGGCCATGGCCTCTGTCCAGCAGTGCACCTCGTCTACATGCAGCGCGGCGCGCGCGACATCTGCTGCATAAGGACGCACGAGGAGGTTGACTTGGGCTTGCGGGAACCGCTCCTTCAAGGCGGCCAACATCGGCAAGGTGAGCACCAAGTCTCCGAGGGCATCTGTGCGCGCCACGAGGATGCGGCTGGGCTCGGGAATGCCGACGCGGTGAAGCTGTCGGAGCCGTGCGTGTTTCCGCCACGTGGCCCAGGCGCTCAGTCGGGCGATGGTCCAACCAGTAGCGCCATCGAGGAATCCACGCTTGACCACAAAGGTCTTGAGCCATTGTGCACAAACCTTCACCAGCACCAATGGCAGTGCGGTGGAATGTCCACGCTCGAAGCGGTCTTGCGCCCAGACCTGACCAAATTTTTCGATTTGCGAAAGGTGGTCGGCGCGGTAGGGGTAGCTGTGGTGTTCTACGATGCCGCTCAGCCTAGAAACGCGGACTGCATCCTCAAATACAGGGACCTCGTGAATGGCCCCTTCCCACCGGGCAGCACCCCGCGGCCACAGCCGCACTTTTCGGTCGGGAAACCAACCGCTGTGGCGCACCCAACTTCCGCAATAGCGCGTGAGCCGGTTGATTTCACCCACGCGCCAGGCGCCCTGTGCATCTCGGGCGCCCTGCTCGATATGCGCGGCAATGGCTTCAGCACAGGCCTTGTCGGGTGCCTCATCCGCATCGAGGCTCAGGATCCACTCGCCTCGTGCAGCGGCGTTGGCCTTGTTTTTCGTGGTGGACCATCCCTCCCAAGGGCAATTGACCACCACCGCGCCAGCGGCTTCTGCGATAGCGACAGTGCCATCCGTGCTGCCAGAATCGAACACCACGATTTCATCGGCCCAACCCTTGACAGCGTCGAGGAGCCTCGGCAGGTTGTTCACTTCATTGCGCGTGATGACCACCACGCTGAGCCGCGGGCGCGCATCGGAGGAGGATCGGGGCGATATGGACGTGTCTGGGTTCACGAAAAAGGCAGTGCAAAGGTCGAATTGGTGAGCACTTGTGGTCAGCTGTTGAAAACAATGCCGCGACCCGCGGCGGGGCGAAGGTAGTTTTGAGGTGCCATGCGTGTACTCATACTTGGATCTGGTGGACGGGAGCATGCCATCGGGCTAAAAATCTCGGACAGCTCATTGTTGGATGCCACCTTTTTCGGCCCCGGCAATGCTGGAACGGAAGAATTGGGCACCAACGTGCCCTTGGACCCTATGGACTTTCCGGCGGTGGTCGAATTCGTCAAGACTGAACGAATCGACATGGTCGTAGTGGGCCCAGAAGCGCCATTGGTGGCGGGAATTGCGGATCATTTTGCGAAGGACAAGAGCGTCGCGCATGTGTCCGTGATCGGCCCCAAGAAGGCGGGCGCTGCGCTCGAAGGCAGCAAGAAGTTTTCCAAGGAATTCATGCACCGCCACCGCATTCCAACCGCCAAATACGGTGCGTTCGGAAAGGGTGAGGTGCGCGAAGCGTTGGCGTTTCTCAAGAAGATGAAGCCGCCCTATGTCGTCAAGGCGAGCGGACTGGCGGCCGGCAAGGGGGTGATTGTGACCGAGCAGCTCAGTGAAGCTGAATCCGCAGTGCGTTCCATGACCCGCGGAGAGGCTTTTGGCGCAGCTGGGCGGGAGGTCGTCATTGAGGAATTTCTCAAAGGTGTCGAGGTGTCCATGTTTGCCGTCACCGACGGTCATGCTTGGCGGCTGCTTTCACCGGCCATGGATTACAAGCGCATCGGAGACGGCAATACCGGGCCCAACACGGGCGGTATGGGCGCGATCAGTCCTGTCCCTCACGTGACTCCGGAATTCATGGAAAAGGTCAAGAACCAAGTGGTGATCCCCACCATTCGCGGCCTTCAACGCGATGAGATTCCATACAGTGGCTTCCTCTTCTTCGGACTCATGAAGGTGCAAGGCGACCCTTATGTCATCGAGTACAACTGCCGGTTGGGCGACCCTGAAACGCAAATCGTACTGCCTCTGCTGGAGACGGACTTGCTGCACCTCATGGACGGCCTGGCCAGTGGACTGCTCTCGGAAATCGATGTAACGTTGTCGCCCAAGGCTGCAACGGCCGTCATCCTCGCGAGCAAAGGGTACCCGGGCGACTACAAAAAGGGCGCCCCCATAACGCTGGACAGCGCCTTCAAGATGGCCCCAGGCCAACAGCTCGTACACGCAGGGACCACCAAAAAGGAGGGTCAAACAGTGACGGCAGGCGGCCGGGTCATGGCCTGCGTAGGCATGGGGGCGGATGTGAAACAGGCCGCCGAGAAGGCCTATGCCCTCGCTGAGGCGGTGCAATTCGAGGGAAAGACGCACCGTTCCGACATCGGAACAATCGCGTGATTGCCGCGATCGCGACTCAGATGATGCCGCCGTTCTGGCGGGCTTCAGCAGTAAATTTCCCCTGGCGGCGCAGCCACAAGGCAATGCCGCTCACAATCAATACGATGACGGCGAGATTGAAAGGGCTGCTGATGGGGACCAACACGGTCTCGAAAGTCCATTCGATGAACTTGGCCGCGGGGGTAATGAGCTCCTGGAGGTTCATGGGGGCGATTTGCTGCCGCGAAAATAGGCACCTTTCGGCATGCTGAGCATTCTGAATTCGAATCAACCTGTCGCTTGGGCTTTTGTCCCCCTTTCAGGATTGGCGCTGTTCCTCGGAATGTGCGGTTTGAACCTGGTGGAGCTCCATTCATGGACCGCACTGTTGGCCATTTGCGTTTCCGCCTGGTTGCTGCATCAAATGCACTTGGAATCGGGCATGCGCACCCGGCCGGGCAGCATTCCAGGGTGGGTCTGGGTATTGGTGGCGACACCGGCGCTGGGCATGATGGCCGATGCGACGTGGTGGGTGTTTCCTTGCTTCTTTCAAGGGCTGCGGAAGGTGTTGACATTGAGAGAGGGCGAGCGGAGACCGGTAACATTCATGTTCATTGCAATGTGGTGGTGTGCCGGTGTGCTCTTGGAAGCCTCCGCTTGGCCTTTGCTGCCGGCGTTCATGGTGGCCATGTTGCTGGTGCGGCGTCCCGGAGAGGAAGAGATCTTGGCATTGCTGCTGGGGCTGGCGGCGCCATGGTTGTTGACGGGCACCATTGTGTGGCTGACAGAGGGTGCTTTGCGGCCATTTTGGGCGTGGCGCCCTGAGTTGGCTCCGGGTGTGCTGTTGGTCACCCTCTGGCTGGCCGTGCCCACAGCCGTTGGTTGGATGGCCAGACAGCGGTCCTTACGCACAGCCACCGCCCAGCAGCGGTTTTCGCGACAGTTGACGCAATGGGCGGGCCTGTTGGGTGTGCTGTTCCTCCTCCTTACGGAAGCATGGGATTGGTCAATGACAGAGGCCCACTTTAACGGGGGGGCTGCGTTTCCAGGCGCGCTGGCCTTTTTGGCCGCTTGGAGTTGGCCCTGGTTGATGCCTCCGGGCAAGCGTTGGACAAAGGTGGCGGTGTATGCCTTCTCGGTAATGTCTGCTGGGGTCGTTTTCATTCGCTACTGGCTCGGAGTGTAACCCTCTTCGGTTTCGGGCCGTAAGGGCCTGTATGAAGTCTGCATTTCTTTCTTTGATGATGGTCCCGGCCATCGCCCTGATGGCCCAGCCCTCCAACAGCAATTCCGCTGGTGATCCCATTGCCACTGTGCAATCCGGTCCATGGACGGAAGCCTCTACTTGGGACTGTGGCTGTGTGCCATCGCCTTCCAACGACGTGACGGTGTTGGGCAGCCACACGGTGACGCTCAATGCTGGCGACACGGCGCGTGCCGAGAGCCTTTCCATGGCGGCGGGATCCGCTATGATGTTGCCGGCACAGGCAAGGGTTGAGCTGGCTTCGTCTTTGGCCTCCCTCGGTGAGATCGAGGGCATCGGTGTTGTGGCCTTTGTTGGCGGCGGCAGCCAAACATGCGGCCCGGCCAAGCTCGGTCACCTCGCATGCGGTTCGGGTGAAGTGAACTTCGCAGATACCGTAACGGTCACACGTCAACTCGACCTCGAAGACGCCACCCTCGAAACCGGGGGCATGCTCGTCCTCCAAGGCAAATCTGGCCTCACCACAGACGCCGGCACCATCACCGGCCAGGTCCACCGCCGCTATACTTGGCAAAAAACGAGCCCATACACCTATCAGGTCGGCGCAGGTCTAGATGGGGTCATGGCCGAGCAGTTGCTCGACGTAACGGGAACCGTATACCTGAAGCAGTGGTTGGAGCCATCAACATCCTACCTGTCCTTGGTTGAAAGTGACGTCTTGCCGCTTGGGGCGGGCTTCACAAGCAGCCTCCCTGCGGGCAGTCATGATTTTTCGCTGGCAGGAGAAGCGGTGATCGAGCGCGAAGTGACCTTGACCGCTGATGCCAACGGCACGTGGAAGGGTTGGAACTTGGTGTGCAACCCCCTGGCGAGTTTTGTGGATGTGAACGCCGTCGCCGTGTCAGGACCAGGAAGTTTTGGCGCAACCTACCAGTGGGACGACAGCCTGCTGACTTATGTGGCACAAATCGGTGGATTGGGCTTGTTTGGAAACAGCGGAATCCTCGAACCCGGAGCGGCATTTTGGACCATTGCAGATACCACGACTGTGTTGGATTTTGGCGCTGACGCCATGGTCAGCAAGGCCAATTGGGAAACGCAATCCGAAAACCT
>JADHLY010000068.1 GCA_016780385.1 Flavobacteriales bacterium
CGCAAAAGTGTGGAAAACACAGGCGTTTCAGTGCCCCTCAAAATGGGTGAACCATCAGCCTGTGGGCTATTTTCGCTAGACGCCAAAAAAGCGGAGCATGAGCGAAGAGAAGAAGCCAGGATATAACGCTGGAAGCATCCAGGCCCTTGAGGGCATGGAGCACGTTCGGAAGCGTCCCTCGATGTACATCGGAGATGTCGGCACCCGGGGACTCCACCACCTCGTTTATGAGGTCGTGGACAACTCCATCGACGAGGCCCTTGCAGGTCACTGTGACACCATCGATGTGGCCATTACCCCTACCAATGGAATCACGGTTCACGACAACGGCCGAGGCATTCCAGTAGGCATCCACCAGAAAGAAGGCGTCAGCGCCTTGGAAGTGGTCATGACCAAGATTGGTGCCGGTGGTAAGTTCGACAAGGACAGCTACAAGGTATCCGGTGGTCTCCACGGTGTGGGTGTGAGTTGTGTCAACGCACTGTCCACCCACCTCCGCGCCGAGGTGCACCGTGAAGGCAAGGTGTGGGAGCAGGAGTATGCACAAGGAAAGGCCACCTACCCCACCCGGGAAATCGGCACCACCGATCGCACGGGAACCTCGGTCACTTTCCAGCCCGACCCTGAGATCTTCACCGACACCCTCGAGTACAGTTACGACACCCTCGCCCGCCGATTGCGCGAGCTTTCCTTCCTCAACAAGGGCATCACCCTAACCCTTACCGACGAGCGGACCACTGATGAAGAAGGCAACCACCCCCTGGAGACCTTCCACAGTGAGACCGGATTGAAGGAGTTTGTCGCCTACATCGATCAAAACCGTGAGCAGCTCATTGCTGAGGTGATCCACGTCGAAGGAGAGGTAGACAACATCCCCGTGGAAGTGGCGATGATCTACAACACGTCGTTCAACGAGAGCCTGCACAGCTACGTCAACAACATCAACACCCACGAAGGAGGCACCCACCTCAGCGGTTTCCGCCGTGGACTGACTGACACGCTCAAGAAGTACGCCGATGGATCGGGGATGCTCGACAAGCTCAAGTTTGAAATCAGTGGCGATGACTTCCGCGAAGGCCTCACCGCCATTGTGAGCGTGAAGGTGATGGAACCCCAATTTGAAGGGCAGACCAAGACCAAGCTCGGCAACAAGGAAGTCACCAAGGCTGTATCGCAAGCCGTGCGTGGCATGCTGTCCGATTACCTGGAAGAGAACCCCAACGATGCGAAGACCATCGTGCAGAAGGTCATCCTCGCAGCGCAAGCGCGTCACGCAGCGCGCAAAGCGCGTGAGATGGTCCAGCGCAAAACGGTCATGGGCGGCTCCGGCCTCCCTGGAAAGCTGGCGGACTGCTCGGAAAAAGACCCCGCATTGTGCGAAGTCTTCCTCGTTGAGGGTGACTCAGCTGGCGGAACGGCCAAGCAAGGACGCGACCGTCTGTTCCAGGCCATCCTTCCGCTAAGGGGTAAGATCCTCAACGTGGAGAAAGCCATGCACCACAAGATCTTCGAAAACGAAGAGATCAAGAACATCTACACGGCACTCGGCGTGACGGTGGGCACCGAAGAGGACGAACGCGCCTTGAACATATCCAAGCTCCGTTACCACAAAGTGGTCATCATGTGTGACGCGGACGTAGACGGCAGCCACATTGAGACGCTCATCTTGACGTTCTTCTTCCGCCACATGAAGGAGCTCATCGAGAATGGGTACATCTACATCGCGACACCACCACTCTATCTGGTCAAGCGCGGGTCTAAGCAGAGCTATGCCTGGGACGATGACCAGCGCGACCGCCTGATCATGGAGTTCAAGGGCAAGACCGATGCGACTGTGAACGTGCAGCGATACAAGGGTCTCGGTGAGATGAACGCCGAGCAATTGTGGGACACCACGATGAACCCAGAGTTCCGCACGCTCCGTCAGGTCACCATCGATAACGCGGCCGAAAGCGACAATATCTTCTCCATGCTCATGGGAGACGACGTACCTCCCCGCCGTGAATTCATCGAGGCCAACGCCAAGTACGCCAACATCGACGCGTGAACGCGGCTTCCCGCCGCACCACCTGGATCACCGGTGCCACTTCGGGCATCGGCAAGGCTACAGCGCAAGCCTGTCAACAGCGCGGTGATCGGCTCATTCTTTCAGGACGTCATCTCGAAGCGCTCGAAGCCTTGCGCCTAGAAATTGGTGCGCAGGACGCTGTGGTCGCGGCCTTCGACCTTGGACACCACCAAGAAATCCCGGGCGTCACCGAGAATGTCTGGAAGCAAACCAATGGTGTGGACCTCATGGTCCACTGCGGCGGCATCAGCCAACGCAGCCTCCTCATCGACACTTCGCCTGAAGTCGACCGCCACATGATGGAGATCAACTACTTCGGAACGTTGGCATTGACACGCGCACTCCTGCCCCACATGATCACCCAAGGCCACGGACACTTTGCTGTGGTCACCAGCTTGATGGGCCTCTTTGCTGCGCCCATGCGGTCAGGTTATGCGGGCGCCAAACACGCCCTTCACGGTTGGTTCGAGGCGTTGCGTGCCGAGCACCACAAGGACAACATCCGGGTAACCTTGGTCGCGCCAGGCTTCGTGCGCACGGCCATTTCACTCAACGCCTTGACCGCAGATGGATCGCCCCAAGGCACCATGGATACGGCCACTGAAAACGGCATCACTGCGTCGGAATGCGCTGCGGTCATCCTGCGAGGCGTCGACCGCAACAAGGCGCTCGTCACGCCAGGCAAAAAAGAAGTGCTCGGCTATTGGCTCAGTCGTTTTGCCCCTGGCCTCCTGCACCGGATTGCCCGCCGGGCCAAAGTCACCTGAGCGGCGCTCAGCAGGCGCGCACGCGTCAAACGTATTCGCGGCCCGCGACGTCGAGCACCTTCGTGGTCTTCTTGAGCGTGCGCAAGACCATGAAGATGACAAAGGCCGTTAACAACGCATAAGCCCAGAAGTCCTGGAAAATGCAGGAGGGGGATGCAAAGAAGGCACTGTCCAAGCCCGCGGCCCGAAATCCGTGCAGCCCATCGATCCAAGCGAAACTCACGAAGACCGCGAAAAAGCCGTTGTACTCCCGCTTGAAGACATTGCGCATCGAGAAGGAGACTTCCGGCGTCTTCCATTGGCCAAAGGCCGGCCAGAAAGCAGGGGCCTGCGCAGACCAATCCAGATACGACTGGCCGAATTTGCCCCTCAGGAACTGCTCCTCAGCAAACATGATGCGCTCGTAGTACAGCGCGTACAGCAGCAAAAAGGACACGGCAAACCACACATGGCCGATGTACATCACGATGCCCAGCCACATGAGCAGGTTGCCCAAATACAAAGGATGGCGGCAAACCGAATACATCCCCAAAGTATTGAGCGACTCCGCAACTTGCCCTTCCTTGGTGTTGCGGCCGGAGGTTCCTCGCGGCGTGTAGCCCACGCACAACGCCCTCACTACCTGGCCCGACAAGGCGACGGCCAAACAGATGAGCGGCCACCACCAACTGCGGTCAAAGCCTGCAGACATCGGAATCCAAGCCACATCGGCCAGCAGCACCACAGGCACCGCGCCAAAAAACAGCAACAAAGGCAGGAAGCTGCGCCACTGGAACAGCCAGTTGCCCGACCGGTCCATCTCTTCAATCAGCGCCATCAGTCGAAGATGGGTTGGTTCCAGCGCTTGAGCGAATCTTCGATCGCGATGCCTGACAGCACTTCCACCGTCAAGCCATCCGACAAACCGAGCTCCACATCGCGGCGCTCAAACTGCTGCGGACCGACCTGAACCTCCACGAAGGGCTTCGGACCTTCATACTGCACCAGGGCCTCACTCACAGCGAGGACGTCTTTGCGCTGGTCAAGGACCACGTCGGCATTGGCACTGAAGCCAGCGCGGATAAAGTCGCCTTCACCGAGTGTCACCGCTGCCCTGATTTCGAATTGTACCGCTCCGTTGTCCGGAACGCCCTTGGGCGAGATATATTCCAACACAGCATCAAACTTCTTGCCCGGCATGGCTCCGATGGACAGCATAAGCGGAATGCCCACACGCAAATTCTCGATTTCGCTCTCATCGATTTGTCCGCGGAAAATCAAATCCGTCATGTCGGCCACACTGGCGATGGTGGTACCCTCGTTGAAGGTGTTGGCCTGAATGACCTGGTTGCCCACTTCGACCGGCACATCCAGCACCATACCGTCAACCGTGCTCGTGATCAACGTATTGGACGCCTCCCCAGCACGGCTGGCTGCGCCCTCCTTGACGATGCGCAGGTTGTCCTCAGCAGCCAGCTTCTCTTCCTGAGCCTGTAAGTATGACGTCTCGGCCTGTTGGAAATCCTGCTGGGACACGACACCCGAAGCAAGCAAGGCTTCCTGTCGCTCGAAATCGCGGCGGCTGTTCTCCAGTGAAATGCGGCTTCGCTCTACCCGGCTCTGAGCCGAAGCCAACGCCGCCATATCTGGCACCACCCGCACACGGGCGAGGATGTCTCCCGCTGCCACCGTATCACCCGCCTCCACAAAGAGTTCATCCACAATGCCGCTGATCTGCGGCTTGATCAGAATTTCCTTGCGGGGACCAATCGTACCGGAACTGACCGACTTCTTGATGATGTCGGCAATGCGGGGTGTTTCTACCCCGAAACGGGCCTCGGGCGCCTGCTCCTTCTGGTACAGGTGATTCAAGGTGTAAGCTGCCCCGGCAACAACCAGCAGGACAAAAATGAGGAGGAGCGTAACGCGGCCTTTCTTCATGTTTCTATATCAATCATCCCTCTGAGCGCAGGGCTTCCACCGGCTTAATGGCCAGCGCCCGCATGGCGGGCAGGACGCCCGCGAAGATGGACATCCCAAGCAGGATGCACAACACGGTCAGGATGGTTCCAAAATCAATTTCAGGATGGCGGAAGACCCCAGCGTCACCGCCGCTTTCGAGGTATCCGTCCACAGCTTCCAGCAATCCAACACCCAGCACGAGGCCACACAGACCCGCCAGCAACGTCAAAAACAGCGTCTCGCCGATGATTTGCTGCAGGATGCGCGAGGGGGTGGCGCCCAGGCTTCGGCGAATGCCAAGCTCCTTGGTGCGCTCCTTGATGGAAATCAGCATGATGTTGGTGATGCCGATGACGCCCGCCAACAGGGCGAGTGAACCGAAGAGCAGCGAAATGAGCCGCATCCCCGAAAAGAGCAGCTCCGCCTTCTGGAATTCTTCCGCCATAGACCACGAGCCAATGGCGCGCGGATCGTCGGGGTGTATGCTCAGCCGCGCCTTGATCAGCTGCTTTGTCGCCTCTTCGGCCTCCTCAGCGTCCACCCCATCCTTGATCAGCATGGACAACCAGCCGACGCGGCCGCGTGTGTTGAACGCCCTGGCAAACGTGGAAAAGGGTATGTAGATGCTCTCTGCCTCGTTCTGCGCGTCCTCGTCGTTGCCCTTGGGCGTATACACGCCCACCACGCGGAAAATCACCCCTTGGATCTGCACCGTCTCGCCCAACGGCTCTTCGCCCATCTCAAACAGGATGTCCTTTACCCGACTGCCGATGACGCACACCTTGCGCTCGCCGGCCAGGT
>JADHLY010000024.1 GCA_016780385.1 Flavobacteriales bacterium
CGCTTCCGATCAACTCGGTGTAAGCGTATGAGCCGTCTGGGCGCGAAACGGGCGTTACGGGGTCCATGTTCAAGGCCCGAACGACCGGGGTCGCGAATTCATTGTTCTCAGCCAAAGCGTTGCGGCTGATGTGGGTGAAGTTCACCGTTTGTCCGATGCGGAACCGGTCTCCGGCGTCTTGCTGTGTGCTCACGCGGAAGGTGGTGCGCTCGAAACGCCCCTTCTCGCCGCCGATGATGCCGTCTTGCGAGAAGTGGCTGCCTCCGATGGCGGTAGAGCTGGTTGCCGTACCCTTGGTGAAATTGAAGCTGTGGTTGACCATGGGTGCGCGCTCGAAGAGGGCGTCCTGCCAATCGGTGCCTTCACCAAGGCTGGCGGGGTCTGCCAATTGAGGCAGTGGGACGAGGCCGGCAGCTGCACGGCTTTCGTTCATCAAGATGGCGTACTCCTCAGCATTGAGCAGGCCAATCTTTTTCCAAGGCTCCTGGAAGCCGTAGTAGGTATCGTAGCTCACCTGAGCGGGCTGGCCTTTGGCGCCCTTCTTGGTGGTGACCAGGATAACACCGTTTCCGCCACGCGCGCCATAGATGGCTGCTGATGCAGCATCCTTGAGTACGGAGATGGATTCGATGTCGGCAGGGTTGAGGTAGTCGATGCCTCCTGAGGGGATGCCGTCGACGACCCAGAGTGGCTCGGCATTGTTCAGGGAGCCCGTTCCCCGAATCCTGATGGATTGGGTGGAACCAGGTTGTCCTGAATTCTGCGTCACCTGGACACCTGCCGCCCTTCCCTGAAGGGCTTGCTCCGTGCGCAATACAGGCACAGAGGTGGCGTCCTTGATGTCAATGGTGCCCACTGCACCAGAGATCTTGCTCCTCTGCTGATTGCCATATCCGATGACGATGGCCTCTTCCAAACCGGCGATGTCGGCTGCAAGGGCATGGTCTACGGTGGACTTTCCAGCAATGGCAACGTCCGTGGTTTTGTAACCGATGTAGGTAAACATCAAGGTCGCCTCGTTGGAGGAAACCATGATGGTGTAGTTACCATCGATGTCCGTCACGGTGCCGTTATAGGTGCCTTTCTCGACAACGGATACGCCCGGAAGGGCCATTCCATCGTCGGCGTCGGTCACCTTACCGGTGATGGCCGTGGATTGGGCAAATATCCCGAAGGGGACGAGCCAACCCAAGAGGAGCAAGAATCTCATGGTGTCTTGTGGGTCTATTGTTTAGTGCTGCTTCACCACAACTTCTGTGGCCACCTGCAAACCTGAGGTGATGCGGATCACGTAGAATCCGTCTGTTTCGCTGTTCAAGTCCATCTGGAGTTGGGTCATGCCCTCTCCCAAGTTGGTGTTCTGCACGAGGCGCCCGCTCATGTCGCGCACTTCGATGTTGGCCGCTTCAGCCAATGGAGCTGGGAACGCCACGGTCACGATGCCGTCGGTGACCGATGGGAACACGCGGAAGGACAAGCCCTCGACCTCATTGAGGCTGTTCACTGGAGCGCAAGCATCGCAGGACTCGTAACACACGGTTGCGAGGTCGATGGCATCTTCAGAAGAGATGACCAGCAAACGGTTGGTGAACCCTCCTGTGGTGATGGTGCAAGCAGAGTCGGCTTCAGCGTCGAGCTGTTCGCTGGTGTCCCAGCTACCAATCATGTACTTGTACTCGTGGTTGCCCTGTGGCAATTCGAGGGTCACAGTGTAGACATTGTCGCCATCGGCGTCGGTCAGTTCAACCTGAGCTCCTGCCCACCCATCAATGGATTCACCAGAGATGTATACGGCGCCGCTCACGGTTTGCTCGCTCATGTCCACGTTGAAGGTGACGGGGGTGTTTGGAACCTCTACGGTTTCACATTCATCACAGCTGTTGAAGCATACCGCATCGAGGGTAACGTCTCCAGCCCCAGGGAGGAGGGAGTAAAGGCGGTTCACGAAAGTGCCACCAGCATCTACAGTGGTCAGGGTACAGGCCGCATCCTCGTCAGTGTCGAGGTTCTCGGTGCCGTCCCATCCACCGTTGTTGAACTTGTATTCGTGGTCACCAGATTCGAGCTCGACAGTGGCCTCATAAATGCCATCCGCGTCGGTGTCGGTCATCTCGACGCAGGTTCCGCACCAACCGTCCACGGTAGCACCGGTTACGTAGATGGGGCCGAGGATGTCTTCGTTGTTCATGTCCACGCGGAAGGTGACCATGGAGCTCGTTGAGCATTCGCCCATGGTCCAAGAAGTCACGCCACCAAAGAACTGGGCCTCGCAGTCGTTGCCGTAAGTCACGCCGTTGCAACCGCAGACGGGGTCCCATTCCTGCGTGCACATCATGGTGCTGTCAATCTGGGCAGGGTCTACACAAGGGGCTGCGTTGCACACATTGCAGGTGTTGAAGCAGAATGGATCGAGGGTAATGTCCTCGGTGCCTTCCACCATGATGAAGCGGTTCGTGAATTCGCCAGTCGTCAAGGTGCACTCACCGTCCACTGCAGGGTCGAACACTTCTTCGCCGGCCCATCCGCCATTGAGGAACTTCCACTCGAATCCGCCGGGCGAAGCTGTAATGGTGGCGGAGTAGATGCCGTCGCCGTCAACGTCTGCCATGGGGGTGCAGCCGCACCAACCGTCAAAAGCGCCGCTCATGAACATGCCTTCTGGAGCGACCGTCTCGTTGTTCATGTCGACTTGGAAAGTCACGTTGATGTCGCTGGAAGCGGTGCAAGAACCGTCCGTAGTGCACTGGCCAAAGCAAGTGTTGATCACCGTGTCTTCGGTGATGTTTTCGAGCTGGCGGTCGTTGTAGTTGGCAGGATTTGCGCAGTCTTGTCCTACGATGTTCTCCTTGCAACCCCAATCGGGGCATGCACCGTTGGTGAAGGTGTAGTATCCGGTATATCCGACCGCGACTTCGAGGGTGAGCGTCCAGATGCCATCACCATCAGGGTCAGACATGGGGTTGTCTCCGGGGGTTCCAAAGTCAGCGCCGCCTGCTACTGAGGGGCCTTCTGGAGCGACCGTCTCGTTGGTCATGTTCAGGTTCCACGTCACGGAAACAGTTTGGGCTTGAACGCCCGAGGCGACCAAGAAGGCCGCAACAAGGGTATAAAGGTGTTTCATACGATTTATGAATTGAGGTTGGTTATAGAGTCAGTTTGAATGCTATGCCTTGATTCTTTACACGCAGTCCAAAGACGCCCGGCTCTACGATGTAAGTGTTGTCTTTTCCGATGAACCCGAGCTCATCGGTATTAACTTGAATTTGTACTTCAGCAGATGCTCCTGCAGGAACGATGACCTGTTTGAAGGCCTTGAGCACGTCCACAGAAGGTGTGATACTGGCCACACGGTCCTGTGAGTAGAGGATGACCGTTTCGATGGTGGAGCGGTCTCCTGTGTTTTGGAGGCCCACGGTGACCGTTACGGTGTCGCCCAATTGGTACACGCTGTCTGCCAAGGCAATGGAGGTGGTCTCTACGTGAGAGTAAGAGAGGCCACTGCCAAAGGTGTACAGAGGGTTGAAATCGCCGGATGTTTCCCCTTCGGTGAATTTGCGGTCGTGCGTCAGGTGCGCGGAAGCATGACGCGGCCAAGTGAAAGGAAGGCGGCCTGAAGGATTGAAGGCGCCAATCAGCACGTCTGCGATGGCGCGGCCACCATAGTCACCGGGCAAATAAGCCATGACGAAGGCATCGAGCATGCTTTCTGTCTCGGAAAAAGTGCGGGGACGTCCTCCTACATATACTCCGATCACGGGTGTGCCTGTGGTCTTGAGGGCCTGCACCAATTCCTGTTGGTTTTCGAACAGTTCGAGGTCCTCGATGTTGCCGGGGAATTCGGTGTAGGGCATTTCCCCGAGAAACACCACCGTGCATTGCGGCCGCGTCTGAGCAACATGGCCTGCGATGCGGTCAATGTCACTAGAGGTCAAGTTCATGCCCACCTCATGGAAGTCGATGCGGTCGGCCCCAAACACTTCGATCATGGATTCGACTGCTGTGGGACGGCCAGGGGTGTTGTAGGCGGTGTCTCTTCCTTGCCAAGTGCCAGACCACCCTCCGTTAAGGGCATTGAGGCTGTTTGCCGTAGGTCCGGTGACCAAGATTCGGCCGGTACCTCCGATGGGGAGAATGGGTTTGTCTGGATAAATGGCGTGCTGTCCTTCGTTTTTTAGAACGGTGATGCTTTTGACAGCGGCCCGCGCAGCTGCACCTTCAAGGCTTTCTTTGGCGGGGTAGTTGGAAAGGGCAGGGGGCATGCCTCCGGAGGTGAACAGACCCAAGTCGTACTTCATCTCCAGGATGCGGCGTACACTCTCGTCCATGCGGGCCTCTGAGACGCGCCCCTCTCGCACGAGCTCTGCCAACAAGACGGGGAATTCCAAATCCGTAGGCACCATGCTCATGTCGATGCCTGCATGGATGGCCATTTCAATGGCCTCTTTGTAGTCAGCGGCCACCATGTGGCGCTCGAACAGAAAACGGATGTCTTCCCAGTCAGTGACCACCATGCCTTCAAAACCAAGGTCGTCCCTCAGAATGTCAGTGAGGATGTGCTCGTCGCAGTGCACCGGGATGCCGTTGACCTCACCGCTGTTGACCATTACGCTCATCGCTCCCGCATCTATGGCCGCTTGAAAAGGCGGCAGAAAGATTTGGCGCAATTGACGCTCTGGGATCCAAGCAGGAGTGCGGTCCTTGCCCGTCAGGGGACGGCTATAGCCCACGTAGTGCTTCAGTGTGGCGGCAATGGGAGAGGGGCCTTCTTGGTATCCCCTGACCATGGCGACGCCCATGTCGCCGACGAGTTTGGGGGCTTCTCCGAAGGTCTCCCAGAACCGGGGCCAACGGGCATCGCGGGCGACGTCCAATACGGGAGAGAAGTTCCAAGGGATACCAGATGCCGCAACTTCAATGGCGGTGTTTTCGGCACACTTCCGCACCAATGCCGTGTCCCAAGTGGCAGCCAGTCCGATTTGCTGTGGTCCCAGAATGGCGCCGGATGTATAGGTGGCTCCATGTATGGCGTCGATGCCATACAGAACCGGAATACCGGTGGTTTTTTGTGCAGCTGCGGACTGGATGCCCGCGATGAATTCATGCCACTGGTCAGGCCCGTAAGCGTGCCCTGCACAGTTGAGTACGCTGCCCACTTTGAGGTCGATCAGGGCTTCGTGCACCAAGGCAGAGTCCAAGCGGTGCGGCTCCAGCGGTGCTTGGCGCTTTGGTTTTTCCGGCGTTGAAGGGGGGCGAACACAGAGCATTTCGAGCGCCAGCTGGGTCATTTCACCCGCCTTGTCTTCGATGGACATCGTACTTAGTACACTGTCCACAAAAGCAGTCTTCGCATCGGTTTGGACATCAGGCTTCCCCGGCTGGCATCCCACAAGCATGGTCAAGACGAGGCAAGACGCTGCTGAAACAGATATGTGGAGATGGCCCATGTTCGCGAAACGAAGATGCAAGTGTAAGAAATACACTAACGACATGCACGTGTTTGAGTGTAAACGCACCGGGGGACTTTCAGTAGATGAACATTGCCCATTTGGTTCCGCTCAGTTCTGTGGGAAATCGCGGCTATCGCGTAGATTTCCACCATCATGAAAATTGCAGTGAAGTCAGTCGCCCAGGTGCTCGGGTTAGCCGTATTGTTTTTGGTTTTTGGGTGTTCTGAAAACCAATCTGAAAATCCGTCTCCGGTAGAAGAGGATGGCCAGATGTTTTACGGTTCTGTGATCGACCCAAATGGTGCGGTTGACGCCGCTGAACTGCGGAACATCCTCAAAGACGTCGGGCGCGCAGAGGTGCGCTTTGAAGGTGAGGTGACGGCCACGTGCCCGAAGAAGGGGTGTTGGATGGATGTCGCTTCAGGAGAAGACACCGTTTTCGTGCGCTTTTTGGATTATGGATTCTTCGTGCCCACGGAAGGTGCGGAGGGCAAGCGCGCTGTGATGGCTGGGGAAGCCTTCTTCGATACGTTGACCGTAGACATGCTGCGCCATTACGCTGAGGATTCCGGTGAGTCGGAGGAGGCCATTGCGGCCATTTCTGAGCCTGAACTGCGCCTGGCCTTTACGGCCACTGGTGTCATGATCGAAGACTGATGATGGGCGCCAATGAATGTAAGGGGCGCCGCAGTGTTATCGTGGGCGTCTGTTTGGCAGGGGTAGCCCTGCTGTCGCAATGTGGTCAAGCGCCACCCGCGCCCACTCCCCGTTTGGCGCCCTTGCAACCCAATCGGTCTTCTGCCTTGGCTGAAGCCATGCGTGAGGTCGATTCGGAACTGGTTGAGTTGCGCGATGCATTTCTTCAAAAACAGGCTGATTGGGCAAGCGAGCAGTTGACGGTCCATGATTTCAATGCTTTGATGCCGACAGATTCAAGCATGTTGGTGGAAGGATTTCAAGCTTTGGCTATTGCCTATCAGAAGCGGGTCTTGGATTTTAACGCAGCACCGAGTGCGGATGCATATTCTGCGGTGGTGACGGGGTGTGTTTCCTGTCATCAAAAAGCCTGTCCAGGCCCTCTTGAGCGCATTGCCAAGCGAGAATTGCCTTGATGCAGGGTTCTCAAATCCGAGGGTATGAAATTCAAATTATTGCTTTCCTGTCCGGACCGTCCGGGTATCGTGGCTGAAGTCAGTCAGCTGATCGCCCACAGTGGGGGCAATGTGGTGGCGGCAGCACAATTCACAGATCCCATTTCGCACCACTTCTTCATGCGGTATGAAGTAGAGGTTCAAGGCACAACCGAAGCAGAAACCAAACTGCGCGCAATCTTGGAGGAAGGTCTGGCAGAATTGCTCAGCGGTCCTGAGGCAAGCTTGGTGATGTGTTCGTCTGAATTCAGGCCAAGGGTGGCGCTGATGGCCTCAAAAGCGAGCCATTGTTTGGTGGATGTGTTGCAGCGCTGGCGAACCAGGGAGTTGCCGTGTGACATCGTGTGCGTGATCGCCAACCATCCTCACATCGAGGAATATGCGGGCTGGTTTAAAGTGCCTTTTCACCATGTCGACTTCTCTTCACAGGACAAGGCACTGGCCTTCGATGAAGTGGACGCCCTGTTGGACCGATACGATGTGGATTTGACGGTCCTCGCTCGGTTCATGCAGGTGTTTCCGGACCACTTGGTCCAGAAGCGCGCCGGGCACATGATCAACATCCACCACAGTTTCCTTCCTTCATTCATGGGCGCACGCCCCTATGAGCAGGCGCACAAACGCGGCGTCAAACTGGTCGGGGCCACTTGCCATTATGTGACGACGGATTTGGATCAGGGGCCCATTATCGATCAAGAGGTTACCAGGATCAGTCACAGGGATACCCCTGCCGACTTGCGTATGAAGGGGCGCATGAGTGAGAAGGAGGCTTTGGCGCGTGGTTTGAGGTTACACCTTGAGGACCGTGTCTTCGTGAGGGGAAACCGCACGGTCATCTTCGATTGACCGTCTAATGAGGGGCCAGCTCCGGAGGGGTTGGCTGAAACGCTTGGAAACAAGAAATCCGCACCGTCCACTTCCAGCCGAGGCCTTCTGCTTCTGATGCGGATTCTTCCAGACAAGGCCCACCCGAAGGTGTCCTGTTCGCAGAGAAACGGGGGCATCTCTACGCTTCGCCTTTTTAAGAGCGACCTGGACCTCTGAACGTCGGAACTGGCGTGGTCTAGGACCATCTACTTATCCTGGGTGCACCCTGCCTTCCTTTCGGATGGCTCGGTTCGGTTCGCGAACGAACCGGGTCGGCTTTCAGAGTTGCCTCTTTGGCCCAAGCACCCCGGGGTATACTGCCTTGCGGCGCGCCATTCCCTGGGCTCATTGGCACACTGGCGCGCACGGGGCGTTCCAGTGGCGGGCCTCCAGCCTTTCGGCTTTCTGCCCTTCCCAAGCTCTAGAAACCGAGGCTTCCGAGACTCACCACCCTTGCCTTACGAGAAGACGACCTCAACTTGCGTCTCAGTCCCCCGCTGCCGAAGCAGTTCCGGTAAACCGGTGGGGTGCAGTGTCTCTGTCGATCCGGGCTGGAATTGCTTCCGGCTGAGCCAAGCTCCGTCCATTTTCAGGACGCCTTCCCTTCAGAGATGGGCGACGCCAACACTTTCATGCTGACGGTCAACTGGACCGAAGTCCTTCCTGGTGATTTGGCCGAGGCCGCTTCGTCAGGGGTCCGACAGAAAGTTGCCTTTCACCCCCGGAGGGGACGCCTCGCCGAAGCGCTGCGTTGTCGTCATTGACAGAGCAATAGTGGGGCATAAAAACGAAACGGACCCCACAAGAGGGTCCGTTGTCGTTCACAACGTGGTAACAGACGTTATCCACAATTGTTAATACAGTTTGGCGTATTCAGCGCGAAGCTACATCCTCTTTTTGTCGGGTGACCATTCTGGTCGGAGGAGTTTGTGGGCGTTGGTTTAGCGGGCCACCAGGATCTTTCCGGTGGCGACTTTATTTCCTTGCATGCCTTCGGCAGTATAGATGCCAGCCGGCCAGTTCCTCACGTCGAAAATCCAAGCGCCGGGTCCCTCTGCGGGGTTGACAGTGCGCTCCGCGATGAGCTTGCCCATCATGTCTTTGACGCGCACCACTACAGGGGACTCATTGTCAAACCCATCTCCTAAGACATTCACGATTTCTCCGGTCGGGGTGGGGTAGATGCTGAAGTCCACCGTGGTGTCCCATCCACTCATGCCTGGATTGTTCGGACCACCATCGCTGTATTCGCATGAATCATCTTCCGCATTGGCGTTGGGGTCGAAGTTCATGGCGTCAGGATCCATACAGCCCCAAATGGTCAGGACATCCCCTGCGCAGCCCGCACCGATTTCGAGCGGGTAGGATGCGAAATCACTTTGCTCGAGTGAAAAGGTCAGGGCTTCTGGTCCTGTTGTCACGATGAGCAGACCGCCTCCCCAGCCGTCACCAAAGGAGTCGTACAGTTCAAGTGTGTAGCATCCATCGGGAAGGCATGATTGGGAGAATCCACCGGCATTGCCGTTGCCGCCATCTCCCGTCAGTACGCTGTTGCCCAATGAGTCCAGGATGGCCCAGCTTACCTCATTGAACCAGGGGTCGTTGCCAAAGAAGATGCCTGTGACGAGGTTGTCGTCTCCGCAGTCCAGCGAGTCCACGGTGTCGTATTGGCAGGAGCCATCGTCTGTGGTGGCAAGCGGATCGTAGTTGAGGGCCGCGGGGTCGGTACATCCCCAGACGTCACCGCCGATGTCATCGCCGCAGTCGTCTGCCATGCCAAATTCGATGCTGTCCGATGTGGCTCCTTGCAAGCTGCCGTTTACCCATTCATCAGAGCCCGTTTGCAACCAGAAGTAGCCGCCATTCCAGGAGTCGCCTCCGGCATTGTTCGACATGATGGCCGTGTAGCACTCTTCGGGATCCAAACAGACGTCGATGTAGTCGATGGTGAGGTCTGGGTAACCGTCTTGGCTGTACAGGACGTCTCCTTGGCTATCGACAATGGTGAGGGAAACTTCACCGCCTTGGGAGAAAGTGCATACGTAGAGCTGTCCGGCGATGTGATCGTCTTCACAAGAGAACGGGTAGATACAACTGCCGTTGTCCTCCGTTGCATTGGGGTTGTAATTCGATGCCTCTGGATCGGTGCAGCCAGCAATGAATACTTCGCAGTCTTCGGTATTGATGCCCACGGCAAACACAGCCTGAAATTCATCGGCGCCCAGGACGTATGTGATGGGGTCTCCACCATCGACACTGACCTCAACGGCGCTACCATTGTTCCAACCGCCATACACGTAGAAG
Source organism: Flavobacteriales bacterium (assembly GCA_016780385.1). Taxonomy (GTDB): domain Bacteria; phylum Bacteroidota; class Bacteroidia; order Flavobacteriales_D; family Sanyastnellaceae; genus UBA8752. The sequence goes on from JADHLY010000024.1 coordinate 9,770, forward strand.
TTGTAGCATCCGTCTTCCAGACAGCCATATGAGGTTGTGTTCCCGGCATCGTCGTACCACTGTATGAAATCATTGACGGGCCCATTGGCTCCTTCAAAGTAGCCCGAAGCGCCACCAAACACATTGCCCGTCAACGAATCGACGGTGGTGCCGGCACTGGTCATGGTCACGAATGAAGTCCCATCACATTCCGGCATGTAGAGGCACCACCCGCTATCGGCGGTCGCATTGGCGTCGAAATTCAGTGCTTCTGAATCCATGCAACCGTACACGGGAGGGGTGTTGCAGTCGCCTTCCCATTGCAGGTAGGCACCGGCGCACTCGAGTTCGCAGAGGTTATCGAAGGTCAGGGTTGTTCCGGAATAGTAGTCGTAACCGCAGACGGGATCGTAGACTTCCGGACAATCGCACGGTTCAAGGCATGAACCGTCGTCCGATGTGGCATCGGCATTGTAGTTCGGTGCCTCGGGGTCAGTACAGCCGAATACATTGAACACGCATCCGTCCTCATTGATGCCCAAGCCGTCATTGACGATGTACACGTCCGCACCCAAGGTGTAGGTCTCCTGCATTTCACCATTGACCATGATGATTGCTGTATTGTTGGTGCCAGCGATGGGGTTGTTGTACATGGTGAGGTTGTAGCATCCATCTGCAATACACCCTTCCATGATCCATTGTCCCTCATCATCCATTGCACTGAAAGAGGGGTACCAGTGGTTCCCTTGGCTGTCGGCGATGATAATGTCAACAAAACCAAATCCGAACGCACCGCTGTCCATGGGCTGCACGATCGTCAACGTATTGGACGTACTGCAGTCCACGGGGTACTCACAGCAGCAGTTCTCCGTTGCGGTCGTGTCGAAGTTCAACGCAGCAGGGTCCATGCACCCCCAAACTTCAGTGTTGCCTCCGCCACCAGTGCTGTCCAAGGGCACTCCGTTGCATTCGGAGCCATAACCCACTGCGAAAGAGGCGTAGCTGCCGGTGGGGATGGACAGTGGGCCGATCATGATGCCCAAGGCGGCAAAGTTCACCGAGATGGTCCCGCCGTTCCAGCCGTCACCAAAACTGTCGACGAGCTCCAACGTGTAGCAGGAATCTGTGAAACAGACTGTGCTGACATAGTTGCTGTTGCTTTCATAGTCACTCCCAGAAGCCACGACGACGCCATTGGCATCGTAGATGTGCCAGCTGATTTCTTCGCCCCACATTTCTGTCGTGATGGCGATTTCAGCTTCATTGAGACAATCAGTCTGTGCAGCGCAGAATACAGGGATTGCCAAGGCGAAGGCAAATAAGAGGTTGCGGGTCATGGTAATGGTTGTGTGTGCACAGAACAAAAATTCATGGATAGGGTTGCATGATGGTCACATTTAAGGCCTTTGCAGGCGTCGAGATGTGATGACCTGGTGAGAAGAGTGAAGCGTGCTTCAAGGCATGCCATTCAGCAATTGCCCATGTCCGCTTTGCATCCAATGTGTCGCTGCGTTGTGCCATGCCGGTGGAAATCGTGACTTTTGAAACATGAAAGCGTATCGAACAATCATGGTGTGCCTTTTGGCATGTGCCTGGGGCAACGCGGAGGCGCAGGGAGTGGACAATCAGTGCCCTGAAGGCTGGAAGCCTGTGGTGGAGCAGTTCCTTGCTGCAGAGTCCGACCGTGACGTGCTGGCATCATCGCAGGCGGTGCTTCCATCTCAGCGTGAAGTATGGAAGGAGTGGAAGGCTTGGGAATGGACGCGGGCAGCGCAGCGATTGTCTCAGATGCCTGAGGATGTGCAGTCTCGCGCCAAAGCCGAGAGAATGAAGGCGCGCGAGCGATTGACGGTTTCCAATTTTAGTTGTCGCATCCAAACGTCTGGAGCGGACACTACATACTTGGTGCAAGTGGATCCAGATGGCCGCTCATACCGCCATGTGAGGACCGCACGAGAAGGATGGGTGTGGGGCGTCGAAACCAGCTTGCACGCGCTTTCCGCTGAGCAAAAGAGGGTGGTGACCGCATATTTCCAGGCGGTCGATGAGAACCGGTGGGAGGAAGCAGAGGCTTGGGTCGCCCGAGCTTCCTTGCCGCGATTTTCGGGTTATCGGGCAGAGGTCGCCGCATTTTTGTCCGGCAACGAGAGCATCGCGCAAAGCCGATCGAATCAGGTGGCCGACCGCGCGGCTGAATGGGAGGAGATGTTTTTGAGGGCGACTGTCGAAGAGGATGGGGTGTGGGTGGTTCAGGCCGAATTCCCGACTGCGGTGAAATTGTCCTGTGAGATGATGGAGGTGGACGGCGCATGGCGGGTGATTCACCGGTAATGAAGGTGAACCGAGCATCCGTTATCGCCGCCTTGGCGCTGGCCATGGAGGAAGGCATCCGTGCTGCCCAGGCCGCTTTCGAAGAGTTGCAGGGCAGCTTGGAGGGCGAGTCCAAAAGCACAGCAGGCGACAAGCACGAAACGGGCCGCGCCATGGTCCAAATGGAAATGGAGCAGGCGGCCGCTCGGCTGAATCGTGTAGAGGGGATGGTGCGTGGTTGGAAGGCCATGGACCCCAATGCCCCTCGTGACGTGGTAGGGCCTGGTGCGATCGTAGCGACAGACCACGGTGGCTTTGTGATTGGGGTTGCCTGGGGGACATTCCAAGTGCCTGATGCCACGGATTGGCGCGGCATTTCCTCTGACGCACCTCTGGCCTTGGCTTTAAGAGGTTGTCAAGCCGGAGAGGCCGTCACCTTTAGGGGGCGGTCTTGGAACATCGTGGAGGTCGGATAGGCATCAGCGGTGCATTGGCCATGACAGGATGGTGGAAAACAGTTCGCCAACGTCACTGCTGTAGCGGATTAAGGGTCTACCTTCGCAGCAAATTCGAAGATTTGGGACGTTCTCAGGAAACATTTGGAAAGCGCGAAAGAGAAGCTAAACGCGCCAAGAAGAAGAAGGAAAAGGAGCTCAAGAAGCAGGAAGCAAAAGGCAACAAGCGTTCGCTTGACAGCCCTGATATGTTTGCCTATGTGGATGAGTTCGGACGCATTGTGGATACACCACCAGACCCCACAGAGCGCGAGGAAATCAACCTTGAAGACATCCAAATCAGTGTTCCCAAGGACGAGGACATGGAGCCGGTGGACAAGACCCGCCGCGGGGTGGTCACCATGTTCAACTCGGACAAGGGTTTTGGCTTTATCCGCGACACCGACACCCGAGACAGCATCTTCGCTCACGTGACCAATATGAAAGAGGAGGTCACCGAAGGGGACAAGGTCCAATTCGAGGTAGAGCAGAGTCACAAAGGTCCTTCTGCGATCAAGGTGACCATCATCAAGTAACGCTCAGCATTGGGCGATTTCCTGGAGTAACCTGCGTCTTGCAATGGGCAAGAGTGTAGGTTCTATAGGGATGCTCCAGTCCATGTGGGCGTGAAACGTTGCGGGCTGGGGCAAGTCTCTGTACCTGCCAATCAGGCTCCATTTCACGGCATCTGCGGTCTCTACCCGGGACAGCCCGCGGGATTCTACGCATTTTAGACTCAGCTCGAGAAAAGCATCTCCAGCCCGCTGAACCCTCGATTTGGCGTAGCGATACACCATGAGGTGGCGGCTACCCCTCTCACCGCGGGTGACGATGAGGTATCCTTCGGCGAGGTGCAGCGGTTGAACGCCGATGGGGGTAAAGTCGACCTTGGCATCAATCAGGTCATACAAGGACTTGCCCTCCTGCATGGTGGCATTGAGGTGGGGCAATGACCGGTCGATGAGATCGCTCAAGTAATCTTCTATGGAGGACAAGGGTTGCAATCTGCTGCGCAGCAATTGTAAACGGGCGAAATCTATGCCGGTTACAGGCCCGTTTTTCTTTCCCTGTTCGATGCCGTGTTTGATGGTGCTTAAGGCTTTGTGGCGGCGAATAACGTCTGCAAGTGCAGGGTAGAGTTTATTCCCTTGGAGCTCGGCTTTGACTCTTTGAAGCCAGGCAAGCAACATGTATTCCTTGTATTCGGGATCGAGGATGCCTTCTGTCAACCAGCCTGTGTGTTGCGGGATGACGGTCGAGGAGAGATCTGAAGGGCCGATTTTATTCGACATAACCCTTAATTTAACCTATAAATTGATGTAAACAAATTACTGCCTGTATGGATTTTGGTTTTAGCTGATAATTTGGTAACATTATCTTAACATTACACGTATCCTGTAACTATGATATCGAGGTTCCTCTTCACGATGGCCATTGCGGCGTTCTCTTTTCCCGTTTTGGGACAAGGAGTGGCGTGGTCTGTGGGCGCGGATCCAACGATGTGGCTGTCCGGATGGAAACACATCCAATTGGGGGCGCAATTGCACCCTGAAGTCAGTCTTACTGGAGGTGTTGGCTGGATGGGGAGCGAACCGGGGGCTACCGCTATTCTAGTGGGCCAAAGGCCAACAGGTTTTGATGTCGCGTATACTGGTAACCTTGGCCTTCGTCTGCACCCTACGTCCAGACCAGGCAGTCGTTTGCAAGGATTGCTGGGACTGGATTTCAGCCATGAGGTCTTCAGTAGCCGCACCGGGCCGCTGCCCGATGGCGATTTGGCTGGAGCCAACGGATTGCAGCAGTATTCAAGAAGTGACCTTCGACTGTTGGCAGGTGGTCGGATGCGTGTAGCACAGCGGGTGACACTTTCGGCTCACATGGGGGTAGGCTATAGCACGCAGCTACAGACTCTTCCTTTTCAGCAATACACATCTTCTCCGAGGGGAGCGCGGCTCTTCGGAATGGAATTGCTCTTCTGGATTTAATCTCCGCTTGGCACTTAGGCAGGCCGCCCCAGTTCCATCAGTTGCCGTGTGTGCATTTTCACCGCTGCAGCAAAAGTGGTCTCTGCGCGGTAGGGCAGACCAAACTCTTTGGCAGTCTCTTTGACTATTGGGGCCAAGGCCGAATAGTGTACGTGACAGATTTGCGGGAAGAGGTGGTGCTCGATTTGGTGATTGAGTCCGCCGCTGTACCAGGTCAGCAACTTGCTCTTGACACCGAAGTTGCAGGTGGTCTTCAGCGTGTGGATCATCACATCGATGTCCATCTTGCCGCCTTTCTCCGCTTTGATGTAGTCGTGGTCTTCCATGACGTGGGCAGGTTGGAAAACCAAGGCCAACGTCAAGCCTCCGATGAAGTGCATGAGCAACCAACCCGCGATGATTTGCCCTGTTCCCAATCCGCTAAAGGCGAGGGGCAATCCCAAAACAATGGGGTAGTAGAGCACCTTGGCGAGGACAATGCGGAACATCAGGTTGTTGTAGGATTTGCCCATGCTTTTGAGCAGGTGCAATTTCCGGTAACGGTTCAGCGCAACAAAGTCCTTGAAGGTGACCCAGATCAAAGTCATCAGCCCGTAAAAAAACCAGGCGTAGAAGTGTTGGAAACGGTGCCACGGCTTGTAGGGCTTCAGCGGGCTGAAGCGCAAGAGTGGTCCGGGGTTGATGTCCTCGTCCAAGCCGTCAATGTTGGTGAAGGAGTGGTGCAGCAAATTGTGCTGAATCTGCCACATCTCGCTGTTGCCACCGACCAGTTCAAGCACGCCACCGACGAGGCGATTGATGCCTTTTTTGTCGCTGTAAGCGCCATGATTCCCGTCGTGCATGACCGCCATGCCGATTCCAGCCAAAGCCAAGCCCATCACGATTTCGGCCGCCCAGAACATCCAGCCGCCATTGGTAACACCGGAAGCAATCAGCCCAACAGGGCCGAGGTACAATGTGATCAGCAAGATGGTCTTGAACACCATGCTGCCATTGGCCTTCTTTGAAATACCCTTCTCCTTGAAGTAATTATCGACCCGCTGCCGCAGGGTTTTGGAGAAACCCGTTGTATCACGTGCAAACCTGACGGTTGGCAATTCGAATTGAGGTTGTGTCATATAAAGTGCAAGGTAGGCCCTCCTCCTTATAGAGGTTTGCCAATAGGCTCAAATCAGTGCACATGAGGGGCTTGAATAGCGTTAGGGAATCTTCCGTACCCGCAAAGCGCCCGGCGTGACTTCGAGGTATTCATTGTCTGCGATCCACTCGAGGTACTCTTCGAGAGAGAGCTTCTTGGCCGGGGCGATGCGCAGGCCTTTGTCGCTTCCAGAGGCCCTCATGTTGTTGAGCTTCTTACCGCGAATGAGGTTGAGTTCCATGTCCTGGTCGCGGGCACATTCGCCCACCACTTGGCCCTTGTAGATTTCCTCGCCCGGTTCGATGTAAAACGTACCCCTGTCCTGCAGGCGGTCGATTTCGAACGCGCGCGCTTGCCCGGTGTCTAGGCTCACGAGTGATCCGCTTTGTCGGGTTTCGAGGTCACCGGCATAAGGGCCATATTCTTCAAAACGGTGTGTCATGACGGCTTCTCCCTGGGTCGCCGTGAGCACCATGTTACGGAGGCCGATGAGGCCACGAGAGGGAATACGGAACTCCATGTGTTGGATGTCACCTTTGGCTTCCATGACTTGGAGCATGCCCTTCCGCATCATCACCAGTTCAGTGGCCTTTCCAGCATTCGCCTCCGGCACGTCGATTACGAGGTGCTCGAAAGGCTCATGTTTCGCGCCATCAATTTCTTTGAAGATGACCTGAGGCTTGCCGATTTGCATTTCATAGCCCTCTCGGCGCATGGTCTCGATGAGTACAGAGAGGTGGAGGATGCCCCTTCCGAACACGGTCCATTTGTCTTCACTGTCGGTAGGTTGAACCCGCAAGGCGAGGTTTTTCTGGAGCTCGTTGTCCAAGCGTTCGCGGATGTGCCGGCTCGTCAAGAACTCCCCGTCCTTACCGAGGAAAGGGGAGGTGTTGATGGTAAACAACAGGCTCATGGTCGGCTCGTCCACCGCGATGCGCTCCATGGCCTCGGGAGCTTCAAGGTCGCTCAGGGTATCTCCGATTTCAAAATCTTCAATACCGGTGATGGCGCACAAATCGCCGGACCGCACGTGGTCCACTTTTTCCTTGCCGAGGCCGCTGAAGACGAAGAGTTCCTTGGCCCGCACCTTGCGGTGTCCGTTTGCTGTGCACAGGGCGTAGTCTTTGTTGGCGTGCAGCTCTCCTTTGAACAAGCGGCCGATGGCGATTCTTCCGGTGAACCTAGAGAAGTCCAAGGAAGTGATTTGAAGTTGTGGTGTGCCTTCGACGTAGGGGGCTTCGGGCACCGTTTCGAGAATGACGTCAAGCAAGTGAGTCATGTCGTCAGTTGGGTTCTCCCAATCGGGACCCATCCAGCCCATTTTGGCCGAGCCATAAACCGTGGCGAAATCGAGTTGCTCTTCGGTTGCGCCGAGGTTGAACATCAAATCGAAGACCTGTTCCTGAACGATGTCAGGTGTGCAATTCTCTTTATCGACCTTGTTGACGACCACGATGGGAATCAGGCCCAACTCGAGGGCTTTGCCCAGTACAAAACGCGTCTGGGGCATGGGGCCTTCGAACGCGTCGACGAGCAGCAGAACGGCATCGGCCATCTTGAGCACGCGCTCAACCTCACCACCAAAGTCGGCGTGACCGGGGGTGTCGATCAGGTTGATCTTGACGCCCTTGTAATTGGCCGCCACGTTTTTGGAGAGGATGGTGATGCCCCGCTCGCGCTCCAAGTCGTTGTTGTCGAGGATCAAGTCGCCGGACGCTTTGCGCGGGTCGATGACATTGCAGAGGTGGATGATCTTGTCGACCAGGGTTGTTTTGCCGTGGTCGACGTGCGCGATGATCGCGACGTTGCGGAGTCCGCTCATGGAAGGGGCGTCGGAATTGAAGGCGCGAAAAAACAGCGGAATCCCCGCCCGGGCACCATGGCACCTCAAAAAAGGTGTGTTTTTATGGCCCTGCCGGTACAATCGGCATCGGCACGGCTTAGTTTTGCCGTGCGATGTGCCGGTTTAAGTCCCATATGTCCGTGCTGTTCATCCTCCTTTGGGGGGCGGTGCATGCGATGCAATGGGAGCACCTTTTGGTCCATCACCTGAGCGAAGGGGGACATCACCACCATTGTCACCACCATTCCGAGGAGCCGGTGGCTCCATCAGGAGGTGAAGGCATGGCATTTGAAGCGTTGTCGCCTCACTGTTTGCTGTGCGATTGGAACTGGTCACCTGCTGAAGGTGAATGGCCTGTCGTGTTGCCTACGCTTGGCCCTCCGGCCGGTATTAAAAAGGCGTTGGGCTTTGTCTCAGCGGGTCATACTGCCCTTTTGGCGCTGGTAGGGAGGCAGCGGCGTGGCCCGCCGCAGTGCAACGGCATCTGAGCATCCGTTTCACTTCTTATTCCATCCCATGTTTCCAACTCCAATGTTGGACAACACGGCGGTGTACCATGAAGGTTGGCGAACGTTCATCAGGCTGTTTTCGGTCATGGGGTGTGTCCTCATGTTGCCGTTCAAGTCGTTGAACGCTCAGTCTCCCGAATGGGTGCACGGCCATATTGTCCACGACGACGGGGGAGCACCATGTGGCGATGCGCTGGTTCAAGCGTGGCCTTGTGGTGCGGCTTTCCCTGTCAATTCCCAAGGCCGATTCGATGCCCATTGTCCAGAAGGCATCGACTCGTTATCGGTGATCGCCCACGGCCACAAAGTGGAGGCTGTTGCGGTACAAGGCCGTGTGCACATCGATGTGAGGTTGACTTCGCTCGGAGTCGACTTGGCGCATGCTTTGGTGCAGGGCAACGCGGGTATAGATGCCCCTGAAGCCGTGCGCGTCGTGCGCGTGGTGGATTTGATGGAGACTTTGGATCGCACGGCGGGCATGCGCAGTCTCGACCTCGGAGCGGGGTTGATTCAACCTGTTTTGCGCGGTCTGATGGGAACCCGTGTGGCTGTGCTCGAAGATGGAGTGCCGCAGGCAGGAGGTCGTTGGGGTGCTGATCACGGCATCCTCGTGGCCCCTGAATTGTACGATGGAGTGGAATGGGTGCCCGGTGGTGGCCACATATGGCTTGGACCTTCTGCAATGGGAGGGGGCCTCAGGTTGTCCGCCATTCGCATGTTGTCCGAACCCAGTGAGCGCACCCGGGCAGGTTTGGGACACCGTTTTGGGGATGGACGGCACGCCGTTCATGTTCTGCACCAGCAGCGCGCCGGCGACCGCCAGTGGCATGTGGGTGTGTCGGCATCCAGGTTTGGGGATCGCAATGTGCCACAGCAGGAGTTCCAATACATCGGCCGCCTGTTTGCGCTGCCTGATGCGCGCCTGCCCAATACGGGCGGACATGCACTGCATGCGGTGGCCGGAGGCCGTTGGGTGGGTCAAGCATACGGTCAGATCTCCCTAGATATACGGGCTTCTCAGGTCTTGCAGGGCCTGTTTCCTGGAATTGTAGGCATTCCGGATCAATCCGACCTTCTCGGTGATGGCCGTCCCTATGACGTGGCTTTGCCGCAGCAAAGGGCACAGCGCTGGCAGGTGGCAGGGAAGTGGATCAAGCCGGGGCCGTTGGACCGCACCTTGAGGTTGGCGATTTCTTCCAATCAGCGCCGAGAGATTGCGCCGCCTCATGCCCATGGTTTCGGGCCTGAACCCGACAGTGATTTGAGCCTGCTGTTGGACGAACTGCATGCGTTCGCCGAGGGGCGTTGGCAGGGCATTCACGGTGCCTTCGGCGTTCAGGCCGAATGGCTTGACGGGCAGACGGATGGCTGGGAGTTCTTGTTGCCAGATCACCGCCGAGGCCGTTTGTCGGTCATGGGCGAGTGGTTCCGTGGCCGCAGCCGTTTTGGAGCGCGGGTTGATGCGGTCCATGCTGCTCAAAATGGGCACGTGGAGCCCCTGTATGCCGCTGATGGATCTGTGGTGGGGGACGACGTGCGCGCCACGGCGTTTGAACAAGCGATGCTGGGAGGTAGCCTTAGTTGGCACCGGCCATGGGCTTCGGGCAAAAGAGTGGAGGGGGCGTGGACGGCCACGGTGTATTCCCGAGCGCCGGGACAGTATGCCCTTGGAGCCCATGGCATCCACCACGGCACCTTCCGTTTCGAACGAGGCAATCCAGACTTGCGGCCTGAACACAGCGCGGAAATGCGCGGGTCGTTGCGCTCAGTGATAGGCCCACAACCCGGAAGGGTCCAATGGTCTCTGCAGGCGTTTGCGGCCTTGCACAGCGGCTTCATTCATTTGACGCCAACGGCGCAGTTCGCTCCCATTGCCCATGCTGGCCAGATTTATGCCTTTGAAGGACGGGATGCTGTCCGTGTAGGTGGAGAATTCAACCTGCAAGGTGACATTGGTCAGAGCACATTGGCGGTTTCTGGATCGCTCCTGGGCCAGTGGGCCATGGAGACTGGTTTGGGGTTGCCTTTTACACCTCCAATTGAGGTGCGGTCAGAGTGGACTTGCCCTTTGTCCGATCGGCTCACGGCATCCGTTCATTACCGGGCCTTGGCCGCAGCCAATCTGACCGCTCGCAATGAAGCGCCAACCCCCGGCGCCTCCCTGTGGGGCGCGGCCTTGACGTGGCGTGGTGCGCACACTGCGCTGACTTTGGAGGGGGACAATTTGATGAATGTGGCATGGCTTGACCATGCCAGTGCGTATCGCGCTTTGGGGCTGGTGGCCCAAGGGCGTTGGGCATCCCTGCGTTTCACGGTAGACGTGAACCGAGGAGATGTCCCTGATTCACCACAACCATCACAACAATCACAACTATAACGATACCATGAATTTCAATTTTCAATGGGCCTTTGTGTCCGCCATATTTATCCTGAGCTCATGCGGTACCACCGACACTGAGCCACCAACTATTTGTACTGAACTGACAGGAACCCCGAGTGTCCTCGACGATGAAATCGAGGCGGAAGCAGGAACCACTGTAACTGTGAACGACGCTTTCTGCGACGACACCGAGTTGGGGGAGGTTCGCTGGGATCTTCATTCTGCCGAAGGGCATGAGCATGAGGGCGAAGAGGAAGAGGGGTTTGTCCTGAATTCTAACACCGACTGGGCCGTGTTGGAAACGCAGGTTCTTTATGGGACGAGCGCTGGCGGAAGCTTCACATTTGACGTACCACTGACGGCCCGCGGTGTGTGGGATTTGGTGGTGTCCATTGTGGACGCTGAAGGCAATGCCGCTGCTGATATCGTCGGAGAGGTGCACGTAGAAAACGACCACATTCCGGAATTCACGCTGCAGAGTGTGGATGGTGTGGACCCCGCAACGTGGGAAGGTGAGCCCGTTTGGACCCCTGGAAGCACGGTCAATGTGGTGGGTGCTGTTTCCGACTCAGATGGAATAGAAATCGCACAGTTGCTCTTGATTCGTGAATCTGACGAAACGGTGATCTGGTCCGAGTACGTGGATTCCGTTGGAGAGACCGTTGTCAATTTCAGCAAGGACGTCGTGGTCCCGGCGGATGCGGAGACCGGCGAGTACCACTTCGAAATGGAAGCGACTGACCTCACAGGTGTGGAGATGCACACCGGCTTTCATGTGGAGGTAGAATAATCCGTCCCGCGGTTTTTTGCACCCCCTGCTGCATGCCGTTTTGGCTGTGGTAGGGGGTGTTTGTTTGAGGGAGGTCATCCGAAAATGCAATTGATGCACTTCGATGGTGGATTTGTCCACGAGGGGGCCTGCTCCCCATGCTGAAGACCTAATTTTAACCCTTCACTACTGCACCATGCGCGACACTGTCATTTCCGAGCTCATCGCCCAGGAACACGCACGCCAGACCGATGGCGTCGAACTCATTGCTTCCGAGAATTATGCGAGCAAACAGGTCATGGAGGCCCAGGGCTCTGTCTTGACCAACAAGTACGCCGAAGGGCTGCCTGGAAAGCGGTATTACGGTGGTTGCGCCGTGGTCGATGAGGTGGAAGACCTCGCCCGCCAACGCTTGTGCACACTGTTTGGAGCGGAGTGGGCCAATGTCCAGCCGCACAGTGGTGCGAGCGCCAACAGCGCGGTGATGCTCGCCTGCCTCAAGCCGGGAGACAAGATCATGGGCTTTGACCTTGCCCACGGCGGGCACTTGACCCACGGTTCGCCTGTGAACTACAGCGGAAAGCTGTACGACCCTGTGTTTTACGGGGTAGAGGAGGAGACCGGAATCATCGACATGGACAAAGTGGCCGAAACGGCCGAGCGCGAGCGTCCCAAGCTGCTGATCTGCGGTGCTTCTGCATACAGCCGCGATTGGGATTATGCCCGCTTCCGGGCCATTGCGGACAGTGTCGGGGCCCTGTTGCTGGCCGACATCAGCCACCCTTCAGGCTTGATTGCTGCCGGCTTGCTCAAGGATCCGATGCCCCATTGTCACATTGTGACCTCCACCACCCACAAGACCCTGCGAGGCCCCCGCGGTGGCATCATCATGGTGGGCAAGGACATGGAAAACCCGTGGGGATTGACCACGGCCAAGGGGACGGTGCGCAAGCTGTCCTCCTTGTTGGATAGTGCTGTTTTCCCGGGCATGCAGGGCGGTCCTTTGGAGCATGTCATTGCCGCCAAAGCCGTCGCCTTTGGTGAAGCGCTTGAGCCCGCCTACAAAACCTACGCCGAGCAGGTCGTGCGAAATGCCCAGGCCATGGCCAAGGCGCTGACGGATCGCGGGTATCATCTCATTAGTGGAGGCACTGACAACCACCTCATGCTCATCGACCTCCGCAACAAGGACATCACTGGAAAGGCGGCGGATGCCGCACTTGGCGCCGCGCACATTACCGTCAACAAAAACATGGTGCCGTTTGATACCCGGAGTCCTTTCGTGACGTCGGGCATCCGTGTGGGTACCCCAGCCGTGACTACGCGTGGCATGGTGGAATCGGACATGGAGCAGCTGGTGGCGTGGATGGATGAGGTCATTTGCAATGCCGAGGATGCTGCGGTGATCGCCAAGGTCGGCGACGCAGTGAAGGCGCACATGTCTCAATTGCCGCTCTTCGCGGAAACAGTGCAGGCCTAAGACATGCTGGCCTGTCAGGTAGAGGTTGTGGCGTCCACTCCGGAGGACGTTGGTGCCGCTGCCGATGGCGGGGCCGACAGGGTCGAGTTGTGCACCCATCTGGGCTGCGGAGGCCTGACGCCCGGCCGAGCGTTGGTTCAAGTCGCGTTGGAGGAGGCAAAGGCCCGCGGTATAGGCATCCGCGTTTTGGTCCGCCCTCGGGAGGGCGACTTCGTCTACTCGGCGGCAGAAAGAAAAGCCATCCTTAACGAGGCTGAAGCCTTGATGGCGATGGGTGTGGATCGCGTGGTCACCGGGGGTCTCGATGCAGCGGGATGGCCAGATCAAGACTTGATGTCAGCCCTCGACCGCAACGTTGGATTGCAATGCGTGGTGTTTCACCGCGCGTTGGATGAGGTCACGGATGCCGATACGTGCGCGCAGCGCCTTTTGGAAGCCGGGGTCCAGACTGTTTTGAGCAGTGGAGGCGCAGTGCGGGCGGTCGATGGCATTGGTCGCATTGAAGCGTGGGTGCGCAGTGGCCTGGAAGTCGTAGCGGGCGCTGGCGTCTTACCTGAACATGCCGAGGCTTTAATCGCGACAGGTGTGGAGGCTTTGCATGCGAGCTGTCGGATGCCCAAAGCGGCACAGGGCAACGGTCTATTTGACCACAGCCGTTCCGCCGTGTCCCGAGAGCAGGTGAGCCGGTTGGTGGACGCCGTTCGCCGCATTTGACGACCTTGGGGGCATGATGCGTTGTCCCTCTTCTTGGTGTTCTTGGTCCGCTTTTGCGGTGATGTTGCTTGTCGCTTGCGGAACAGAGGAGCGGCTTCCGGTGGGAGGTACATTGGCTTTGATACCGGCACCTCAATCCGTGGAATTGAAGGGCGGAGAGTTTTACTGTGAGGGTGTACTCCACATAAACTGGCCCGAAGACTGGGATGCAGAACGAGCGGTCGTAGAGGGTTGGTGGCAACAGTCTGGTGTGAAGTTGAGTCCTGAGGCGCCCGCCGGGCTATCGTTTGAATGGGCCGAAGAAGAGATGGCCGAGGAAGCCTATCGCATCGAGGTGATGTCCACAGAGATTGTCGTGAAGGCGGCGACAGCCTCGGGTTTGTTCAGGGGCTGGATCACCTTGCGCAAAATGATGCCCGTGGTGTGCGAAACAGGGTGCGGAGCGGGTTTCAGTTTGCCAGCTTGCACTTTGGAGGACGCGCCGGCCATGGTGCACCGGGGATTGTTGCTCGACGGCTGTCGGCATTTTCAGGAGGTCGACTTCGTCAAGAAGCAGATTGATCTGCTCGCACTGCACGGTATGAACGTCTTGCATTGGCACCTGACTGAAGACCAAGGGTGGCGCATCGAGATCAAGGACTTGCCCAGGCTCACTTCAGTGGGTGCGTGGCGCAAGGAAGCCAATGGGTCCCGGCACGGCGGGTACTATTCGCAAGAGGAAATCCGAGAGGTGGTGGCTTATGCGGCCGCACGGCACATTGAGGTCATTCCAGAGATTGAAATGCCCGGCCACAGTTCGGCAGCATTGGCAGCCTACCCCGAATTGGGGTGTACGGGAACGCCGTTGGAGGTGCCCGCGCGGTGGGGTGTGTTCAAGGACATTTATTGTGCGGGCAACGACAGTACTATGGCCTTTCTGGAGACCGTGATTGATGAGGTCGTCGAACTGTTTCCCGGACCTCGCGTCCACATCGGAGGGGATGAAGCGCCGAAGGTGCGGTGGTCCTCATGTGCCAAATGTCAGCGCCGAATGAAACAGGAAGGGCTGGCAGATGAAGAGGAATTACAGCGGTGGTTCATCGAACGGATGGGCCGCTACCTCGCCGGCAAAGGCAAGACGATTATCGGCTGGGATGAAATCTTGGAAGGAGGACTTCCGCAGGGAGCCGCGGTGCAAAGTTGGAGAGGTATGGGGGGTGCTGCGGAGGCGGTTCACCTTGGTGCCGAGGTCATCGTATCCCCAACGAGCCATTGTTATCTGGATTACCCCTTGCGAAGTACGGATTTGGAAGAAGCATATGGTTTCAATCCGCTGCCGGACTCCCTCGCTCATGGACCGGGCCGCATCCTCGGCGGTGAGGGCAACATGTGGACGGAACACGCTCCTCAGGAGCGGGTGGAATCCAAGGTCTATCCGCGGTTGATTGCCTTGGCAGAAGTGTATTGGAGTGGGCCCCAAAGGACTGCTGCTCCCGATGCATATGTGGACTTTTTGGCGCGTTTGGATGCGCATTACCCCAGATTGGACGCCTTGAATGTGGCTTACGGTCTGGAGTCACCGCCTTTTACCTTGGAGACGCAGGCTGCATCAAATGGGGCATTGTCCGCGGAGGTCGTGGCCTTGGGTCGAGGTGTGGAAGGTCGAGGGATTTGGCAAGGAATTGGAACAGATGCTGATTCAATCAGCGCAGGCTCAGGTTTTGTGGTGAGCGGGCCAGGTGAAGTGCTGATGGAAGTGGGGCGCCGGGGACAATGGACCGGCCAAAAAGTGTCCTTCCCTTTGGACGGCCATGATGCGGTATTCAGGCCGCTTGAATTGTCGTATTCGCCGAGTCCATGGTATACCGGTGGGGGAGATGGAGCGTTGGTCGATGGAAAGTTGGGCTCAGCCGATTTCCGGGACGGGGCATGGCAAGCCCAGCAAGGGGAAGAAATGACAGCTACTGTCGATTTGGGGGGTGTAGCGGTCATCGATGAAGTCGGGGTAGGTGTCTATCTGTATCAGGATGCTTGGATTTTCTTGCCGGCTGCCGTGCATTGGGAAGGTTCTCCTGACGGAGAGGCATGGAGCACCTTGGCGCGGATTGCGCCCGGCGATGTTTTGGCACGCGATGATCGGCAGGAGCGCATGTCGCTGAGGGCCGTCGTGCGCCCCGGTGCTCCTCAGGTTCGCTATGTGCGAATGACCGTCAAAAATGCTGGAGTTTGTCCCGATTGGCACGCGGCCTCAGGATCGGACAGTTGGATTTTTCTGGACGAGATGGTGGTCCGCATTGGCGCCTGATTTCGGGGCTTGAGTCAGTCCTTGGATGGATTGCCTGCGTTAACACAAGGGTAACATTAGGGCAATGGTTTTTTTCAATCAAACTAACCCCCTGTTCTCTTAGGTATGGGCCGCCCGGGCGTATTTCGCGCCTCAAAGAAACCATGAAATATACATCTCTTCTTTTGATGGCGTTTGCCATTACCAGTGTCGCGCAATCCCAATGCGATTGCCCCCCCATCAACGACCGACCTGTTGTCAACGTAGCCTCTGGAGGTTCAGGAACCACAACCTGGACTTGTGCCAACACTTATGTGCTGGAAGGCTATGTCTTCGTTCAAGCAGGACAAGTGTTGACCATCGAAGCGGGCACAGTGATCAAAGGCGCCGCGGGCTCTGGAGTCGACGCTGCGGCCTTGATCGTTTCCCGTGATGGCCAGATTTTTGCTGAAGGCAACGCTGAGTGCCCCATCATCATGACGTACGAAGCTGACCCCTTGGACGGATCAACTTCATATGACACGCGCGGCCAATGGGGCGGATTGATCGTCTTGGGCAATGCGACCACCAACTTCGGAGGAGTGGCGCAAGTCGAGGGCATTCCTGCCGATAATGACCAGGCTTCCTATGGTGGTGATAACGACGCCGACAACAGTGGCGTTCTGCGTTACGTTTCCGTGCGCCACGGGGGTGCTGAGCTCGGGGCTGCCAACGAGATCAATGGTATCACTTTTGCCGCTGTTGGTTCCGCTACCATTGTCGAAAACGTGGAGGTGGTGTCCAACCTTGACGACGGCATAGAGTTCTTCGGTGGATCCGTTTCTGTAAAAAATGCCGTTGTTGCTTTCTGCGGCGATGACAGTTTTGACTGGGACCAAGGTTACCACGGTCAAATGAATGAGAACTGGCTGGCCATTCAGGATCAGCCCGGTGGCATTGGAGACCGCGGTGCTGAGTTGGACGGCGATGATTCTGATGACGGTAATGTGAGTCCTGAT
>JADHLY010000069.1 GCA_016780385.1 Flavobacteriales bacterium
TGGCCGTTGACGAAGACCTGGCCCGCATCCGGTTGCACCAGCCCGACCACCGCGTAGAAACTGGTCGTCTTGCCCGCACCGTTCGGCCCGAGCAGGCCTACGACTTCGCCGGGGTTGACCTCGAGGGAGACCCCGTCGACCACCCTGCGCTTGCCGTATTGCTTCACCAATCCTTCGGCGCGCAAGGTTGCTGGGGTGTCGGGTGTTTTCATGGGACTAAAATAAGGGTGCGGCCGCGTCAAATGCCCACGGAGAATCCAATTCGAATTCCCCGGCTGGCGGGATCGGCCAGGGGCAGGTCGGTGCGCCATACCCCATCAACGCGCAAAAAGCCAAAGATGTTTTCCAAGCCGACGCTGCATTCGGAATACGCGCCGTTGAGGCCGGTGGTGCCCTCCGGCAATTCCAGCAAGGCCTCATGCCGGGTGTCCCAGCTACCCATGATGCCCTTGGCTCCGAGCACTTCCCGCAATTCGAGTCGACGGAGCAGCGGCAGGTGGTTGAAAAGGATGCCCTCTCCGTGCCACTCGACGTTCGCGCTGACCCACTCGTCCGTAACCCGTTCAAAGAGCCGCAGCATGTTGAACGCTTCTTCGGTCATGAAAATCGTTCCACTGGTCGGCACCACCTCCATCAAAGGGAAAGGGGCGGTACCAAAGTATTTGCCCGCAAGGGCCAACCACTCCAATCGCCCCCACCAGCCGAGTCGGATTTCGTCGAAGCCCTCGAGGGTGCAGCGTGTATAATTGTATTGCGATCCCAAAACGTTGGGCATGGCCCAGGTGACCGTGGCGTTCAAGACGGGCCATTCCGTTCCCAAGCTGCGGCGGACGAATTCCCCACCGACGAATTGCTCGCCTTTGGCAAAACGGAGGCCGCCCGTGGCTTCGGTGGTGATGAGCCGGCCGATGGACAGGCCCGTTTCGGGACTGATGAAATCCCATTCGCCCTGCGTTCCGACTCGACGGTGCCGCCACTCAACAAATCCCGTGAAGCCCGAACCGAATTCGTGGGTGATGGACGCTTCGCCCCGGAATACTTCCGAGAGGAGGTTGGTGGTGTCCGTGCGCAGCGCCGATGTAAACGCCTCGCCCTGATCCAGCATGCCCGCCATGCCGAACTGTTCGACATCGCGTTTGATTTCAAAGTAAGCCTCTGTACGCGGGGTCTTCCGCAAGATGAGGTCGGCTGACGCCCCCGCTTTCCAGCGCTGGTCGTAGGTGCCGTACGCCGCGAACACAGCAGGCATGAATCGGGTGCTGAAGGCGTTGGAGGTTTGGAGGTCCAAGCGGTAGCGGTTGCCCTCGGTGGGGTTTCGGGTATACGCGGACCACCACGCGCCCACCTCGAGGGGCCCAGCCTGTACAAAACCAGTGCCCAGGAAGTACCCGGCGCCTTTCACCAAACGCCACTGGGGCAGGCCCATGACGGAGTCGGTCATTTCAAAAATACCGGCTTCAGTATCCAGCAAGGGCACCGTCCGCATGCGGTTCCAATCGGCTTCAGTGCGCTTGATGGCCAAGGAGTCGTAGGTCATGGTGCGGCCCTTGGCGAGGGATGTGTCTCGCAGCGATTCTGACCACCGTTGATCGGTGATGGAACTCGTGCGACGGAGGTAGGCGCCAAACGTGCGGTCGGCGATGCTCATGTCGAAGACCATCGAGTCGGAATCCAGCATCCAGCGGCTTTCTTCTGCTTCTCCTGGTACGAGCCGATAGCATTGAGTCCACGCCATGCTCCGGACAAAATTGATGTTGGCCGATGGACTCAGCTGGGCCTCCACCCGGGCGAGGGCCATGGTCAACGTATCCACCCAGAGCTCCCCTTCAAAAGTCATTTCGCCTTTGCGCCGGGGCATGAAGGCCAGGTGAAAAGTGCTGCGGCCTGCGTATTCGAGCGTGTCGAGGATGTAGAAGCGGTAATGCGCGTTCGCCCGGTCGTGGAGGGGCGAGGTGAATACGCGGTCGAGCATCAACAGCTGGTTCTCGTAAAGGTTGATTTCCGGGAACCGGCCGT
Source organism: Flavobacteriales bacterium (assembly GCA_016780385.1). Lineage (GTDB taxonomy): Bacteria > Bacteroidota > Bacteroidia > Flavobacteriales_D > Sanyastnellaceae > UBA8752. Next base: position 2,017 of record JADHLY010000069.1, read on the forward strand.
TCATGGCGGCGGCGGACAGGTCTCCGCCCGAACCAAAGTCTCCGCTCACTTGGGAGGCGAGCACGCGGGAGGTCTTGCGTTTGGGCTGCGCTTGCCATTCCTCTTCAGCAATGATTTCCCCAAACATCACCGGCAACGCACTCCGGTCGTCGTGGTTGTGCATGTAGTCAAACACGAACCCGAATGCGCCCCAGTACCAGGCGTTGGCCTGGTCCTCATCAATGTCGTTGAAGTCCACCTCGATGCGGCTGTGGATGCGCTGCCAACCGGCGGCCAAAGTAGCGGGATTGTTGTTGGGTTTGGCTTCAATGATGCGCTGCATGAGTGGCTTTGCCGGATTTTTTTCTTTCCGGTTTGGCCGGACTTCTGCCGCCCCGAGGTCGAACGCTTTGGGCTCAAGGCTGACGTTGATCTGCTGGGAAATCCCGCGGACCACCGAGAACGATTGGGTGGCATACCCCAAGAACGTGACCGAGAGGCGTCCGGGGCGTCCATCCGTTTCCAACGTGTATTGGCCTTGGGCGTTCGTCATGGTGCCGTGCTCCCCTGAGCCGAGCACCACATTTACATACGGCAAGGCTTCACCTGTGAGGGCGTCGAATACCCGTCCGTGGACCTCCGTCGTTTGGGCGAAACTCACCGTTGCGTCGAGCACAATGGCAAGCACAACGAGGACCGTTCGAAGGGCAGGGTTAAGCATGTGCGCGCTTTCGATAAACGCGTTTAGCGATGAGGATACTGACCTCGTAGAGCACGAGGACAGGCAAGGAAACCAGGACTTGACTGGTGACGTCTGGCGGGGTGATCAAGGCCGACAAAATCAGAATAGCAACCAACGCATGCCGGCGGTACGTTTTGAGCAGACCGGGCGTGATGAGCCCTGCACGGCTGAAGAAATAAACCACCACGGGCAGCTGAAAGACCAGCCCGGAAGCGAGGGTGATGGAGGCGACCGTTTTCATGTAGGACATCACGGAGATGCGGGATTGCACATCCCCCAATTCGTAGTTACCCAGAAATTGCAGTGACAGGGGTGCGATCACGTAATACCCAAAGGCCACGCCCAAAAAGAACAGGACGGAAGAACTGAAGCCGATGCCGCGTGCAGATTTTCGCTCGTTCTCCTTTAGCGCAGGCCGCACGAACAGCCAGCCTTGCCAAAACACCAAGGGGAAAGCCGCAATGAATCCCGCAATGGCCGATACCAAGATGTGGGTGGTGAAATTGCCCAGCATGGTGGTGTTGATCAGCTCATAATTGATGCTGTCGACGCACAGGGCCTCGCCGGCACCCACCCATTCAGACAGCTGACACCATGCACGAAATGTGACAAAATCCACGTGACGCGGACCAAACAGCACCACGTCGAACAACCAATCCTTGGCCAAGAATAAGCCGATGCCTCCAGTGACGACAAAAAACGCGGCATAGAAGAGGCGCTTTCGCAGTTCTTCCAAGTGGTCCAGGAAGCCCATTTCAACATCCTGGGTGGGCTGGTCGTCCAGTTGGTCCAGTGGCATGGGTCAAAATTAGCCTTAAATGATGCCTTCTTTGATGAGATCGTGGAGGTGAACCATGCCGGCGTATCGGCCGTTTTTGGTCACAATCATCTGCGAAATTGCGAACTCTTCCAGGACCTGTAAGGCGTGGACAGCGAGCTGCTCTGACTCCAGCGTTTTCGGTTCCGCTGACATGAGGTCAGCTGCCGTGGTGTTCTCCTGTTGCGGGGCCTCAAGGTGCCGCCGCAAATCGCCGTCGGTGATGATGCCAACAATGCGATCGACATCGAGAACGGCAGTAGCGCCACATCGTCCTTGGCTCATTTGCAGTACGACCTCCGCCAAAGGTGAGCCGGGCTGAACTTGCGGTGTGCGAGCGGGATCGAGCAGGTCACCAATCCGTGTGTACAATCGTTTGCCCAATGCCCCACCTGGATGCATTTCTGCGAAGTCTTCTGCTTTAAACCCACGGGCTTCCATCAGGCAGGTGGCGAGGGCGTCTCCCATGGCCATCTGAGCTGCCGTGCTCGAGGTGGGGGCCAAATCCAGAGGACAGGCTTCCTTTGAAACCGTTGTGTCGAGGATGAAGTCCGCTTGCTGAGCAAGGTGCGAAGTGCGGTTGCCCACCATGCCAATCAAGGGGATTGAACGGCTCTTGATGAGGGGTGTGAGGGCCTTGATTTCGGGTGAGTTCCCGCTTTTGGAAATGCACACTACGGCATCATCGCTTTGAATCAACCCCAGGTCACCGTGGATGGCATCCGCGGCGTGCATGAACACGGCCGGTGTTCCCGTTGAATTGAATGTGGCGACGAGTTTTTGGGCAATAATGGCGCTTTTGCCGATGCCCGTCATGACGACCCGCCCATTCAATTTCAGAATGAGTTGACCAATGGAATCAAAGGAAGCATCCAGCTGCTTCACCAATTGCGCGATGGCTTGGCTCTCGAGTTCAAGGGTGTAGGTTGCCCGTTCTATCCAGTTCATAACGTGCCAGGGTAAAAAACCGTGAATTTCCGCCCGCCAATCGTGGAATTCACGTCGAGCGAGCGCCAAAACACCTTATCTTTAGTTAGCGCAAAGCTACGCTTTTCGCCCGGCTTCGTCCGGAACCAAACGTCTGATTGATGAGTACCGTAGAACTGACGCCCGCCAAGGCGCTCAAGCATTTTTTTGGATTCGATGAGTTCAAGGGGGAGCAGGAGCAAGTGGTGGATTGTGTCCTCGCGGGGAGTGATGCTTTTGTCATCATGCCCACGGGAGGAGGGAAGTCCATGTGCTATCAATTGCCGGCGTTGATGAAGGAAGGTACAGCCATTGTCGTATCCCCGTTGATTGCTTTAATGAAAAACCAAGTGGATGCCATCCGTGGTCACCACGAAGGAGATTCCATTGCGCATTTTCTCAATTCGAGTCTGTCGAAAGCCGAAGCCGCTCAAGTTCGAGAGGACGTCAGCACGGGTTTGACCAAGTTGTTATACGTCGCGCCGGAGAGCCTTACCAAGGAGGAAAACATCAATTTCCTGCGGAGCGTGCGCATCAGTTTTGTTGCGGTCGATGAAGCTCACTGCATTTCCGAATGGGGCCATGATTTCCGTCCAGAATACCGTCGGATTCGAACCATCGTGAATCAAATTGCCGATGTGCCTATCATCGCACTGACCGCAACGGCTACGCCAAAAGTCCAGGCAGACATCCAGAAAAACTTAGGCATGAAGGATGCCCGGTTGTTCAAAGCCTCGTTCAACCGCGAGAGCTTATTCTATGAGGTCCGCCCAAAGAAAGATGCACTGAAGCAGATCGTGCGCCACGCCAAAACGAATGTCGGCAAGAGCGGCATCGTCTACTGCTTGAGCCGCAAGAAGGTGGAAGAAATCGCTGAAGTGTTGCGTGTCAACGGCATCAAGGCCTTGGGGTACCATGCGGGCATGGACGCCAACCAGCGCAGCCGCATCCAAGACCAGTTCTTGATGCAAGACGTGGACGTCATTGTGGCGACCAT
>JADHLY010000025.1 GCA_016780385.1 Flavobacteriales bacterium
GGTGAGGCTCAAGGCCAACAACCGGGCCTACTACAGCCGGGGTGCAGAGTCTCGTTTGGTGTGGGACGGACAAGGACCAGGTTGGCAGCGCTTCGAGACTTCCTTGCGGGTGCACGAGGATGGGATGGACCGGTTTCAATGGGTGGATGATTGGCAGATGATGTCCGGACAGCTGGTGGCGCCAGACCGCGGCACGCCAGGGACCGAATCAAACCGCATCGAATGGAGCCGCGCTTTGGCCAGCTACGCCCGCGCCAAATGGGCCAAAGCCGGTTGGTCATTGATTCCCGGCGTGAGGGTAGAGCACATCCTTGCGGGCAGAGACGACTATGGCACCGCGGATGTAGAGCGGACTGGAGCGGACCTCCAAAAGCGCCGCAACACCACCACGGCATGGCTTCCGGGGATTGGATTCCAGAAGAACCTTGGGCCGGAGTGGAGCGTCTTCGGGGGCGTCCACCGGGGCTTCCTTCCGCCAGGCAGCGCCGAGGACATCGAGCCGGAGTACGCTTGGAGTCACGAGGTGGGCGCGCGTTGGGTGCGGTCCCGTGCCGAACTGTCGCTCGTGGGGTTCGGCCACTTTGGGCGCAACCTCCAAGGGTCTGATTTCGCAGCCAGCGGTGGATCTGGAGATGGCAGTGTGTTCACAGGAGGTTCCACCCGGGTGTTCGGGGTGGAGTCCATGGTGAACTTGACCAACGGGGTAAACCCGAAAGAAGGACACCGCCTCGAAATGGGGGCAACCTACACGTTTACCGATGGACAGTTCACCACTGCGTTTGACAGTGAATACGAAGCTTGGGGCGCAGTGGAAGTCGGGGACCAATTGCCCTACCTCTCTCGGCACCAGGGCGCACTGCGTTTGGGTTGGGCCCGTTCATCGTGGTCCATCGATGCCGCCGCGCGCAGCACCCAAGGCATGCGCACAGTGGCTGGTCAGGCTCCGATTGACGAGGTGCTGACAGTTGGGGGAAGCACGGTCTTGGACATGACGGTCCGCTGCATTCTCAATAACGGATTCGCGCTGGAACTGTCTGCCCGTAACCTCACCGATGCGGTGTACGTGGCTTCTGCCCGACCTGCGGGATGGCGCCCAGGGATGCCGCGCACGATTACGGGAGGGTTCAACCTCAGTTTCTGACGTTTTCGCTGCTGGAGAAGCGCATCCAGTCCACTTCGAGGCCGAAGTCGCCGGCGGTGCCGTCGTACTTCATGAAGCCCATGCGCAAAATGGCAGAGAGGTCGCCCCACGTCCACAACTTGGGAAGCTCTCCGGTCATGGCGCTGCTCTTCTTGAGGTCAGAAAATGGGATGGTCACTTCCGTCCATTCAGGGCGGGCATCAAAATTGACCTTCCAATAGGGCATCCACCATTGCTGGGAGACCTCCATGGTCAAGGTGAAGTCATCCGCCTCTCCCGTGGTGGTCCTGCAGCGCAAAGTGACGGCATCATAGGACGACAGGTCGCGCTCAGCCCAGGTTGACCGGATGGAACTGAATCCCCCGTTGTTTTCCAAGGAAACGGTGCCTTCCCAAGTCAGCGTGGACTTGCTGTACTTAACCGTGCAGCGCGACCGCCCGCCCATCACATCGTCGTTGAGGCCCCGCCAGGAAGACAGGTCGTTCTTACCGAAATCAAGAAAGGCAGGCATGGGTGAGGAGGTGTGGGTGCAAGCAGGCAACACCATGGCCACCGCGAGCAAGGGACGCAAAAGGAGGGAGAGCATGCCCAATCAACCCCCGATCAGGAGGGCAGGTTCACTTGCCGATGCAGAAGTTTCCGAAGATGTGGTCGAGCAGGTCATCGGGTGTGACGGCACCCGTGATGCGCCCAAGTTGCTCCAAGGCCTCCCTGTGGTCCACCGCAAGCAGGTCGCCACTCAGGCCAGCATTGAGTCCGTCCAGGGCGCGCTGGAGGGCTTCACGGGTGCGCTGCAGTGCCTCACGGTGCCGCAGGTTGGTGACGAGAATGCGGTCTTCTGCCAAGGCACTGCGGTAGTCGCGGGCCAAGCGCTGCTCGAGCGCTTCCAGCCCGATGCGTTCTTCGGCACTGATGGCCAGCACTTCTTCGGCAGCCGAAGGGCACCATGAGGCAGGCGCCGGTGCGAGGTCGGTTTTGTTGACGAGCACCAGCAATGCGCCGTTGGGTTCGCCGTGCGCTTTGGCCGCCTCATTGAGGCGCTTGGCGGCCTCGTTTAACTCCGCTTCAGCGGCGGCTTTGCCCTCTTGATCAGACAGGTCCCGTGCATCAATGAGGTACAGGATGAACCGGGCACTGGCGGCTTTGGCCCAAGCCCGGCGGATGCCTTCGGCTTCAATGTCGTCTGCCGTTTCGCGCAATCCCGCCGTGTCGATGAATCGGAATCGGATGCCGCCCAAGGTCAGGGATTCCTCCAACGTATCCCGCGTGGTACCCGGCGTATCGGAGACAATGGCGCGGTCCTCCCTAAGGAGGGCGTTGAGCAAGGTGGATTTGCCCCGGTTGGGAGCGCCGAGGATTGCGACCGGCACCCCTTCAGCAATGGCGCGGCCGGTGGAAAACCCATCGAGCAATTGGGCAATCCGATCGAGCAGGCTGGTGACGTGATTTCGGTAGCCCTCCCGGTCGGCAAATTCGACGTCCTCCTCTCCGAAATCGAGTTCCAGTTCCATCAAGGCCGTGTATTCAATCAGGGCTTGGCGAAAAGCATTGATTTCCTCACTGAAGCCCCCGCCCAATTGCTGCAAGGCAAGCCTGTGGGCGCCCGCATGATCCGCATCGATGAGGTCGCCAATGGCCTCGGCTTGTGCGAGGTCCCGTTTGCCGTGAAGGAAGGCGCGTTGGGTGAATTCCCCTGGCAATGCGGGCCGACATCCGGCATCGACCAAGAGTTCCATGAGCCGCTGTGCGATGTACGGACTGCCGTGGATGTGGCATTCGACAATGTCTTCTCCGGTAAAACTCTTGGGCCCTCGGAAGGGGAGGAGCAAGGCTTCATCCAAAGGGTGGTCACCGTCAAAGAGCGTCCTGAGGGCCGCGCGGCCAGCTGTAATACCTGCCAGTCGGCCTTGGCACAGCCCGTCGACCACCGTCCAGGCTTGTGGCCCACTGACCCGGACCACCGCTACACCGCCGCGTCCAGGAGGGGTGGACAAGGCACAAATCGTCGTTCCGTCGAGAGGGTGGGCAGGCATGGGGGCAAATTAGCGCCAAGGCCTTTTCGAAGGTGCCCTGACCCGCGTTACTTTTGCGCCGCACGCCACAACGTGCTGTCAACCTCACATCGAATACCCGACCCCATGAGCGTTCTCGTCAACAAGGATTCCCGCATCATCGTCCAAGGCTTTACCGGTTCAGAAGGCACGTTCCACGCCAGCCAAATGATGGAGTACGGTACGAACGTCGTGGGCGGCGTCACACCAGGCAAGGGCGGGCAGTCTCATTTGGACCGTCCTGTGTTCAACACGGTGGAGGATGCCGTACAGCAGGCGGGTGCGGACACCAGCATTCTTTTTGTGCCCCCCGCTTTTGCAGCCGACGCCATTTTGGAGGCGGCCGATGCAGGCATCAAGGTCATCATTTGCATCACGGAGGGCATTCCCGTCGCGGACATGGTCAAGGTCAAGGCGCACCTCGACACGCTCCCCGGTTGCACCCTCGTGGGCCCCAATTGCCCGGGCGTCATGACAGCAGGAGAGGCCAAGGTGGGCATCATGCCCGGATTCATTTTCAACCCAGGCCGCATCGGCATCGTCTCCAAGAGCGGCACGCTGACCTACGAGGCGGTGGACCAGATCACCAAGGCCGGTCTCGGTCAGAGCACGGCCATCGGGATCGGCGGTGACCCCATCATCGGAACCACCACGCTCGAAGCCGTTCAGCTGCTCATGGCGGACGACGACACCGACGGCATCATCATGATTGGCGAGATCGGTGGTGACCTAGAAGTCAAGGCAGCACGCTGGATCGCAGAAAACGGCACCAAGCCGGTGGTCGGCTTCATCGCGGGCGTGACCGCGCCGAAGGGGCGTACCATGGGCCACGCCGGCGCCATCGTGAGCGGTGAGGAAGAAAGCGCGGAGGCCAAGAAGGCTGTCATGCGCGACTGCGGCATCCACGTGGTGGACAGCCCAGCCCAGATTGGCGCAAAAATGGTCGAGGCCCTGCGCGTCAGCGCTTGATCACGGAGTGACCTCGTGCACGCCGACCCCCCAAGGTTGGCTGATGAGGTCGACCATGCGCTGGAGGTCTTCGGACCGGCCGGCGAAATCCACTTCCGACGTATCCACCCACAAGACGCGGCTGCCACGGGCATGCTTGAATTGGCGTTCGTATGCCTTTTCGATGCGGCGCAGGTAGTCCTTGTCGATGTCCTGTTCGTAGGCCCTGCCGCGTGCCGCAATCTGTGCGTGTTGGCGCGCTTCACCAGGCCTGAGGTACACGATCAATTCGGGCTTAGGCATGCCATCGGCCATCACATCGTATAGGTTGCGAAACAGGGCGTATTCCGCCTTCGGCAAGGTGATCTTGGCAAAGAGGTCGCTCTTGGCGAACACGTAATCCGCCACCAGCGCATCCCGAAAGAGGTTGCGCGCAGTGATGGCCGCCTTGAGTTGCTTGTAACGCTGGGCGAGAAAGCTGAGCTCTACCGGAAAGGCATAGCGATCGGGGTCGCTGTAGAATTGCTCCAAGAAGGGGTTGTCCGCAAAGGGCTCCAACACCGGCGACACGCCGAGGGCATCGGCCAGAGCTTTGGCGAGGGTGCTCTTGCCAGCGCCGATTCCGCCTTCGACTACGATGTGGCGGTAGGGGATGCGGTCGGGTTGGGCCATGGTGCAATTTCGGGTACATCTTCGGGAAGGGCACGCAGCAATGCGCTCGCCGTTTTTCCGGTGCCGGGGACCACTTGATCTGGAATGAGGTCTGCGAGGGGTTGTAGGACGAACCGGCGGCTCAACATGCGCGGATGGGGGACAATCAGGTTGGGCAACGCGATGCAACGGTCGCCCCACAACACAATGTCGAGGTCAATGGGTCTGGACAGGACACGGTCTCCTCGCCGCTGGCGGCCCAAGTCTTGTTCGATGTCAAGCAGCGCCTGCATCAGCGCAGAGGGCGCCTGCAGCCAACGTTGATCTGGGTTGAGCTCCACGACCCTGTTGAGGAAGTCCGGGGTGCCCGGCGCCATGCCAACAGCCGCTGTCTGATAGGTAGGCGAAACGCGCAATACTTGGCCCAATGAGGCCAAAGCGCGGTCTGCCCGGTCGAGGTGTTCAATGCGGTTACCGAGGTTGGACCCGGTGGCAATGTGAAGGTGCACGGCGCGAAGATCGCCAAGCCCTTGTGACTTTCCGTCATGGAGCAGATCGTGGATATCGGTGGCCGAGCGGCCCCAAAAATTTGCTAAACCAAGTACTTGGTATTGCAAAGTACTAAGCGTGACCACTATGTTTGCCCCACGATGACGAAAGAAACAGCCGCATCCACAGCGCAAATGCGCAAAGGCGTCTTGGAGCTGTGCATCCTCCGCATCCTGCGTCAGGGGGAAGCCTACACATCCGACATCGTCGGAGCGCTTCAAGCCGTCGATCTGCTTGTGGTCGAGGGTACCATATATCCGCTGTTGACCCGTATGAACAATGCCGACACCCTCACTTACCGATGGGCCGAAAGTCCTTCCGGGCCGCCCCGCAAATACTACAGCATGACCCCTCAAGGAGAGCGGGTACTTGAGGCCCTCGAGGCTTCATGGGATCAGTTCGTGGATTCCGTGAACTCCTTGTCCAACCCAACTCCAGGCTGAACCCATGGTTGAAACACGCAATATCTCACTCGGTGGACTCTTGTTCCACGTTGAACTTCCAGCCTACCAGCGGCTGCAGCGTTATTTGTCTGATTTGAAGGATGTCCTGCGCGGTGCGGAAGGAGAGGCGGATATTCTTCAAGAAGTGGAGTACCGCCTGGCGGAACTGTTCACCATTTTCATGGGCGTCAACAGAACCGTTGTGACCCTTGATGACGTCGAAAAGGCCCGCGGTCAACTGGGAGAACCCATCGAATTCGGAGACCCAACGGTCCAGCCAGAGGACACCTCGAAAGGAAGTCGAGCGGAAGGGCCTTCGAAATCCCAGCCGCAACGCCGCCGGCTCTTTCGGGATCCGGATGACCGCATCCTTGGAGGGGTGGCGGCGGGACTGGCGCATCGCTTTGGGATTGACACCATCATCGTGCGCGCTATCCTCGTGGCATTGCTCTTTGGAGCTGGTCCAGTGCTCCTGCTGATGTATCTCTTTCTGTGGGGCCTTGTTCCGAGAGCGAGGACAGCCAGTGACCGGCTGGCCATGAAAGGCGATCCGGTGACAGTGGACGGCATCAGAAACAGCGTGGAGGAGCAGCTCAAAAAGGCCCAAGATCAGTTTGATGACGCCGAAATATGGGGGCGCTTCAAATTGGGCTGGGACCGATTCATCACTGAGGGCCTCCCCCAATTCATCAGGACTGCGGCCAAAGTGCTCGGATGGCTGGTCATTGCAGCGGTTGTCATCGTGCTGTTGGCCCTTGGCGGTCTCATCCTCTCGGCCCTGTTCACAGGATCTTGGAGTTGGACATTCTGAGGAGAGTGTGAATTCTCCCGTCATTCAAATTCATTCACGTTTCATTCTGTTACACACCTTCCTTTCCCCAATTTTGCTGCCAAGGACAGCGCCCTAATCAAAACACAACCCCATGAACTTCGGTAAGCAATTTCTCGCCAGTCTGCTCGGCTCCACCTTGGCAATGATCCTCGCGGGCTCAGTGCTCATTTTCATCTTCGTCGGTGCCCTCGTGGGCGGCCTGACCTCTGCGTTTGCTAAGGCGGGGGACAGCGTCGACACCGAATTTGAATTTGGCGTAGACATCGAAGATGGCTCGGTGCTCCACCTGACCTTTGACGCTCCCATGGCGGAACGCGGAATGGAAGTCCCTTTCACCATCGGCTTTGGCAGCTTGGAACCCCAAACCCAAATGGGGCTCAACCATTTCCTCGCAGACATGGAACGGGCTGCGGAGGACGACCGGATTGAGGGCATTCTCTTGCAAGCGGACATGATTTCTGGTTATCCCTCCATGCTCGGAGAAGTGCGGGATGCCTTGGCAGAATTCAAGGCCTCCGGCAAATGGGTGGTCGCTTGGAGCGAGATCTACACGCAAGGCGCTTATTGGATGAGCTCCGTGGCCGATGAGGTGTATCTGCACCCCGAAGGTGGAATCGACATGCGCGGAATGGGCATTGAAACCATGTTCTACAAGCGCATGTTGGAAGACCTAGGGATAGAGATGACCATTGTGCGCGGACCGGACAACGCCTATAAGAGCGCTGTAGAGCCCTACTTCAGGGAGAGCCTTTCAGAGGCCAATCGCGAACAGTTGACCGCCTTGATTGAGGATTTCTGGGCCCGCATGGGGGGCGACATTGCCATGGCGCGGGGCATGACGGTGGCTGAACTTGACGGCCACATCAATGGTTTGACCATGCGCAGCCCACAGGACGCGCAGGAGCTGGGCTTTGTGGATGGCTTGCTGTACGAAGACGAATTGCACGCCATGTTGCTCGAAAAAGGCGCGGCCGAGGACGAGGATGAGGAGAGCCATGCCTTGCTGGTCGGGTACAACCAATACCACAACCCTGATTTCTTTGAGGATTTCATCACAACCATTCAATTGGAGATGGACGGTGGCGATGAAGAAGACGAGGATGAGGGAGCAGAGGGAGAAGCCAATACGGTGGCAGTGGTGTTTGCTGTGGGCGGCATTGAAAGTGGCCAAGGAGACGACGCAACCATTGGGTCCGACCGGATAGCCGGTGCGTTGCGAGAGGCCAGACTTGACCCCGAAGTCGGAGCCGTTGTCCTGCGGGTGAACTCACCGGGAGGCAGTGCCTTGGCCAGTGACGTCATTTGGCGTGAAACGGTGTTGCTCAAAGAGGCTGGAAAGCCGGTGGTGGCTTCCATGAGCGACCTGGCTGCCAGCGGAGGATACTACATCAGCTGTGCAGCAGACCACATCATGGCCCAGCCCAATACCATCACCGGCAGCATTGGCGTCTTTGGTGTATTGCCGTCAGCAGGAAAATTGATGCGCGAGCGCATCGGCCTTGATTTCGACGGGGTCAAGTTGCACGAACACGCCGATGTCATGAACGGTCATACGCCGGTGCAAGGAAAAGCCTTGGAGGCCATCAACGAAGGCGTGACCAACATCTACAACGGATTCATTGCCCGCGTTGCGGAAGGCCGAGGAATGACCGTGGAAGCGGTGGATCAGGTGGCCCGGGGAAGGGTATGGACCGGCCAAGATGCCATGGACATTGGACTTGTGGACGGCATCGGTAACCTTCAGGATGCCGTCGCCTTGGCTGCCCAGCTTGCAGACATTGACGACCCCTCGTTGTTGGAGCTTCCTGAAGCCGTCGATCCATTCGAGCAGTTTCTTGAGGACTTCGTTGGCGTGTCAGCTGCCATGGCCATCGCAGAAGCCGCAGGCATAGAAAATGATGTCATGGCACCGCTCCTCGAAGTGGAGGCGCTGCTGACCGCAGCCCCGCACGACCGCATTCAGGCCCGCATGCCCTACAGCCTGCGCATCTACTGATGGCAGAGGGGCACCGCGCCACGTCCATGGACGCGTTGGGCAGGATAGAACCGCACGAATTTGTGGCGGCGGAAAAACTGCCCCTCCGGTTCGTCTTGGACCAAATCCGCAGCGGGCTCAATGTGGGTTCGGTGTTTCGCACGGCCGATGCCTTTCGGTTGGAGGGCATTGACCTGTGCGGCTACACAGCGCGGCCACCCCACCGCGACATCTTGAAAACCGCCCTCGGTGCTGCCGATCACGTGTCGTGGTCCGGACATGAGCACACTGTAGAGGCGATTCGACAGCTGAAAGAGGAAGGCGTGAGGGTATTCGCCTTGGAACAGGCTTCCAATGCTATGGCGCTCGAACAGTGGACCCCGCTCAAAGGCGAGCGCTGGGCTGTCGTCCTGGGTAACGAAGCGCGGGGTTGCACAGAGGAAGTCCTTGGAGCGGTGGATGGCGTGCTGGAAATCCCGCAGTTCGGGGTCAAGCACAGCCTCAATGTATCCGTCGCAGCCGGCATGGTCTGTTGGCAGGCATTCAGGTCAATGGGCCCGCCGGGTGATTGATTGCACAGCCGCCTTTGGTTGCATGAAAAAGCCCCGGTCTGCACGAGCAGGCCGGGGCTTTTTTTGACGGAATTCAGTCCGTTCAGTCGAGGTCGCGGAACTCGAGGTCTGCACTGGCTTTGCCAGACAGTCCAGCATCCTTCTCGACCGCCTTGTCGCGGTGCTGCTTCGCTTCGGCGCTGTTGCCGAGGCGGGCATTGGCAATGGCGAGCACGTAGTGTGCCACGGCACTGTCGTCGTTGGCGTTGTTAAGAATGGTCTTCGCGCCGTTGGCGTCACCGTTCAACAACTTCGCGAGGGCAGCATTGACGGTGTTCTCGCCACTGAAGTTGGAAATCGCCTGGCTGTAGTTGCCCTCTTGGATGGCGAGGATGGCCTTGTTGTACTTGACAGCATCCCCTGCGCCGGAGGCACCTGAGAGCAGGCGCTTGGCATCGGAGAGGTTGCCCTTCATGCGGGCCACTGCGCCGAGGTTGTTGTTGATGACAGGGCTGTCGCCGCGCTCATCGGCCGCCATGAAACGGTCGGCTGCCTGGTTGAGCTTGCCCATCTCCATGAGGCACACGCCCTCGTTGTTGGGGCCGCGCCAGTCGCCGCTGTGTACACGGCTTGCCGCTTGGTACACCTTGAGCTTGTCGTCATTGCTGTCGAACAGCGTGGCAGCGTAGAGTACCTCCTCAGCGGTGAGGGTGTCGGGGTTGCTCATGGCGAGGTCCATCAGCTCTTCGTCTGAATACCCCTCAATGTCGTAGTGCAGGGTCACCATGGAGCGGCGCAATGCAGGGAGGATCTCTTTTTCAATCGACCGGTAGGTCTTTGCGATGTTCTTGATCTCCTCCTCACGGCGGTTCTTGTCGGTGTACATGGACAGCACGCGCAGGATGAGGTCTTTGTCTTCGATGTCGGAAGCGCGCATCAAGGTCTGGAATCCATCCCAATCCTCGCCTTTCGGGTTGTTGCCGTAGAAACCATCCTCGACTTCGATCTTGGCCCGCTTGAGCAACTTGGCCACCGCAGCATTGGCGCTTTCAGCGCGCTCAAGTGCGAGGTCCTCATTCAAGGTGATTTCCCCTTCTGGAGAAGCGTAGGCGCTCACTGCAGTGCGCTTGAGCATCACGCTGTCGTGATCTGCAGCGAAACCGATGAAGGTCTTCATATCGACCATGTCTGCATCGCGCAGCTCCTTGGAGAGCACCCGAGATCGGTTGTACTCATAGTTGATTTCTGCCTCTTGGGTGTACGACACCACGCGCTGGAAATCGTCCTCGCCGATGACGAAACGGTCATCGGACTGCACCCAATTTTGGGTGGTGATGACGCCATCGCCAAGTACGACGGGTGCAAAATCCATGGTCTTGCTGCCCATGGTTCCGCTGATGCGCAATTCAAGGCGAGCACCATCTTCCATGCCTTCCTCGAAAGGGACGGAGGCGGAGTAGTCAAAAGACTTGGCGGACTTGAACGCCACCACAGTGTAGTTGCCTGCGGCATCTTCACCTTGGAAACCTTGGGTCTCGAAGGCGGCTTCTCCACCGTCCCACACCAAGACTGGGGTGGCTTCGATGATGGCCTTCTTGGCGAAGTACTTCTCGGGGAAGGTGCCAGACAGGTTGAGTTCGACCTCGCTGCCCCGGAGAATCAGGGGTTCGGGGTTCATTGTGATGTTCAATTCCTCAATGGCCTTTTCCATTTTGCCCAGCCCACCACATCCGGGGAGTAAGAGGAGCAGGGCGAGGGCGGGGAGGAAGTATGCCAGGGGTTGGCGAAGGGTATACTGCATTTTCATGAATCGTATCGCGGGCAAAAGTAAGGGTTCCGTTAACGCGAATTAGGCTTGAACCACACCCATGGATGAGAACTTTCTAATACGGGCGTCGATGCGTTTGTCGGGGTTCTGTACACGCAGCTTGCGGAGGTGCTTGATGATCTCTTCTTTGACGCTGGCAAAGGCAGCTTCGCGGTCATTGTGAGCGCCGCCGAGGGGCTCCGGAATGATGCCGTCGATCAGCTTGTGACCGAGCATGTCGTCTGCCGTCAACTTCAGCGCTTCAGCCGCCTTCATCTTGTGGTCCCAAGAACGCCAGAGAATGCTGGAGCATGACTCCGGTGAAATCACCGAATACCAGGTGTGTTCCATCATGAGGACCCGGTCTCCGATGCCGATGCCGAGCGCCCCACCAGATGCCCCTTCACCGATCACGACGCAGATGACGGGCACGCGCAGTTGCATCATTTCGATGAGGTTACGGGCGATGGCTTCGCCTTGGCCGCGCTCCTCTGCCTCCAAACCGGGGTAGGCCCCTGGAGTGTCAATCAAACAAATGACGGGTCGGTTGAATTTCTCCGCCAACTTCATGAGGCGCAAGGCCTTGCGGTAGCCTTCCGGGTTGGCCATGCCGAAGTTGCGGTATTGGCGCAGCTTCGTGTTGGCGCCTTTCTGTTGGCCCACAAACATTACGGGCAGGTCGTCAATCATCCCCAGTCCGCCGACCATGGCCTTGTCGTCCTTGCAGTTCCGGTCACCGTGAAGCTCCATGAACCGGCCCCCCGTCAGCGCATCGATGTGGTCGAGGGTATAGGGGCGGTCGGGGTGGCGAGAAACCTGCACCCGCTGCCAAGGGGTGAGGTTGGCGTATATCTCGTGGCTGACCTCGTCGATTTTTTGCTCGAGGTCCGTCACGGTACTCTGCATGTCGACTTGTCCTTGCCCGTCGATATTCTGGGCTTGCTCGAGCTGTTCCCGGAGCAGGCGAATCGGCTCTTCGAAATCGAGGTAGTTCATCTTGATGTTTCCTCAGTGTATCCCTCAAGCGGAATGTAGTACAAACCTAAGCGTGGAAGGCGAGTCTGCCGAAGGGCCAATGCGCACGTTGTCAACCGCCATTCTTCAGTTTCGCGACCATGGCGCGCACGGCTTTTCCACGGTGACTGATGCTGTTCTTGGTGGCGGCATCCATTTCGGCAAATGTGGCGGTCCCTCCTTCGGGTACGAACACGGGGTCATAGCCAAAGCCATCCACTCCGCTTTTGGCCGCGGCGATGGTGCCGACGCAGATGCCTTCGAAAGTCTGGGTGCCTTGAGCGCCCGTCAACGCGATGACGGTCTTGAACCGCGCACCCCGATCGCTTTGGCCTTCAAGGGCGCCGATGAGCTTGTCCATATTGGCCCCTGCATCCTTCGCGGGGCCGGCATAGCGCGCCGTGTACACCCCGGGCGCGCCGCCAAGGGCATTGACCTCGAGTCCTGTATCGTCTGCAAAACAATCCACGCCATAGTGCTCCTTGACGTACTCGGCTTTCTGGATGGCGTTGCCTTCGATGGTGTCGGCCGTCTCGGGGACGTCCTCGTGACATCCGATGTCATCCAGTCCGATGACGTCGAAATGACCGCCGAGCAACTCGGCGATTTCCTTGACTTTACCTGGGTTTCGGGTGGCAAAAACGAGTCGGGGCAGGGGCATGGTGCGAAGATGCTAAGCGCGTCACTTCCGGCGCACTTTTCCGGTGTTTGTTTCCTCAAAATGTGCGATGAACTCCAATGACCTCGGCCGAGACAGTCCCATATCGCTAACAGCGTTCATCACCGCCTCTTCCAAAGCCGCGTCTTTCGGGCCTTCCAGCACCAAGGCCACGCGGTGTCCAAGCCGGCTGTCCTTCCTTCCGGCCACGTACCACCGTCGGCCTGAGATCAGGGCCGAAACCCTTGGGCCAAGTTCAGCTTCGATGGCGGCGGGGTGGAGGTTGAGTCCGCCGGAGTTGATGACGTCGTCAAGGCGACCAAGCCAGGTGAATTCTTGGGCATCCGCTCCGTTGGTCTTGTGCAGCAGTTCAATGACATCACGCGTCACCAAGTGGTGCACCCCCCGTTCGGGAGCATGGACCACCATTGCACCCGCTTCATTGGTCGCTATGTCGATGCCGGGCAAGGTGCAATAGGCGGGGTCTCCCAGTGCGCGGGTGGCGATGTGTGTGAGGGTCTCGGTCATGCCGAAGCCATGGTACAACTTCACCTTGGACAAGCCTGCAGTGTGAATGAGGCGCTGTTCGAGCGAGGCGGACACAGGCGCACCTCCGAGGAGGAGGATGTGAAACCGGGGCAATTGACCGGAGTCAAGCAAATGCGTGGCCTGCATGGGCGTGGCCACAGCAAAATGGTAGCGCCCATCCGCAGTATCCGCCGGTGGTACCGTAGGAGATGCGCTGGGTGGGGAGACGGTGAGTTCCCATCCGAGGACCAAAGCCCGCCAGACCATCATGCGCCCCCCAGTGCCCGAAGGCGGCAGGGCGGACCAAGCGTGAATGGCCTCGCCGGCTTGCGGTTGCAGTCCGAAATGGACTGCCGTGGATTCGGCCGAAGCCCGGACGGCTTGTGCCGTGAAGTCGTGTGGCTGGGGCGCCCCCGTGCTGCCGGAAGTCTCGGCGCGGGGAGTGCCTTGTCGCCAAAGGTCCAGCGCGGCATCAAACCCGGCGTGCCAGTCGCGTGGGGGTTGTCCTTGTTTCACTGCGCCAAGCGCTGTGATGCGCCAGGTGTCGGTCATGACAAGATGCGCGCGTAATCCCAGCGCTGGGGAGTGCCGTTCAAAGGCGCAGCGGGAGTATCCATGCGCAGGGTGCCTTGCATGACCCGCAGTGGGGAGGGGATGTTTTCGGTAAACAAGCTGCCGGTACCGAGCCCTTGCGGAAGAGGTGCTGGGTGTTCCAGAATGGCGTCGGCGGCCCATTGCGCGATGGCGTTGAGTCCAATGTTGCTCTCGAGCGCACTGGTCGCCCACCATTTGGCGCCGACTTCCTCCGCGAGGTCTATCCAGTGATTGGCTTCGATGAGTCCGCCAATCAGGCTGGGTTTCAGGATGATGTAGTCTGGCTTGGTGAGGTGCAAGAGGTTCCTGCGCAGGTCGGTGTCATGTACGCCAATGAGTTCTTCGTCGAGCGCAATGGGGATGGCCGATCCGATGCAAATGGCTTGCATTTTCTTCCACTGCCCAGGCCGAATGGGCTGCTCCATGCTGTGGACATCGAACTTGGCCAGGCGTTCCAGCTTGCCAAAGGTCACAGAGATGTCCTCGTCGTCGAGTCCGCCATTGGCGTCGAGTCGGAGGGTCACTTCGTTGGCCGGGGCGATGGCGCGGATGGCAGACAGGCACTCGAGCTCTTGTTCGAAATCGAGGGCGCCGACCTTCATTTTGAGGGTGTTGAATCCACGCGCAATGAGGTCTTCTGCTTGGCCGACCATGTCGGCCACGTCCCCCATCCAGATGAGGCCATTGATGGGGACAGGGCGACCTTCCGTGAAGGGGCCGGGAAACAATGTGCCCGTTCCCTCGGTCAGGAGGTCAATCAGCGCGGTCTCAGCAGCAAAGCGGACCGCGGGATATTGGAGGCTCATCGACTTGGGGTCAAGCGTGCCCGAGGCGGCCAGTTTTTTGAGTTCCAACCGGGCGCGCTGGGCGCTTTCGGGTGAGAGGCCTGGGATCAAGCTGCACTCCCCGATGCCGATCCGTCCGTCCTCTTCGAGGTCGCGGGCGACCACGTAAAAGCTGGGCTTCTCAGTAAGGGTGCCCCGCGAGGTGCCCGCAGGCTTTTTGAACTGGAGCGCGTGCTCCACGATGCGGATGTCAAGGCCGGTCATGCAGAGGCGCTGAGAAAGAGAAACAAGGCAATGGCGAAGGTGCTGATGGCGATTTTCTTGAGCTCGCCGTCCAACGCCGATGGGTCTTTCGTTCGGAAGACCAAGGCGAGGTGCCGGGCGTGGACGAGGCCGAACAAGCCGTACCAGAGATGTCCCCGCCACGGGCCGCTGGCATCGAGCCTCCAGAAAACCAACAAGGCGAGCCAAGCGCCTGCGAACAGGATCAAGTGGTAGCGTTTGGCCTGCTCAAAGCCCATGCGCACGACCAGTGTCCGCTTGCCCGTGGCCGCGTCGGAAACGTGGTCGCGCAAGTTGTTGAGGTTGAGCACAGCTACACTCAGCAGGCCAATGGTCGCTGCAGGCAGCAACCACAACGGGTCCCAGTTTCCAGTGATCAGGGTGGCGGTTCCGGCCACTCCGGCAAGCCCGAAAAAAACCAGAACGCTGATGTCGCCAAGGCCACTGTATCCATAAGGGTTCTTGCCCGCTGTATAGGTGTATGCAGCGGCGATGCTGACGGCCCCAATCGCCACCCATTGGAGCAGCTGGGCCCAGGCATCTCCGACAGCGGCCAACACGGTGGCGATGCCGGTCACAAAAGCCAGGGCTCCGGTGATCAAGACGGCGCGCTTCATGGCGGCGGCGGTGATGCGCCCAGAGGCAACGGCCCGGTCGCTCCGTTCTTTGCCTTCGACGCGGTCAGCGCCGTTTTCGAAGTCGCCCAGGTCGTTGGCGAAATTGGCCAGGATTTGCAACAGGATGACCGTCAGCATGCAGCCGGAAAACAGGGGCACAAACCGAACGAAGCCGACATTTCCCGTCGCTGAGGCAACGGCCCCACCAGTTAGAATAGAGGCACTCGCCAAGGGCAAGGTGCGCAGGCGCGCCGCTTGGATGAAATCGCGGATCATCCGGATGTCAGGGGAACTTCGGGTATTGCTGGAAGTTGGGTTCACGCTTCTCCAAGAAGGCGTTCTTTCCTTCTTGCGCCTCCTCCATGAGGTAATACATGAGGGTGGCGTCTCCAGCAAATTCCATCAAACCCGATTGTCCATCGAGCTCAGCATTGAGTCCACGCTTGATCATCCGGAGGGCAAGTGGTGAGCGCTTCATGATGGTCTTCGACCACTTGACATAGGTTTCTTCGAGCTTGTCGAGCGGGACCACGGTGTTGACCATGCCCATGTTTTCGGCTTCCTGTGCGGAGTACTGTTCGCAGAGGAACCAGATTTCGCGCGCCTTCTTCTGGCCCACGTGGCGTGCCAGGTAACTGGAGCCAAAACCGGCGTCGAAGCTGCCCACCTTGGGCCCTGTCTGCCCGAAAATGGCATTCTCCGAAGCGATTGTGAGGTCGCACACTACGTGCAGGACGTGTCCTCCTCCGATGGCGTATCCATTTACTGCAGCAATGACGGGCTTCGGCAAGGAGCGGATTTTCTTGTGCAAATCGAGGACGTTCAGACGTGGTACGCCATCGCCGCCGATGTAACCACCGGTGCCTTTTACGTTTTGGTCTCCGCCGCTGCAGAAGGCTTTGTCTCCGGCGCCCGTCAGCACCACGACGCCAATGTCTTGGCGCTCTCTGCATACTTCCATGGCCTCGAGCATCTCCATGTTGGTCTCGGGACGAAACGCGTTGTAGACCTGTTGACGGTCGATGGTGATGCGGGCAATGCCCTCAAAAAATTCGAATCGGATGTCTTCAAAGGGTTGGATGACCTCCCACTTTCTTTCGTTCGACATGTTCTGTGCTTTGATTCAATTGACAACGCAGGGCACCTCCTTGTTCTGTTGCGAATACGCCGAGGGCGATGCGGGTGCAATTTACGCCCGCATGGCGGCCAAGTAGCGCTTGTAGGCCTCGGCACTTTCCGGACCGGGTGTGACGATTTCGAGCACCTTTGCCGCTACTGCCGGTTCCCACCAGTCTTTGAGCGCCGCCTGCAGGCCCTCCGCGTTGGTGACGCGCTCGTGAATCAAGCCGTGGAGGTCGCACAGGGGCCTCAATTCGGTGTGGTGCTGCCACTCAAAGTGGCTCGCTGACAACCCCGTGCGCTCAGGACCGTCCAGCCATCGGAAAATCCCGCCTCCTCCGTTGTGGATCACGGCGATGCGGAGGTTGTCGGGTTGCGGATGGATGTGAAATGCGTTGGCGTCGTAGAGGAAGCCCAGTTCACCAGTAATCAGGGTGGTCGGCTGTCCAGAGAGCGCAGCGCCGACGGCCGTGGCATTGCACCCGTCGATGCCGGCCACTCCGCGGTTGGACCAAGGGTGTTGGTTTCCACGGCTTTCAAATAGCTGGGCGTATCGCACCGGAGTTGAATTGCCCAGGTGGAGTCCCCAGTCCGCGGGCATTGCAGCGTGCAAGAGCTGGTGGGCGATCAAATCGCTCCACGGTGCGGAATTCACAGCGCTGGGGTGCCGTTCCCGCAGTGCGCATTCGAAATCCCACCACATTTTGCGCCACGGCTGATCCTCGCTTTCAGCGCAGGCGGCCGAGAAGGCATTGAAGGCCTGAGCGCCGGCGTCCAGCGCAGCTTCCACGCTGCAACCGACGTTCCGGGCCGCTGCAGAAAAAGCGGCAGGGGCACTGCCGCCCGGATCGATGTGGAGGTGTTCGGGAGCCGTTTGGGCGAGGGCACTTCTCAGGCGGCGCGAGAGCAAGGGTGCGCCAAAGGAGACGATCAAGTCTGGCGCAAAGTCGGCCCATGGCCGGCCTGAGGCATTGACGGCCGAAAGCCAGCGGTCGCAGGCAGAGAGGGTGGGCAATCCCGCGGCGCAGAGTCCACTGGTTGTGTCGCCGACCAACGCGGCGAATTTGGCCCATGTCTTCAGCGCTGGAGCGGGGAGGCTCCAAGGGTGCGTACCCCCCAGGAGCAGCACGCGTTCTCCTTCCTGAGCGGCTTGCTCCATGCGGTCGGAAAACCAATCGGGTACCGCGCCGTGGGCGCCATTCCAATCGCCTGGCTCAGCAGGAGCGGGGGGCGCAGCATGCTCGGCAGATGCTGGACCCTCTGGGTACAGGGGTTCGTCAAAAGGACAATTGACATGAATGGGTCCGCAGGTCAGGGCGTCTGCCATGTCTTCGAGCAGCGTCTGGCCATCAGCCTCCCGCGGGGCGTCCCAGGTAAAAGAGGCCCGCACATGCGGTGCGTGAACGCCATCTTGGGCCAGGGTTTGACTTTGCCATTCCCCATGGGCACCTGCAGGCAGGTCGGCCGTGAGGCTGATCAGGGGCAGGCCCGATCGGTGGGCTTCCGCAAGGCCGGGTCCGTGGTTCAGAACCGCAGTGCCACTGGTGCAACACACCGCCACGGGCTTCTTCAAAGTCAGCGCCATGCCCAACGCGTGGTGCGCAGCAGAACGCTCATCCAATGCCACAACCGTGCGCATGCCCAAGGCGGAAAAAGCTTGAATCAGCGGCGCATTGCGGGAGCCCGGGCTGACCACCACAGCGGCCATTCCAGCATGACGGAGCCCGGCCACGAGCTGCAGGGCCGATGCGGTGGCCGTGGTCTCCGGGGTGCTCATCCGTTCCAGTGGACAATGGGGTCGAGAACGGCCCGCAGCTTGTTGCGGGTTTCGTCCCATTCTGCTTCAGGCCTCGAGGCTGCAGTGATGCCACCCCCGGCATAGGCGGTCAGCACATCGTCGTGCAGTTGGGCGCAGCGGAGGTTGACATAGAACGAAAGGTCCTGGTTCTGTTGGACGCCCACCCATCCTGTGTAGTATGCCCGGTCGTGGTCTTCATGCTGGGCGATAAAGTCCAAGGCTTCCTTCCTGGGCGTGCCGCCCACCGCTGGGGTGGGGTGCAAAGCGCCAATGATCTCGTCAAGTGGGCGCGTGGCTTCAAAGTCGATCCAAGTTCGGAGGTGTTCAATGGGGCCGTATTGAATCGTCTCGCGGTCACTGGTCTGGATGTTTTGACAACCTGATTGCTGCAGTGCAGCCAATGCCCCTTCGGTAACGAGGTCCTGCTCTTCCCGTTCTTTCTCCGTCCAAGGGTCGGTCACATCACCGAGGTGGGCCATCCGTGTTCCGGCCAGACAAGCCGTGCGCAAATGGGGCCATGTCCCTTGCACGAGGGGCTCAGGGGAAGAGCCAAACCACGTGCCGATGGAGGGGTGGGTGCACGCCCAAGTGAAGGAGTCAGGATGGGCCAATGCCAATCTGCGGACAACGTCCACATTGTCCAGCCCGGAGGCCTTGACATGGAGCAGGCTGGACAGCACCACTTTCCGGAGTGGGCCTTTGGCGATCGCTGCTTGGGCGGCTTCGATGGCGGCGATGTGCGCACTGTGCGCGGTGCCGTTGAGTTGCGATACAGAAGTCTTGACAGTGGGCCGAGCGCCGCGCACCAGCACTTCTTGTATTTCTAGGCGGCCACAGACGCTCATTTCCTGCTGTTCGACGGCCCTTTCCCATGGGTGCAACCTGAAGGTGACCGGGCCGTCTTCTTCCGGAATCAGCCTTTCGATGTGAGGGCTTCCAGGCTTGTGAAACAACACCTCGATCTCCGAACCGTCTGAATCGTGTGCTGTGGTCATGATTCCGGTTGGGGTGCGGGGATCAGCATTACGGTCAAGCGGCTCGTGCACACCGGTTTGCCTTGGTCGTCGACAATATCGATGTGCCAGACGTGGAGCTTTCCGCCTTCGTGGTGCAAGCTCGCGGTGCCTGTGACCCATCCCGATTTCACGCTTCTCAGGTGGTTGGCGTTGACTTCAACACCGACAGCTGCTTTGCCGCGCGGTGCGGCGATGTAGTGGGACCCCACTGAGCCGAGGGTTTCGGCCAAGACGACACTGGCACCTCCGTGCAACAGTCCATATGGCTGGTGCGTCCGGGCATCCACCGGCATGCGCCCAACAACTTCACCGTGTTGCACCGACAGCAGTTCCAAGCCCAAGGCCTCACTGATGGTATTGCGGCCCAGTGCTTTGAGCTGCTCGGCATCGGGCAGTTGCGGCGTCGGGGAATCTTCCTTCATTGCGCGTTGAATTTAACCCTTGAAGGGACGGGAAATTGCCCGAAGTCCATGGGCGTCAGCGGCGGAGGTAAACAGAAGTCCCAATTTTTTTTCTCTGTTTGAGGCAACGATTGAATTTCGTGTCGTCTATACACTGGATGCGGCCTTAAAAAGCAGCATCGGTTTCAATATCCTTGCAGGTTTCGGAGGGGGCAGTAATGCCCCCTTCATTCTTTTCAGACCGCCACGTGCACGAGCTGTTTGGTCTCAAACCAAGGGTCTTTTAGCAGCTCGCAGAGTGCCCATTGCTGCACGGGTTCCCGCACTGCGGACAGTTCTTCTGAGAGGTCACCGCCCTTCAAATAGAGCACGCCATTGGACAATCCATGCCGCTGCTCCTCCGAAAACAACGGACGCACCCAATCGAGAAAGGGCGCCATGCGCGTCACAGCCCGGCTGACCACAAAATCAAACGGGGGGCCGGTGGTCAGGGATTCCGCCCGGGCCCATTTGCCTTCGACATTGTTGAGTCCGAGTGCCTCAGATACCGCGTTGACCACCTTGATTTTTTTGCCGATTGAATCGCACAAAGTGAACGCGGCATCAGGAAACAGGATGGCGAGGGGAAGCCCTGGAAACCCACCGCCCGTGCCCACATCGAGAATGCGGGCCCCGGACTCTGGGCGCAAAACGCGCGCTACCGACAAGCTGTGCAACACGTGCCGCGTAAAGAACTGGTCCAGGTCTTTGCGTGAAATCACATTGATCCGCGCGTTCCATTCTCTGAACAGGGGACCGAGCATGGCGCACTGCTGACGCTGTTGCTCGGTCAGTGCGGGCAGGGGGGTGCCGAATTCATGGCATTCCAGAGACAGGGCATTGAGCAGGCCGTCAACGGCCCGAAAATCGGAGTCGGAAGGGGCCACGCTTAAAACTGTTCGCGGTCCGTTTCGAGCACGCCGGCGAGGATGTCACGGGCGCGAAAAAGCTGGGCTTTGACCGTGCCAAGGGGCAGGTTGAGTTCTTGCGAAATCTCGTCGTAGCTGTACTCTTCGAAATACCGCAGCTCCACCAATCGGCGATAGCGGGGCTTGAGCTGTGCGACCACTTCGCGCATGCGGTTGATGCGCTGTTGCTTTTCCAGTGTCTGACCGGGGTCGAGCCCATCGTCTGCGACCTGGATTTCCATGGTGTCGCCCTCTGCATCCGTAAAACCCTTGTCCAAGCTGAGGGCTTTGATGCGCTTTTTGCGAATGAAGTCGATGGCGCCGTTGGAGGCGATTTTGAAGAGCCAGGTGGAAAAGGCAAACTGCGGGCTGTACTGCTTGAGCCGCTTGAAAGCCTTGCCAAAGGTCTCGATCATGAGGTCTTCGGCGTCATCCTGGTTGTTGACCATTTTGAGCAACATGTAGTAGATGGGTTCGCGATAGCGTTCCATCAATTCGGCAAAAGCAGCCTGGTCATGCTTGTCCAAAGCCCGGCTGATCAAGCCGAAGTCATACTTGGCCTTGTCGGAAAGGTGGTCGATTACGACCTTCTTATCGGTGCCCGCTGCGTCCATGTTGGCGATGAGGTGAATGCGTTCTGCACAGTGGCGAGGGCGAGAAGGGTCCATCGAATGGGCCCCCACAACATGCACCGCCACATTGGAAATGCACCGTTACCCCACCACCGGGAGAACGAGGACAAGGTAAAGGCGCGAACGGTGCCTGCAAGGGCCAAGAGTACAGCGGGTATCCAAACGTACCTGTGCAAAAGGCCAAAGGGGGCAGAGAGCGCGGCGAAAAGCACCAGCAAGTCCAATGCGGCATCGAGCGCCAGCCTCGTGCGGGTGCGGCGGGAATAACGTCCCGATGTCGAAAGGTGGCGCCGTTTGCGGTTCCATCCATCTCGGGCATTGGGTGCGGGTGACGACTGCACCTGTGTGGCATGGGTTGGGCGGGGGGCAAGGCCCACTTTGAACCCCGCGCGTAGGGCATCTTGAACGAACAGGTCGTCGTCGCCGCTGGAAAGGTCAAAGTGGCCATCAAATCCGCCACAGGCCTCCCAGGTGGACCGCCGGTAAGCGATGGAGCGGCCTACGCCCATGTACGGCGCGCCAATGGCCGCTTCGCCGTTGTACTGAAACGCCACACGCAAGGCGTCAAAAGCGAGCAATGGCGGTCCGCCATCGGGCAGGCAGGTTCCCAGCACCACGTCCCATTGGGGTGACGTCCGTGGTTCGGGTGCTTCGCTGGCCGCTTCCGCATGGGCAAGGGCAGAGGTCATGCTCCAAGCCCATTGCGGTGCCGGAGTGCAATCGGCATCGGTCAAGACAAGGGTGTCGTAACGCGCCGCTCTGATGCCGGCCTCCAGCGCCTGTTTTTTGCCGGGCGCGGTCTTTTTGTGATGCAGGATGGTGAGCTCCGGTGTCGCAGGTTGTGCGTGCAACCAAGCAGCCGTACCATCGGTGGAGCCGTCGTCCACGACGAGCCACTCTACCGACCAGCCCTGCGAAAAACGTTGCCCCCGCCAGGCCGCCCACATGGTGGATAAAGCCGTCAAATCATTGTGGGTGCAGACAATCAGGGTCACGCCGCGCGCTGCTGCCGTTCCTTCCTCCGGACGGGATTCCCCTGTCGATAGGCGGGAATGCTGGCGCAGGGCCATGTGCCAGCGAAGGTCCCAGGCGATGCGGACGATGGCGGGCAATGCGGAAAGCGCCGCGGCCCCGGTGTTCCACAGGGCAGCCATTCTTAGTCGCGGTAACGGTAGTCCACCAAGGTGCCCCAGCCTTCAACGGAGAGGCGGATTGCCGGCTGAGATGGGTCCTGGAAAGGCCGCAGGTCGAAGGCCTCTCGCGAGGTGATCAGCGCGCGCCCCATGTCGCCATGGGCGTCGTGAAGGATGCGCAATGGCTGCTGTCTGGGCAGCGACTTGGTGGCTGCTCCGCCCGATGCCAGGGTGAAATCGTGGTCTTTGAAGCCCCCACCATAGCGCAATTCTGCGACGAGGCTGTCCGCCACTACTTCCAAAGACACCACGGTAAACGGCGCAGAAGTGGGCGATGATACGCTGGGGGTGTCGGCCGTAGACATGGCCCCTTCTTTCTGGGTGGAACACCCGGCCATCATGGCCGTGGCCAACAACACAAGAAAAGGGCGTGTGCACATCATCACATCAACGCAAGAGGCAGCGAACAGCGTATGTCCCGCTGGCCGAGGTGACCCTGACCACCATCCAGCCGCGTGGAAGGCCACTGACATCGAGCGTGTGATCGCTACCCAATGTCTTTATGGGTGACGCCAATGACCGGCCCAAGGCATCAAAAGGTGCGATAACCGCTCCTTCGGGAAGTCCCGTGAAACGAACGGTGGTGCTGGCGGGGTTGGGCCATGCGCTCAAGGCGATGGGGGCCATATCTCCGGTCGACATGACGCTCGTACAAAACTGCTCGAGGTCCGAATCGGTGAAGGTTCCACCGGTGTACACCACATCGCCATCGGGGTCCAGTACCGTGAAACTTCCTTCTCCATAATCGCAGCACATGCCGTCGCCATAGCTGTCGTCCACCTGCAGGATGTAGCACCCTTCTTCGAGGCACATGGGCACGGTAATGACCAGCTGATCCTGGTCGTCCTCATACGGTCCACCCGAGTACACCACATTGCCCAGTCTTCTCAACTCCCAGGTGGTTTCACTGCCGTAGTCGTCCAACACCAATTCGAGGGTAAAGTCAAAGGTCTCCCCGGCAAAAGCACTGAACTCCACAACGGCGGCGTCATTGAAGCCGTTTTCATCTTGCTGGTCATTGACAGAGACAATGGTGACGCTGACCGTATTGGTGCCGTCTGTGGCCACAATGGCTGGGAGGGATAATGTCTCGTTCTCGTATTGGTCCAGGTTGCCGGTCCAGTTGACCGTTTGCTGAGGGCCGCCATCCACGCTATAGCCAATCACCGCTGAGGTCAACGGGCTGGTGCCGAAATTGCTGACGGTCAACTCAATGACCACCTCGCCGCCGCCACAGAGGACTGCTTCCGGCGCGCTGGCAATGCCCACGCCCATGTCCAGTTCAAAGCTGGTGACACAGCCCGCACTGGGGTAGCCGTCCAGCACTTCCACGCCCAATCCCAGTGGGTCGAGGTGTTCTGTGATGCCATTGTTGAAGCTGACCCCCATGCGGCCGTAGTAGTCGAATTGACCATTGTTGACGGAGCCATTGCAAGCAGCGGCACCGCCGTAGAGCTGGCCGATGATGCGGTGGTTCTGGTCGAAGAGGGGGGAGCCCGACGAACCGCCTTCAGTGACGCCATCCTCCCATTCATCAATCCACCACACCGCAGCGCCCGCCGCATTGTCGTGATAGGGGGCGTCTTCATCGATGCAGATCTTCTTGAGGTCTCCACCGGGGTGGTGGATGCCGGTCGTGCTCTGGACGGTCTGGGCGTCCGTTCCATCCCATCCTGCGTAAAATGGGTTGTAGGATGCAGGAACCTGTTCATCTAGCAGCAACAACCCAAAGTCGGAAGCACCACTGCTCACCAGCAATTCGGCACCGCTCACCGTTTGATTGGTCGGTCCCGTATTGCCCTCACAGCCTTCAGTTTCGTGGTTGAAATAGAAGGTCCAGTTGCCGACATTGCCTCCAATGCAGTGGTTTGCAGTGAGGAAAAGGGGTGCCCCATCTTGCGCGGTATTGTTGACCAAAGCGCCGGTGCAGACCGCAAATCCCCCTTGCACAATCAGGGCGACGGAACGCTTCTCACATTGCCATGTGGCCCCTTCAGGGCAATTCACATTGATGTTGCATTCGCCGCTGTCACCAAAAGGACCACGTTGGGTGCCCAATGCTTCTGCCACCAACGCCGCCTTTCCGGCGATGTCGCGGTAGGCGTGCACGACTTGGGCAATGCGAAGGCTGACCGCATCTTCCAGGCCATTGGGGACATGGAGTTCCACGACCACAGCGTCTCCAGCCACGAGCCCGGTGGCAAGGCCACCCCACGTCTTCATGTTGCGGTGGTCAAAGCCTCCGATGTATTCGATCCTATCAGCACTCCAGATAAACAGCTTGGCGCCTTTGGGGACGCTGAATTCCGAGAAGGAAAGGCTGATGGCGAGGGCCCCAGATGCCTGAATTTGTGTTCTCCATACCGAAGTGCCTTCGATCTCCAGCCAAGTGCCGTCGTTCAGCGCGATGTCCACCGGGAATTCTTCCCCAAACCGCCAAGGGGCGCTCTTCACAGGGTCGGTCACCTCGTCAGCAGCGCGCAATGATGCGATGTCAATCGCGGGCATCCGGTGCACAGGCCAGGCGGGGTTGTCCATGTTGGTGCCGGGGGTGTTCCACAGCGGCGCTCCGCCATGCGACACTTGAGCATGAAGGCTGAGCGTGAAAGCCACAAAAAGGCAGGCGCTCAAGGCGCGGAGAATCATGTTCATCAGACGGATCTACTTGCAGGTAAAAGAAGGACGCAGAATTCCTGAGGCAGGTTGCAATCGGCCGCGAAGTTACCAATTCTCGACAGCGCCTTCCAGTGCGAAAAGTTCATCGCGCAGCCGGGCAGCGTCCATGAAGGCAAGTTCTTTGGCCGCCTTTTGCATTTCCTTACGGGTGCGCGCCATCAACTTCTCCATGGCCTTGAGGTCCTTGGATTTCAGGTAGCTGGCCACAACAGGGTCTTCCAGTATGCCCACGCCGGATGCAGCTGGTTCGGCGGCCATGGGGGAGGGGCGTTCTTCGATGAGTTCGCTTTGCTCGAACACCGTCTTCTTGGAGCGCTTGACTTGCTGAGGGGCGATGCCGTGTTCGGTATTGTAGGCTTCCTGCTTTTCGCGGCGCCTTGCCGTCTCTTCTATGGTCTGCGCCATGGAGTCGGTGACCTTGTCTGCGTACATGAGGACCCGGCCGTTGACATTCCGTGCCGCGCGTCCCGCCGTCTGGGTAAGTGACCGGTTGGACCTGAGGAAGCCTTCTTTATCCGCGTCCATCACCGCCACGAGGGACACTTCCGGAAGGTCGAGTCCTTCCCGCAACAAATTGACCCCCACGAGGACGTCGATGACCCCTTCTCGCAAATTGCGGATGATCTCAATCCTATCGAGGGTCTTGACTTCCGAGTGGATGTAGGAACAAGAGATGCGCAGCCGGTCCAGGTAACGTGACAGCTCCTCTGCCATCCGCTTGGTCAGCGTGGTGACCAGCACGCGGTCGCCATCTGCGATGGTCTTTCGGATTTCGCCAATCAAATCGTCCACCTGGTTCGTGCATGGGCGGACTTCTATGGGTGGATCAAGCAAGCCGGTAGGCCGGATGAGTTGCTCGACCACCACCCCTTCGCTTTTCTCCAGTTCGTAGTCCGCGGGAGTGGCACTGACGTAGATGATTTGATGGAGCATGCTGTCGAATTCATCCGACATCAGAGGGCGGTTGTCCAAGGCGGAGGGCAGTCTGAATCCGTGCTCTACCAAGGAGACTTTGCGTGAACGGTCGCCCCCGTACATGGCCCCCACCTGTGGCACGGTGACGTGGCTTTCGTCCACCACAAGCAGGAAGTCGTCTGAGAAGTAGTCCAGCAGGCAGAAGGGGCGTTGGCCCGGTTCGCGCCGATCGAAGTACCGGCTGTAGTTCTCGATGCCGTTACAAAACCCGAGCTCCCGCATCATTTCGAGGTCGTGGGTGGTCCTTTCCTCCAGACGCTTGCCCTCAATGAAGCGCCCTTGGCTGTTGAACCATTCGACCTGTTTCACCATGTCCTGCTG
>JADHLY010000070.1 GCA_016780385.1 Flavobacteriales bacterium
CCTGGAATTTCCTGCTCATCACAGACGCCATCTTCATCGGCGTCATTGAGGCAGATCCCGTCACAGTCCCGGTCCATCGCAGGGTATTCACAGCTGTCCGCTGCTGTTGTGAGGTAGTTGCACGCCGTGGTATCGATGCAGTTGTCATCTGAGTCGCACAGGCCATCGGCATCGGCATCGATGCCGCTTCCATCACATTGGCCGCAGGCATCTGGCATTTCGCAGCTGCCATCGTCGCCCAACGCTTCATCATCGTAATTGCAGGCTGTCGCGTCCATACAGCCGCAGAAATCCTGCCCTGTGAAGCTTCCGCTGACAATGGCCGCCGTCATATCAAATGTGGAAACGGTCCCTGTCGTCTGGATGGACACGGAGCCATCAGAGATCGAAATGGACGGACCACTGACCAAACCAATGATGTTGCCACCGCCATCCAATTGCACGGTAATGATGCTCACCACCGCGACTGGCAAGGTGTTGGTCCCATCAGTGATGGTGCTTCCGAACTGGGCCGTTGAGGTGAATTCTCCTGTGGTCGAGATGAAGTCGGAATAATCCACCAACGTTCCTGTCAAGCTCCAACTGCTGTCGGAAGCCATGGCTTCAATGGTGGGAGGAACACTGCTGTCCGCACCAAAAGCGTTGTTGTTGGTGAAGGTTCCGCCAACAAAGGCACCGCAATCTGCGGCAAGGATGTCCGCCAGGCCTTGAGCTTGGGACGGAACGGTCCAACAAGCTGCGGCCAGCAGAATCAAGAGATGGAATGGGGATCGCATAATTGAACGATTGGGATTAAGGGTATGTAGGTTGAGGTATAATCAATTCAGTCAAGGGCAAGTAGCACCTAAGGCCACCAGCATATCGAGCAGGTCGGAGATGTTAACTCCGCCATCGCCATTGGTATCAAAGCGGCAGTCACCTGTGGGAAATTCACATGTGCCGTCATCGTATGCGGCTGTGGACGTGTAGTTGTAGGCTTCAGGATAGGTACATCCACCGGATCCAGGCTCATCACAAATGCCATCGCCATTGAAGTCAAACCAGCACTGGCCTGAGCAGTCCTTCCAGGGTTCAGCGAAGACACAGCTCCCGTCTTCTTCTGAAGCAGCGGGATCATAGTTGCAGGCCGAAGGATATGTACAGCCGTCTTGTTCATCCTCATCGCACACGCCGTCTCCGTCCGTGTCATTGAAGCAGTTACCTGAGCAGTCAAAATGGACAGCGCCAAATACATCTAAGGGGTATTCACAAGCCGACGTGAGGCCATTTGAAGCGTCCACAAAAGGGTCGAAATTACAGGCCAACGTGTCTGTACACCCGCTGTATTCGTTGGCATCACAAATGCCGTCACCGTCGAGATCGCCGAGGCATTCACCGAAACAATCATACCCTGCCTCCGCATAAATACATGAGCCATCGTTGGCAGTGGCAGTAGCATCATAATTGCAGGCGGCCGCATCGTTGCAACCACCAATCGCAGGGGGAATGGTCAAGGTGAGCCCTGTGACCTGTGGAGCGGCACCATTGGGCTTGGTGAACTTCAGGTTGAGCAAGAGGTCTATGGTGCCTGTGCTCGTGAACTGTCCGATGAGCACCCGTCCGTCCTCTCCAGCAACCGCGGCAGGCTGTGTGCCGGGTATGACGATAATGGCCCCGCCGGTCGCATCTGACTCGAGGAAGTTGCCCCCGGCCTCAAAACTGCCGAAGTCGACACCAACCGCAATCAAATCGACACTGCCATTGGCATCTCCACCGATGGTGAACCAAGAATCATACGGGGAAGTGGCGGTGCTGACCAATGGCAAATTGGTGGCCAAGGGCCCGCCGTCTGGGGACTGGTAGAACCCTGCTTCTGCTTCTGCCTTCCAGGGTGTTTCTGCCGATCCGAAAATGGAAATCACTTCGTATCCCGCGGAATCGAATTGGGCATAAATCCGGTGCAAAACGGCACCTCCTGGACCTACACCAACCTCTTGTTGGACCAATCCGATCAAGCCGGTCGCCGTTGTATCCACTTCGGGCTCCTCAATGCAGGTGCCGTCCTCCTCGGTGGCATCCGCATTGTAATTGACCGCGAGGGGATCGGTGCACCCAAACACCTCATCACTGTCACAAACGCCATCTTCATCCTCATCTGTTGCGCAGTCGCCACCGCAGACACCCAGGGCGTCGAGGGCGAGGCATTCACCACTTTCCATCGTGGCCGCAGCGTTGAAATTACAGGCGGTCGAATCCATGCACCCCGGCACACTACCGGGAATGTTCAATTGAACACCTAAGACTTGCTGCTCACTGTCATCTTGGAGTTTGATGTACACGTTGGTCGTGAGGGTCACCGCACCATCTGTGGTCACCTGGGCCATCAAAACCAGTCCTGAGCTATCCGGACTCCCCGCATTGCTGCCCGGGTACGCGGCCACACCGCCACCAAATTCCGGATCACTGGCCAACGCTCCACCCGCCTCAAAGTCGGCGCTGTTCAAACCCACAATGATGCTGGATGATGCTTCGCCAAGGGTGACCCAAGAGTCGCGCTCCAACAAAACCGGATTGCCTTCAGGGAAGCCCACTCCTCCCCCGCTCATTTGGTAAAACGAGGTCGTGGTCGACAAGCTCAAAGGCTGGGCACTCGAGCCAAACCAACCCGCCAGGGATTCATTTGGATTGGACAGTTGAGCGTAAATTCTATACGTCGGAGGCAGCGTATCATTGGCCGGCTGGTGAACACTGTAGTTCAGCCCTTCAAAAGAACCGATCGGCCAGCTGCAGCTGCCATCGTCAAAAATGGCTTCCGCATCATAATTCAATGCGGAGGGGCTGGTACATCCCCAACCCAGCGGGTGAAGTGTCAAGGAAAGACCAGTCGCCAATTCAGAGGGTTGACCAGGCGCGGGTTTCCATTGGACATTCAACGAAAGTTCAATCAGACCCGTAGAGACGAATTGGCCCACAAGTACCTCACCCGAAACCGCTTGGCCTTGATCGGACACCGGAAGCAGGTAGAAAGCACCTCCAAAAGCATCGGCACTGTGGAATGTCGCCCCTTCCTCAAATGCAGCGACGGCAGCGTCCCATCCCGTGCCACCCGTGGACTGCACGTCCGTCTGAGCTTCTGGGAGACCAATGGTGAACCAGCTGTCCGTATCATCGGCATCGGCGCCCTGGGCCAGCAGTGCGTTGGCATCTGATTGGTAGAGGCCCTCTCCTGCCTCCACGGTCAATGGATGCGCACTGTCAGAATACACACTTTGGAGGGTGGCTCCTGTAGGAAGTACAATGGACACCCTGTGCACCGTGCCCTGTTCCTCCAACCGGATGGCCTCTGCTTGTATTGACACTTGAGTCCAGCCTGGGACACACCACAGCATGGCAAAAATGACAGCAAGACAGTAGCCTTTGAACATGACAATTCGGTTTAGTGACAAGTTCGAGGGACTGAGATTAATACCCCGTAGAATTACATATAATGCCCCCCATCACCATTCATCATCCATTAACTCATATATAACCACCCTGAGTTTTTGCAACTCAGAAAATGGCCAGGCATGTAAAGCCCTTACACGCCCGCATTTGCCCGACGAATTGGGCTTCCATATTACACCTTTCAAGCAACAAGGGCTTCTGAAGCGCCTGACTTCTTGCAGACCTCTGGGTTTTTCCACGGCTTGCTTGGCGCGATGAAGTGGGGTTTCAAGCATAAAAAAAGGCCGCCCGAAGGCGGCCTTTTCAAGGTCAGATGGACGTGGTGATTACTGGGAAACCAGCAACTTCTTCACCACGAGGTAAGATGAGCTCGACAGGCGCACCTGATACATTCCTGCATCCAGGTCGTCGGCTTCGATGTCGAGGGTGTGGTTGACATTGGGTGATGCCACGCCGTCGTACAACTCAGCGATGAGCGTGCCGTCCATGGCCACCATGTCCACGCGGATCCGCATGTTTTCGGTCACCGTGAACCCGAGCAAACTCCAATCGTTGGTTGGGTTAGGCTGGAGGTTCGTGACACGAATCGGGGTCTTGCCCGTCGTCAGGTCACCAGAACCACCCAATACAGCGGGGCCGTGGTCGTTGGCAGCGTTGCCAGAGACAAGGGCATCATCGCTGTCACAGTCGTCGCCGTTCACAGCGATGCTGTAACCGAAGGATGCGCTGTTGTCGCAATCATCCACGATGCTGTAATCGCGATCGATGCTCCATGGGAGGCAGCAGTCGAGGTCACCGAAGAGGTCACCGCTACCTGCGATGTCATTGCCGTCGAAGTGACCGCTGTAGACAAACCAACCGCTGTAACCATACTCGTCGTTCATGTTGTTGGCACCGAGACCAAACTGACCGGCGTAGTAGTTGTTGCTCGGTGCGTGCATCAGGCTCAAGGAAGAGCCGCTGTAATCGCCCGTACCGGTCAACGTTCCGCTCTCAATGAGGCGGTACTCCCAGTTGATGTGGTCGTCAATCAGATCACCACAGTCGCGCTTGTAGCCCGTTGGGAAGCTCTGGCTGCTCCAATCGGCCCAGCCAAGTGCTACACCATAGGTGACTTCGAGATCCCAACCGGCGGTGGTACCATCGGCAGCTTGCACGCTCTGTGTGATGGTCAACGTACCGTCGGCATTGTTGGCCACCAAACCTGGTGAGGCTGCGGTGTAGAACTCCGCACCGCCAGGCAATGCAAAGATCCGGAGGCTGTGTGGATCGTAACCACTGCAGGTCTCACCGTCCTCAAACGCGGCAGGTGTAGAGCTCAAGCAGAACAGATCCACATCGTCCGTTGGAGCGTAAGCGCCCACATAGGTCTCTGTGTAGGTCAGTGCGACGTCGCTGTCACAGTTGTCCTGATACTCGGTGGTCACCGCTTCTGGGATGGTCACCTCACCCAAATGGCTCTCACAGCATACAGACTCCGTGTCGCCATTGTCGACTCCACCCGTAGAGGTGAACTGAGGCGCCATGTTGTCGTGAACCGTGATGGTCTGGACATACGTCTTGGTCGTGGTCAAGCTGCACTCGTCGGTCGCCACAGCTGTGAACGTCCGCGTGAAGGAGTAGCTTCCCTCTGCCGTTGCGTCGTCAGCGTCGCAAGTGTACACCACTTCGCTGTCCACATTGGTCACCACAACCGTGGCATCGCCACAATCGTCATCCGCATCGTAATTGATGGTGCCCAATGTGGCCACCGTCGTGTCTGCGTAGCAATTGGCATCAGCATAGAGATCGATGCTTTCAGGTCCTTCGATGGTCAAAGAAGGCGGCGTCGTGTCCTCGATGGTAAACGTGGCCGTCGTGGTGGCCGTGTTGTCGCACTCGTCCGTGGCCGTGAAGGTCACGGTCTCAGAACCGGTTGCACCGCAATCATCGCTCAAGCCGGTGCTGTTGTTGCTCCAACTCACAGTACCACACAGGTCAGATGCCAAAGCGTTACCGTTGGCG
>JADHLY010000071.1 GCA_016780385.1 Flavobacteriales bacterium
CCGTCCGGCAGCAGACACCATACCGTGGCGCGATAATCGGATCCGCCGAAGCCCATGGCGCCCCCCACGATGATGCGCCCGTCCGGCAGCGCTGCCATGCTGTACGCCTGGTCGGAGGAGAGGTCGTTTTCGAAGACGAATGCGCCGTCCGTTCCAAACTCCGGGTCGAGGTTGCCCTCCGGATCGAGCTTCAGCACCGCGACATCAAAGTTGCTCACCGTCCCGACCACTCCGCAGAAGACAACGCTACCATCGTCCAGCGCGATCACATCCTGGGCGTTCTCAAAGCTGGTCGCCCCAAACGGCGCAAGCAGCAACATGCCCCCGTCTTGAAATTCGGTGTCTAGCGTTCCTGGCGCTCCGGGCTCTTGACCCATCATCGGCAGCATCAGCGCCCACCCCGTCAGGAGCAGACCCCATCTCAGTGGTTTTGACATCATGCCAACAAGCTACTACTTGCTGCTGAAATCGTGGAGTTGGGCTCGGGCCGCTCTGCGCTTTTCAGCAGAACAAGAGGGTTTGATGGCGTTCTTTGCAAGCATGCGCATTGCGATGATATTGGACGACCCTTTTCCACCTGATCTCAGGGTGGAGCGGGAAGCGCAGGCGCTATTGAGCCAAGGCCACGAGGTTCACCTGCTCAATTTCAATGCCCGCGCCAAGGAAGACCGTGTGTTCGATCATGATGGCATCAAGGTCACACAGGTGGCCTTGGGCAAGCTTTGGTACAAGCTCTCGGCATTGGCCTACACCTTGCCTGTTTATCACATGAAGTTGCGTGGTCACCTTCGGAGCTTTCTATCGTCAGGGTTTGACGCGGTGCACATCCATGATCTGAAAGTGGCACGGGCGGTGTTCGACGTGCTTCCGGCGGGTGGGCGTTCAGTCCTTGATTTGCACGAAAACCGGCCGGAAATCATGAGGGAATACCCCCACCTTAAACGCGGGTTGGGCCGATGGTTGATCTCCCCGAAAGTCTGGAAGCGCTTCGAAACGCGATACATCAATGCGGCCGACGGCGTGGTGGTGGTCACCGAGGAGGCCGCTGTTGCGTATCGGGCTCAGCAAGAAATTCGACAGGAAAATTTCGCTGTGGTCCCCAACTACACACCCTTGGCCTTCAACCCGAATGGGCAACCGAAGCCCATGCCGCAACAGGCGATTAAACTGCTGTATATAGGCGATACCGGTGAACGGCGGGGCATCATGACGGCGTTGGAGGCCATGGCGTTCGATCCGCGGTTGGCTGAGGTCGAGCTCGATGTTCTGGGCACGAGTAGCTTTCAGTCGCAGCTGGAGGCGTACGTCCAAGACACCGGGTTGGTGTCAAGGGTGCGCTTTCATGGATGGGTGAGTCCTGATGTGTTTTCGGGATTCTTAGAGGAGACCCACATCGGCATTTGTCCCATTTTGCGTAATCCCCACCACGACACGACATACGCCAACAAGGTGTTTCAATACCTGGCTTACGGTCTGCCCATATTGGTCAGTGATTGTCCCGCACAAGTGGCCGTGGTAGAGCAATGGTCATGCGGCGGGGTGCACGAGGCAGGATCGGCGGGTTCTTTTGCAGACGCTTTGTGCGCTATGACCCGAGATGCCCGCACTTTTGAAGCCCTTTCTACTGCCGGGATCCAAGCCTTCCAGACCCAGTTAAATTGGGAGTCTGCAACAGCAGAGCTCTTGGGGTTCTATGCATCAGCTGCGATGCAGTGAGGCAGAGCTGCGTTGTAGGTCTCCCCAAAACGTCATGATTTCTTGAGCCAGAACAGGGTCCTCCTTGAAGAGCTGTGATTCGTCCAGTGGGCCTCCGAAATAGGCGTGTTTGATCCTTCGAAAAGCCACGGGAGGTGAGGTCTTAAGTAAAGTTGAGAGCTTAGGTACCCTCGACTGTGCATTGTTGGCGTTGTTCTTGCGCGCAATCCATGCTTTCTTCCAATCCGAATGAAGGGAGGTTCTACCCGTGCCTTTTGCCAAAGAGGGGCCGATATCCGCGGCGTCTTGGAGGGTCCAATGCACGTGACTTCGCTCAAGGGCGCTTTGATTCCAATCCAACCAGTGCCACATGGCCCTTTTTCTGATGCTGGCCCTGCGCCACCAACCCATGTCAATTCGTGTTTGGCCATCTTCGAGGATGAAGGCCCAACTCGATTTATTGAATGTCTCCAAGCTTGGGATGGTTTGCAATGGGTTTCGCAGTTGCAAGCAGGCCAAATGTTCGTTCCAGTCTACCTCTCTGCGGGAAGGTCCGAAAGGGGAGCGGTGGAGCTCAGACACCAAGAAGAGATGCCATCCCGGCCTTGTATTTCATGGCCGATATCCAATCCCAGATCAGAGGCCACTCCTGTGAAATGACCGGTTCCTGAGCGGCCGGTACCAAACACGCATATCTTCGGGTGGATATTCATCAATGACAGATGTACGAGCAAAAGTGGTACACAGAAGGGGCACATGCCAAGAGGTTTCGAATAACGAAGGAATTTCTGTTGGAGCACGAGCAGTCACCCGCCCGTATTTTGGATTTGGGCATTGAAAATCCAATGGGCAAAATCATGTCCGAAATGGGCCATGAGGTCATCAATACTGCGGGTCGAGATTTTGACTATTTCCCTGAAGAGGCAGCGATGGAGGGATTTGAAGTGGCCACAGCTTTCGAAATACTCGAGCACATGGTGTCACCATTGCCTGTTTTGGCAAAAATCAAGGCACCTGTATTGTACGCATCAGTCCCGTTGGATCTCTGGTTTTCGAAGGCATATCGCGGGAATCTAGACCCATACGATCAGCACTACCATGAGTTTGAAGATTGGCAGTTTGATCTTTTGCTCGAAAAATCAGGTTGGCGAATTACGCACTCCAAGAAGTGGGCTGCTGGTGTCATCAAACCTGGAATTCGGCCAATTCTGAGGTTTTTCACGGACCGGTATTATTTGGTGCGCGCCGAAAGGGTGTCCTTCCCTTTATCCGAGGGCTGATGTCTTTTGTGCGAGGGTTGACTTGAGAAAAGTCAAAGCGTGGCCGCGGACGAGGATGCGGTCGCCCGAGAGGGTGCAGTGGAGGTGGCCGCGGCGCGCGGAGCGTTGCTCGGCGGTGAATTCGGTTTTGCCGGTGCGGGTGTTCCAGTAGGGGACGAGCGAGCAGTGGGCTGATCCGGTGACGGGGTCCTCGAGGATGGTGGCCTGCGGGGTAAAGAAGCGCGAGACGAAGTCTGCGCTGTCGCCGGGTGCGGTGACGATGACGCCGCCATGGCCCAAATTGATTTGGTCGAATTCGGTGCGGTCGATGCGGATGGCGTCGACGGTGGCTTGGTCGGGGTAGACGAGGACGTAATCGCGGGCTTTCAGGACTTCCGTCGGCGCGTGGTTGAGCGCGTTGGCGATGGCGTCCGGAAGCGGAGCGGGTGTGGGCGGCCGTGAGGGGAGGTCCATCTCAAGGCGGCCGTCGCCGGTCTTGCGGACGGTCAAGGGGCCACTGGCGGAGGAGAAGCGGACGGTTGTGGCGTCTGGCTTGAGGTGGTGCAGGACGGCATGCGCGCTGGCCAGGGTGGCGTGGCCGCAGAGGTCCATTTCGATGTCGGGGGTGAACCAGCGGAGGTGGTAGTCCGAGCCGTCGCCAGCTTCCGGAGTGGGGACGATGTAAGCGGTTTCCGCGACTGCCATTTCCTGTGCCATCCTGAGCATCCATTCGTCCTTCGGCCAGTGGTCGAGGGGGATGACGCAGGCCGGGTTGCCGCCAAAGGGGTCTTGGGTGAAGGCGTGAATGCGGAAGCACTGCATGGGGTGTTCGGATGGGAGCGGGGTCAGTTGGCCTCGATCCAGGCGGCGATGTTCCAGAAATTGAAAGTGCTGTCCGTCCAGACCTGGGCGTTGGGGATGGCGATTTCGAGCGTGTGGTCGCCCGCGGCGAGGGTGCCGAGGGGGAGGCGCAGGGGGTCGACTTGGTCGCCAGGGCACCAGTTGGAGCGGCTCAGGTCGGAGGAGGCGATGCGCTCTTCGAGGGTGTCGCCGTCCACGACATAGGTGGAGGGCCAGAACCCGCTGGTGGGGTTGAATCGGCGCATAGCGGCACAGTCGTTGCGCCAAGGCGTCCAGGATTTGAGGGTGTCGCTGTCGAGCAGGATGTGGTGCGGTTGTTCCACGAATTCGTCGCCGCCGGCGTGTCCGCCGTGGCCTGTGGTGATGAAGGCCAGCTCGGCGCCGCGCGCAGGGGCATCAAGGTGGAAGTCGACCTTGAGCGGGCCATCGGGGAAGGCGGTATAGGGCCGCTGGTCGTGGGCGAGTTTGGTGGTGTTGACCAAGGGCGTCACCGAGCGGTCGATGCGAGCGTCGCAGGGGAGTGGGCTTTCCTTGGCCACGAAGCGGGCGCTGAGGACGTGGCCCTTGTCGCTCCACGTGTCGATGTAGGCGCCGACCCAGAGGGTGTCGACGGTTTCGAGCCAGCCCTGCATTTCCGTGAGGTCAGCCGTCCAGCACACGCTGTCGGCCCAGGCGGCCACGGCTTCGGGTTTGAAGCCCAGTGCGCGTTCGTTTTGGCTCCAGTGGCCCACGCCGAAGGGCGTGATGAAGCGCAGGAGTTCGAGGGCCGGCTGGCGCGGGTCGGACGCGTCAGTGCTGGGACGGATGCCCGCAAAGGCGGTGGTGTCGGCGTCGCCTCCGTTCTGCATTCGGCCGAGGAAGTCTCGACCTGCGGCGTCGGCAAAGGCGAAGATGGCGCCGCTCTTGTCCCAAGGGTCGCCGATGGAGCGCAGCGAGACCTCAAGGTTCAGGTCACAGCGGCGGTCGCGCTGCGGAAAGGTGAGGGGCATCAGGCGGATGCGTCCGGCGTCAAGGCGGTAGTCGCCCGCGGCGCAGGGTACGGTATCGGCGGCCAGGTCCGGGGTGAAGCGGAGGGTGTCGTTCGTCCAGACCTCCAGGGTGTAGTCGCCACCGGCGGGCAGCGACGCCGGGCCGCATCCTGCGGACAGGATGGCGACGAAGAAGAGGAGACCGGGCAGCACAGCAAGGCGGCCCCGGCGCATGCACGTGGTGGGGAGGCTCATGCGTTGCAGGCCATGTCGGCCCCGCAGCATTGGGGCGACTTGATCTTGCCTTCGCAGGAGGGGCAGCGCGAGACCTGGACGGAGGAGCCGTCGGGCAGGTCCAGGTGGCCGTTTTCCAGGGGTACGTCGCACTTGGCGCATTGGGCCTTGACGGACATGCCGCATTGGCCGCAGGAATAGGTCGCGTTCATGTGCCCAATGTACTGCGTCTGACCCCGGATTTGTCATGAGCGGGAGCCTTGCCCTGCCTTGCCGTATTTTGTAGTCAATGAATCGAGTGTTGCGTCTGACCGCGGTTTTGTGGTGTGCAGTGTTGGCCCAAAGCGGCTGGGGACAGGAGGTCCTTTTTGGTGAGTCGGTCTCCACCCA
>JADHLY010000026.1 GCA_016780385.1 Flavobacteriales bacterium
CAACAAGTTTGGATTCAATGCCCAGCCTGCTGGCATCATCGATACGGCCCAAGATGTGTCGACGCTTGCTCTTGAACCCGTCGCTTATTTCTGGACCCGCCTGAACCGGTTGTTGCCCGGAAACATCACCAAAATGCCCATCGTATTCATCGACGAGAACCGCTTTCATGAGGCTTGTGCTGCTGTAGAGCCAGAATTCGGATTATGCCTGCGGTGCATCCTGGACGAATAAGAAACCAACACCCTTCACCGAGAAAAGCGGGGGCCAGCGGCCCCCGCTTTTGATGTTCGGACACCGCTGATCCTCAGGCGGTGTTTGACAGCTCAAGCGCAATGTGGCGTCTATTTACCTGCACGCTTCAATCTGCCTGAATTATTCCTTTAATTGGACCACCCAAACGCTTTTTGGTCTTGATCGAGCGTCGAATTTGACCAGTGGAGCATCACCAATGATTGGAAGATGAACAGAGTATGGATCAAATTGGCCTTGATAACGGTCGTTATTGCAGCCCATCAGCCCTTCGCCTCAGCCCAGGAAGGAATGCCCCCTTTTGACCTTCAAACTGGCAATGCCGCCATTCAGGTCATCATCCCGGCGGTAGACCCCATCTTCTTTGAAGATGTGACGGTCAACGGCGGAGACCCCTCCATTCTCATCCGCTATACCACCCTCATTGTCAATGCGTGGTTTGACGCTTCTGCTGCCTATCACAAGACCGCCGTTGGGGTATACAGCACCCCTGACCGCCAGCAACCATATGACCCCACAGACAACAGCGCTTTAAATGTGGCCATGATCGCGGGCTCCAAAGTCATCCTAGAAGCGTGCTTCCCAGCCCATGCCCAGCGGTGGCAAGACATGCTCGACAACGCCATCGGAGACCGGGGCGGTGAACCTGAAATCAAGGCTGCCATTCGTTGCGGAACTTATGCAGGCAGGGCCGTGTGGTTGGGCCGCCTGAATGACGGCATGAACCATGACGGCACCATGGGAGGGCGAACGGCTAACCCCATGCCCTTTGCGGATTACACGGGGTATGAACCCCTGAACAGCGCCTACAGAGTGCGCCGCCCAAGCCATTGGCAACCGGCCATTGAGCGCATGGGCACCGGAAAGTACCGTACCCAAATGTTCGTGACCCCGCAATACGGTCAGGTCACCCCCTACACCGATCTCTGGTCCTTGAACCTCCCATTGGATCCCCCCGAAAAAAGTGACGCCATGAACACGGAGGCGTATCAAGAGCAGGCCGATGCTGTGCTCGCCAAAAGCGCCAGCTTGACAGACGAACAAAAAATGCTCTCCGAGTTTTACGAAAACAAGCTCTTTTCCCTCCCCGTTTCCGCCGTCGTCGCCTCGATGAAGCAGGGCATGAACCTCATGGAATTCGTGCACATGTTCTTCTCTCAAGAGGTTGCGATTTTCGATGCCGGCATTTGGGTGTGGGCCAAAAAGCGCGAGTTTGATGCTGTGCGCCCCTTTACCTCCATCGCATTGCTTAACGGTGACGCACCTGTCGAGGCTTGGGGCGGTCCCGGCAAGGGCACAACGCAGATTCCTGCATCACAATGGGAGAGCTACCTACCAGTCGCAGACCACCCCGAATACCCCTCCGCTTCGGCCTGCCTTTGTCGGGCCCATGCCACGGTCATGCAGGAAGTCACCGGAACCAACGATTTAGGATGGGAAGTCCCCTTCTCCGCCGGCAGCTCATTCGTTGAGCCCGGGCTCACCCCTGGCGCGGACCTCAAATTCACCTTTGATACATGGGATGAATTCGCAGAAGTCTGCGGCATGACCCGCCTGTGGTCCGGCGTGCACTTCGAAGACGCTGTCGTGCGCATCAAAGAGCCCTGCACCACCATCGGCACCGCTGCGGCAGCTTACGTTCAAGGCCTCATCGCCGGCGGCAAAAAATGACCTCAGCGCGCTGCGGAAGACCCCACCATGAGACGCAGCGCAGCGCCTGAAGCCAGCTTGAGCAGGTAGCCCCCAGGCGTGAGGGGCGCAACATCCAATGCGGGGCCTTGGCCGCGAAGGACAATCCTTCCTTGGCCATCCAACAACCACCACCGCTGCTGCAATGCCGTTCCGTCCAAGGACAGCGCAACACGGCCACGGGCCGGGTTTGGATAGGCGGACAACGATGTTTGCCCTGATGGTCCCATCACACCGGATGTATTCCCGATGACCACCGCACAGGTTCCGATTCCGGCGGCATCTCCTCCTGTCACGACCCAACCCGCCCAACACGGAGCCATGGCCGCCTTGGAACGGTCTTCCAACAAGTCTGGGTTCTGTCCAGTGCCTATCGCCCCGGGCAACCAAGCCAAGGAAGTCCCGGCAGTTCCCCACTCCGCGCTCCCATAAGTGGACGTCACACCACTGCCAGAGGCGTCCAACCCTCCCAGTACAAACCAATTTGGGTCCTCCCCGATGCGTGCCATGCTATGATAACTGTGGGGTGAGGTCATATCAAAAGGCGTCCATTCCGCCGAACTGGGATCAAACAAAGCCCCTTCCGCCAGCCCGACAAAAAGATTGGCATCGGCATCAAACACGCGTCCACCTGACAGAATCACGCCCTGCTCACCACCCGAAGAAGGCAAGGCCCATGCCGCATGGTTGTCCCTGGCCACCGGAAGCGGAGCAACAGTGGTCCAAACATCTGTGGCTGCATCGTACACCTCGCACTCCGCCAATTGGAATCCGGCAGCGGCGTTAAATCCCCCAGCGGCCAGGAATTTGCCCTCACCTAGCGGCGTCAGCGTGTGCGATGCTCGGGCGAGCAACATGGGCGCCACTTCGGTCGTCTGCATGGTGGCCACATCGAGCACCTCGCAAGAAGCGGTCTCGGCCACACCATTGAAGCCTCCTGTGATCAGCAGACGCGTATCATCGATCCAAGCAGCGCGGTGATGGGTTCGGGGCGAAACCATGTCAGGCCCGGCAGACCAAACGTCGCTGACCGCATCGTAAAACTCGGTGCCCGCGTGGGTCAAGCTGCCATCATAGCCGCCCAACACAACGGCGTGAACATCGTCAAAGGCAAAGGCCTGAAAGTCCTGACGTGCAACAGCCATGGACGAAACAGGCTCCCAAGTATCCGGACCGAAACTGTCTAAGCTGATGGTCCCCATCTCCACTGTGGCCAAGGCCTGGTCTCCATCACTTCCACCGATGGCGAGACAGCGCCCCATGTCGTCATCCGTGGGCATTACCAAAGGCACCAATTCATGGGCCTCTCGGTATTCCACCATTCCCGCACAGGACCAGACATCAAAGGGGACTTCCTGCGCTTCAGCGCAAACCATACCTGAGAAGAGCAGGGTCAACACTGCCATTTGCCTCAATTCCTTCATCCGCCCAATTTGCTCCAAATAACAAGAAGAACCAACGTCCTGCTCCCGAAGCCTGAACTGAATGGCGCATTGGCCGTTTGGCCCTGATAAACAACATGGTGGACCTCGAAAGCACAAGGTCTTGTTCCGAAGTCACGGCAGATTTTTCCACCAACGAGAAAGCCTGGGCTCTGGCGATTCTCCCAACGTCATCATT
The DNA here is from genome assembly GCA_016780385.1 of Flavobacteriales bacterium. GTDB lineage: Bacteria > Bacteroidota > Bacteroidia > Flavobacteriales_D > Sanyastnellaceae > UBA8752. Next base: position 3,560 of record JADHLY010000026.1, read on the forward strand.
GCCAGCGGTTTCGCCCCATTACGTGTACTTCATACACGGCTGATGATCAAGCATTTAAGAAAAAAGAGGCCTTATCATTGCCCATTCACCCCATCGTATGCCGAACGCTGTCATCATCGGAACGGGCTCCTATGCGCCTGACCATGTCGTCCCCAATACATACTTCGACCGGGTAGGTTCCAACGATGCCTGGATTCAAGAACGGTTGGGCATCAAGGAACGCCGCATTGCCCAGGGCGAAACCACCAGTGACCTCGCCACACACGCCGCCAAGCGCGCCTTAGAAATGGCCGGTATGGATGCCGCTGAGCTCGACCTCATCGTGTTGGCCACCGCTACACCGGACCGCCCGGCCCCCGCCTCTGCCTGCATGGTTCAGGATAAATTGGGCGCCACCAATGCCGCAGGGTTTGACATTGCGGCGGTGTGTTCTGGCGCCTTGTTTGCCCTGACCACCGCCTGTCAATACATCTCATCCGGGTTGTACCGAAACGTGATGGTCATCGGAGCCGATACCTTTTCGAACATCATCGATTGGGACCGGCGCGACTCCGTCTTTTTTGGTGACGGCGCCGGGGCTTTGCTCCTCTCTGCAACCGAAGAAGACCGGGGGTTCATTGGTTTCGACCTCAATACGGACGGTTCAGGTAGAGACGGTTTTACGGTACCCGCAGGCGGATCCGAGCGTCCAGCCAGCGAAGAAACCCTGGCCCAGGGCCTGCACTGCTTCCAAATGGACGGTCCCGCCGTCTACAACACCGCCATCCAGGCCGTGCCCGAATCCATCGGGAAGTTGCTCACCAAAACGGGGGTCAGCATCGACGACATTACCTGTATGCTGCCGCACCAGCCGAGCATCAAAATCCTGGAGGAAGTGGCCAGAAGGGTGAACCTCCCTTGGGACAAGGTCCGGACCAACATGGACCGCTATGCCAATACCTCAGGCGGCACCATTCCCATCGTCCTCGACGAGACCTGGCGCACCGAACAATTCCAACCTGGCGATCACCTCCTCTTCGCCGCTGTAGGTGCGGGGTGGACATGGGGCACGGCCTTATACAAGTATTGAACATGCTGCACAACAAGCGTTTCCTGATCACCGGTATTTCCGACGCCGGTTCCCTTGCCCTCCATGCGGCCAAAGCCATCCTCGAGCAAGGCGGTGCAGTGGTGTGTGCCGGTCTTGGCGTCACCCCCCACCACGATGGACTTTCGGAAAAAGCGCGCGCATACCTCAGCACCAATGAGCAGGCCTTTCATGACACCATCAAGGCTGAACTGGGTGAAGACACGCCCATTTACATCCTCGATGCCACCCAAGAGGCCAGCATGGCGGACTTGGCCGAAGCTTTGAAAGCGGCGGGCACACCGCTCGATGGGTTTCTTCACTCCATCGCCATGGACCGCACGATCCGCAACAAGCAGGTCAAACCCTTGATGGAAGTCACACGTGAAGAATTCTGCGATACGCTGGGTATTTCCGCCTTTTCACTGGTTCGGATCACCCACCACCTCCTCAAGGCCGGCGTCCTCCTCGACGGGAGTTCCATCTGCTCCCTCAGCTACATCGCTGCCGAGAAGGTGACCTTCCACCCCTACCGCAACATGAGCGTGGCCAAAGCCGCCTTGGAGCGCATCACCATAGAATTGGCCGACGAGCTCGGACGCAGCCGCGGCATCAGGGTCAACGCCTTGCGGTTCTCCCCCTATCTCGGCAGCAAAGCAGGCAGTGCCACCCTCGAACCGGCTGACGTCGAAAAAGCCGCTTCCATGAGTCCTTTAGGCAATGCGCTGCCCCGCGACCTCGCATTGGAAATCGCACACCTGTTCCAACCCGGACTCCGCATCACCGGAGAAGTTCGCCACGTAGACGGCGGCTATCACGTGATAGGCTGAAGTCCTGGGTCCTTACCGCAAAGGCTGACGGAAATGGAAAGGCCATTCAAATCGAGTGGCTCATCGCGGATTAAGCCCCGCCCCGCCGTTTCTTTACGGACATGCGGTGCATCAGATGTTTTGCGGTCCTGACCGCCCTTCATATCACGGCTCCTATTGCCAACGCCCAATCCTTTGTGGACCGCGTTGAACCGCCATTTTGGTGGGTGGACATGCCTGTTTCAACCGTGCAAATCATGGTGAGCGGCGACCACCTCATCGATTATGACGTAGAAGTGCATTACCCCGGAGTGGAGGTCCAAAAAGTCGTCGCTGGAGACAGCCCCAATTACCGTTTCATCTACCTCGATGTCACGGAGGCCGCCCGACCTGGGACAATTGAACTCCAGTGGATCAGCTCCAAAACCGGAAGCCGAGCAGCAGGCGTCACACCCTTTGAACTTCGAGACAAAGCAGCCCGAGAAGTTCAAGGGTACAGTGGGTCCGATGCCATTTGCCTCATCACGCCGGACCGGTTTGCCAACGGCGACCCCACCAATGACACCATAGAAGGCCTGAAAGAAGCGCCCAACCGGGAAGACGACCATGGGCGGCACGGCGGCGACCTTGCGGGAATCGCCCGTCACCTCGACTACCTCGACGAAATGGGGTTCACCGCCATTTGGTTGAACCCCTTGCTCGAAAACGACCAACCCCAATGGTCATACCACGGATATGCCACCACCAACTACTACCGCGTAGACCCGCGTTTCGGCTCCAACGAGGAATACCGGGAACTGGCAGTGACCGCCCAGGGAAAAGGCATCAAGCTCATCATGGACATGATCATGAACCACTGCGGTTCAGAGCATCCCTGGATGGACGACCTGCCCACCAGCGACTGGGTCAACAACGGCGGGGAATTCAGCCCAACCACCCACAGAAGGACCACTTTGCGCGACCCCTACGCAACGGATGCTGACCGCAAGGCCTTCTCCGACGGGTGGTTCGTGAAGGAAATGCCCGATTTGAACCAGCGCCAGCCCTTGCTGGCTGATTACCTGATACAAAACACCCTTTGGTGGGTCGAATTCCTCGGGCTCAGCGGAATTCGGATGGACACTTACCCCTACTCGGATCCGGGATTCATGACGCAATGGACTTGCGCCGTGCGTGAAGCCTATCCCCACCTCAATATTTGCGGCGAAGAGTGGAGCCTCAACCCGGCCATTCTCGCGTATTGGCAAACAGGGAAAACCAATCCTGACGGCTACACCTCCTGCCTGCCAGGGCTTCTGGACTTTCCGCTCCACCATGCCTTCATGCAGTGCATGAACGAGGAAGAAACCTGGCATTCCGATTGGGTCCGGCTCTATGAAATGCTGGGCAACGACTTCCTCTACCCCGACCCCTTCAACCACATTGTTTTTCCAGACAACCACGACATGAGCCGGGTCCACACCCAACTCGGCGATGAGGCTTGGAAGACGCGGCTCGCCATGGTCTTTTTTGCCACCACACGCGGCATTCCACAGTTCTATTACGGCACGGAAATCCTCCTGTCCAACACCGGAGACGGCAGCCACGGCAACATCCGCAGCGACTTTCCCGGTGGCTGGCTTGGCGATGAAATCAATGGATTTACAGGCCAAGACCTCAGCCCAGAAGCCGCTGATTTCCAAGCCTTCACCCGGCAACTGCTCAACTGGCGCCAGACCTCAGGTGCCGTGCACAATGGCCGACTGATTCACTTCGCACCTGAAGGATCAACATATGTCTATTTCCGGCAGAATGACAGCGGGACCGTCATGGTCATACTGAACAAATCTGAAGCCGAAACGACCCTCGATCTGGGCCGCTTTGATGAGGTATTGACGCGACGCCGTGCATTCAAAGAAGTCCTTGGGGACACCGCTCCAGAAGTCATCCAAGATCAACTGACAATTCCAGGGAACACGGCTTGGATTTTGGAGGTGCGTTAAACGCCCCGCCCCCCCACCACCGGGCCCATGGCATGTGGACATCGGCCCGAAATGAACTTGGGCTTCATGTCACATGTTGCACACTTCAGGTGTAATACCCTTAAGTCATGAAGAAGATCTTGAAGCGAAGCTCAATCCTGTTGTCATTGGCAATGGGCGTATTACAGGTTCAATCCCAATGTGAGGCCGACCACACCATCGTGATGGCCGACTACTACTTCGCTCCGGCGGAGCTCACCATCCTGCCAGGTGAAACCGTAGCCTTCGTCAACGTACAAGGCACGCACGACGTCGACGGGATCACCAACACGCTCACCGGCGAGCCGTGGAACAACCCAGCCGAGTTCTACCTCGAGCAAACCGAGGGAACGGAGGAAGGCACCTGCATGGGCGTCGTGACCTTCGACATCCCCGGGGTCTACAACTTCGACTCGAGCATCGGCTTCCAGGCCCAACTCGGGATGGTCGGCTCCATCACCGTCGACGCTTTTACGCTCTTGGATCTGATGCTGAGCTGGAATGGCAACGACACCGCCCCTGGAGCATGGCAGTCGACATACTGCATGCAGTATGTCTGCACTTCCTGCGCCGCAGCCCTCGGCGGCATTGGTGAATACACCGTCTTCCTTCCCAATGACAATGCGGTGGACGCCCTGGGTGACCTGATGAATTTGAACCAATTCGACATGCTCGCCATCCCCGATTTCCAGGACATCCTAGAGTACCACATCGTGGAAGGCGTCTATCTGGCCGAAGACCTAGAACCGGGCATGGTGTTGCCCACGTTGAATGGTGAAGGTGCACTGGTGGGCGAGAATGCGGGCGGGTTGACCATCGACGGGGTCAACATCGTCGAGACCAACTACACGGCGGACAATGGGGTCATCCACATCATCGACTACGGCATGGCCCCTTCCACCTCCCCGGAAGCGACCGTTTACCAAATCGTGGTGGACAGTCCAGACCATACCCTGTTCGAGCAAGAGATCAACGCCAACCTGCTCAACGACGACCTCATCGGCCAACCCGTCATCAACAACAACGAATACGCACCCGGTCACTTCACGGTCTTTGCCCCCACCGACGACGCCATCTTCGCTTTTGCGGAGGAGAACGGATTCGACGACGTGGACGACCTCTTCGACTCCCCATACTGGGACGAGATCCTGCGCCGGCACATCGTCGAGACGCCACTTACGAGCGACCAACTCAGCAACAACGGCCTGCTTGTCAGTTATGGAGGTGAAAACATCTTCACCTTCGTCAATGACGACGGCATCTTCGTCGAGAACGCACAAATCACCGCGCCCGACCTGCTCGCTTACAACGGTGTGGTGCATGTGGTCGACGCGGTCATCGACTTCGAGTTCCCCAACCCCGTGGGCACCTGCGGCACCTGGACGCTCAACATGAATGCACCGAACGGGCAAGGCTGGAGCGGCGTCATGCAAGTGTTGGTCGACAATGTGCTCGTGGGCGAGCCCACCGTTCTGGACGGGTTCTCCAACAGCTTCGCCTTTGCCGTCAATGAGGGTTCCGTCGTCGACATGAATTACATCTCGCAGTTCAACGGCTGGCCCGGCAACTTCGAAGTTGTGGACGCCGAGGGCACCGTGCTGTTTGACTCGGATGCACCGGCCAACTCCAGCAATCAGTATGGCTCGGCAGCGGGTGTTTACGGACTGAAAGCCTGTGGAGTCGAGCCCGAGTGCAGCCGGCTCAAGGTCACCCTCCTGTCCGATTTCAGTGGGTGGGACCTCGCCAGCCTATTTGTATATGATGGCCCTGTGTTGGCCGACGTCATTGGAGGCTATTGGTTCAATGGAAACAGGCTCATCGGCTATGTGGACATCCAAAACGGAGACGACGTCGACTTTCAAGTCAGCGGTGGCTTCTACCCTGTGGACTACAGCTACCGGGTCGAAGATGAGGAAGGCAATGTTCTCGTCGACCAGGTCGATCAGTTCGAGCCTGCCGAAGACGTGCTCGGTGTGGTGGTCTGCAACTTGTCAGACATCACCGAGACCGACGAGCAACCCCGTTTCCAGCTCGTCCCGAACCCCGCAGAAGGCCCCGTGTTTCTGTCCGGTCTTCGAAGCGATGCACAGTGGACCTTGACCATTCGCACCCTGCTCGGGCAAACGGTCGAAGTCAAGCAGGGACAAGGGCCACAACCCATTGACCTCAGCGCCCTTTCCCCCGGCACCTATCTGGGCAGCATCATCACGGAATACGGCGAGCGCCAGACACTTCGAATAGTCCTTCGATGACGCTGGCTTTCTTGGCCCAACTTGCTTGACCCATCTCATGTAGGTGTCTCCTGAGACCTCATGCAATGGCAAGCAGGGGTTGTCCTTCCCTTTGGCATCGATGAAGTCGAGCCTGCCCCTTTCCAATAGGCAGCAGCACCGCCAAAAGCAGCATGAATCGAATCTTCATGGATGCAAGCTAAATGGCGGCCTGCAAAAACTGCAATTGATCCAAGGTGTACCTTGGACGCCCTCCATTCATGCGCATGAAAAAAACAGGAATCGCATTGGGACTGTTGCTGGTTTTGCTCTTCAGCTATGCCGTCTTCTTCGTCCAGTCCCACAAGCCTGATTACGACTTCCAACTCCAATCGGATGCGGTGAGCGCACCGGTGGAGGTGGTCTTTGATGACATGGCTGTGCCTCACATCTATGCGGAGACCGAAAGCGACGCCATGTATGGCCTCGGCTACGTCCACGCCTCGGAGCGCCTCTGGCAGATGGACCTGCTGCGCCGCGCCGGCGGCGGTGAGCTGTCCGCCCTACTGGGAGAGGACATGATCTCCAATGACCGGTACCTGCGCACCCTGGGCATGCGCAAGGCAGCCGACCGTGTCACGGAGGAATTCCTCGCCAACGGTCCGGTCCGCATTCAAGAGGCGATGGCCGCCTACATCGCGGGGATCAACCGGTTCATCGAAGAAGGCCAGACTCCCCTCGAATACGAACTGCTTGGACAGAACCCCGAGCCCTTCAACACGCACGACGTCTACTGCGCCACGGGCTTCATGTCGTACTCGTTTGCCATTCACTTGAAGTTTGAGCCCATCCTCGACTGGATGAAATGGAACCTGGACCCCAAGTACTTCAACGACCTGGCGACAGGCGTAGAGGGGTTCACTACCATTCCCGTCACCGGTTCGCCCGCTGATGCGCAGTGGGATTCGTTGATGACCCTAATTCCGATAACAGCGTCCGAGGCAGCACAGCCTTCAAACGCCAGCGAATCCGACATCTCGGGCCTGGCCACGAGGGTCCATGAATTGGACGCCCTTCGTCCTGTTCCGCAGTGGCTTGGGTCCAATGGTTGGGTCATCGGAAAGGACAAGACCGCTTCCGGTAAGGTCCTCTTTTGCAACGATGCCCACATGGCCTACGCCCAGCCTTCGGTCTGGTACGAGGCCCACATCGTCTGCCCGGAAATCGAATACTATGGCAACCACCTCGCCGGCCTCCCCTTTCCAGCGATGGGCCACACGCGCCAACATGCCTGGGGCATCACCATGTTCGAAAACGACGACATCGACCTCTACCGCGAAACCATCGACGGCGACCAATACCTTCATGGTGGCGAATGGCGCGACATCGACATCCGAACAGAGACCATCGAGGTGGCAGGTGGCGACCCGGTGACCTTTGACGTCCGAAGCACCCATCATGGACCTTTGATCGAAGACTCTTTGTCCATGTGGTGGGCCTTCACCCAATACCCGGAGAACCGCATCCACGAGGCCTTCTTCGGTTTCTCCCGCGCTACAGGAATGGACGACTTCGAAGCGGCAGCGTCCATCATGCACGCCCCCGGCATCAACCTGATGTACGGCGACTCAACCGGCAACATCGCGTGGTGGGCCTGCGCCAAAATGCCTGTCCGACCTGAGGGACTCAACACCAAGGTCACCCTCGACGGCACCGACCCTGCCAACGACTACACCGGGTGGATTCCATTCCGATTCAATCCCAAATCGGTCAACCCCGAATCGGGATACGTGTACTCGGCCAACAACGCGCCCGATAGCGTGGCCGGACAGCATTACCCAGGTCACTACTACTCTGGCAATACCCGAGGAATCGGCATTGTGGTCGCACTCTCCAGCAAAGACGACTGGACGCTCGCTGAAGCGCAGGCATTGCAGCTCGACCACCATTCGCCCGTCTACCGGAAGAACTGCGCGATGATGCTGGACCACATCGCCGCCGGCACCCTCGACGAGGACGTTGAAGCCGCCGTGACGTACCTGCGCAATTGGGACGGTGCTCATCTCGGCGGTGACATCGCCCCCACCTTCTACTACCGCTGGATGTACCGGGCGATTGAAGGCGCCATGTACGACGAGTTCGAGCAGGCCGCCGGCGCGGAGACCGCTCCGAATAAGTTCGAGAGTTGGCACCGGACCATCATCAGCGAAAACACCTTCCCCCAGCTCTTGGCCAACGCGAACTCGCCCTGGTGGGACGACGTCCGCACAGACCTCAAGGAGGGGCCTGCTCTCGTGCTGGGCATCGCCCTGCTCAAGGCCCACGAGGACCTCGAAACCGCTCTGGGACCCAACGTCGAAACGTGGCGCTACGACCGACTCCACACCGCCACCCATCAGCATGCCATGACCGATGTGCCCGTACTGGGGGACTGGCTCAACGTGGGGCCGTTCGGGTTGCCAGCCGCGAAGGACGCCTTGTGCAAATACGAGTTTAAACTGAAGAAAGCGGTCGATTACACCATCTTCTCCGGCCCATCCAAGCGGATCGGCATCGACTTCGCCGATGTCGACGGCGCCGAGAGCATCCTCCCCACAGGCCAATCCGGCAACCCCTTCAGCGCCTTCTACGACAATCAAGCCCCACTGTACCATGCGGGCGAATTCCGGAAGATGCGGATGGACAGGACCGACATTCAGACCCACACCACCGCTGTGGCCTCCATCCGTCCACAAACAGACCGCTGACGCTCACAACACCAGCGTCATCCCGTTTCCTCGGGGCAATAAATTCGTGACATTCCACCATGGTGCGCACCTCCTTCACCGCTCTGCTACTCGCCCTCGTCTTCTCGAGCTCGTTCTACGCTCAAGAAGCTGGAAGCTCAGAGGGCTACATCGAATCGAATTGGGGGCTCGCCAACATCATGGGCTTTACAGTCAATTCCCGGGCTGTTTTCCCGGGAACCTCCGTTTTGGCCGGAGCGCGCCACTTCATTTTCCCACATGTTTTCTAGAGGTACAGGGCGGACTGGCCTTTCCTTCGATTCTGACCGCCAAACTCGGAGGAGGAAGGAAGTGGAACTCCGGATGGGGTCTGTCCACCGGCATTCGAGTGTTCCCCCTCCACGGGTATCTGCAAACCGGCATACCGACTGCACGGTGCAACCGCGACCTCAGTAAACGGAAGCAGCGAAGGCTGGCCCGCAAAGGCAAGACAACCGCAGACCTCAAATGCTCCGAGTGGGTGTTCTCCTTTGAAATCTCAATGCTTGGACTGGAAGATCTATTTCCCGAAATACGTAGAGGGCTCACCCACTTTGAGTAGCAAGAACGCTGGAAGCGGGCCTCATTTGAATCCTACGGCTTGATCACGGTTGGGCACCGCTGGTTGTTCTGATCAGGCGGTGTCCTTGGCGAACGCCATCGCCGCCTCTGCCCAGATCTGGAGGTGGTCTGAATGGGCCATCGGAGCCTGAAGCCAATCCTTCATGGGACGGCCTTTTCCCGAAGGGTCAAACCCGTTGAGGTCCTCATGGCCAACCAACCATTTGGTCATGGCCTCCCTGCCCAGCTTGAAGACGAGGTCGCCGTCGAAGTCGACCAAAAACGCCTTGCCCACCAACTTCAAGCAACGGTGACCAAACAACTTGCCCTGCGTCACATCGCCCCCGAGCAGCGATTCGGCCAACACATCAAAAGCGCCTGCGACGTCGTTCATGACCGACAAAAATGGGACAGGCAGGGGAAATGAACGGCCCCTTTTCAGCCCCCTTGAAATCTGCTCTCCTCAACTGATAATCAGCACCTGATTTTTCCACTTTCATACCGAAATATGCATTGTAATATTCTAGTATGTGTACATTGTACACCTACTGCGGAGAACGTGGCCATCCACCACTGTTCTGAGCAAGCCGAAACGAATCCAACTGTTTGCAAACCAATAACATGAACACCAAACCTATTCATCCTTCCCTGTGGGGGAGGATTTTGCTCATGGTTACCCTTTCCATGGGCTTTTCGTCCATCATGGGACAAACCATCACGTTGACAGGAACCGTCCTCGACGGAGAATCAGGTGACCCCCTCATAGGCGCTACCGTCATCGAGAACGGCGGCACCAACGGAGTCAGCACCAATCTTGACGGATCTTACTCAATCAAGGTGGCCAGCGTGCCTGCTACGCTGAAGTTTAGCTTCATCGGTTACGAGACCGTGACCCGAACTGTAGAAAATGCAGCCCCCATTGTGGTCAACCTCAACGTGGATGCCGAAATGGTCGGTGAAGTTTTGGTGGTGGGTTACGGTCGCCAAAAGAAGAAGGTGTCTACGGGCTCCATCTCCAAGGTGACCGCCAAAGACATCGAGGGCATTGCCGTGCCCGATGTGACCTCCAGCCTCGAAGGGTTGACTTCTGGCTTGATCGTCAACGAGTCGAGTGGACAGCCTGGATCTGGAAAAAGTATCCTCATCCGCGGCATCAGCACCAACGGTGACAACTCCCCGCTCTATGTGGTCGACGGACTGCAGGTCGGCAACATCGACAACATCAACCCCAGCGACGTCGAGTCTGTTGACGTCCTGAAGGATGCGGCGTCCAGCGCCATTTATGGTGCCCGAGCAGCCAACGGTGTGGTCATCATCACCACCAAGAGTGGCAGCAAAGACGGCGGGAGCATCACTTACTCCAACAGCTACCTCAACTCTAATCCTTGGAAACTCCCCGAGATGCTCGGCGCCGAGGATTACGTGGTGCTCATGCGCGAAAAGTTTGCCAACAGCAACCAGACATCCGCATTGGACGTTCTCGGATTTCCTGATTTCGGCGACCCCTTGACCGGCAACACAAACTGGATGGAGGCCATCTTCAACTCTGCCCAAGTCGTCAACCACCGCATCACCGCATCGGGCAAGAACTCCTACATGTCGATGGATTACTGGGATCAAAACGGTGTCATCGGTGGCGAAAAATCCAACTACACCCGTTACGCCCTGCGTTACAACTCCACCAAGAAGATTCAGGACTTCCTGACCATCGGCCAGAACTTCTACCTGAACCGTACGCAGAACAACAACATCGGAACCAACAGCGCCTTCGGTGGTGTCCAGTCCGATGCCTTTGCCTACGACCCCCTCACCCCCATCTATGACGATGAGGGCCAGTTCGGTTTTGCCCAGTCACCTTGGGTGCAGAAGGAGTACATCAACCCACTCAGCCGACTGTACCTCGCCGGTGGCGACAACAAGTCCGACCAAATGCTCGGCAACGTCTTCATGGAAGCGCAGCCCATCAAAGGCCTGCGCCTCAAGACCGACGTCGGCTTCGACCTCAATTGGTATGACTACCGATACTTCACACCGCGCTACGAATTCCACCCTGCCGCACAGAACCTGACCAATGATGTGGGACAGGGTTCAGGCAACTTCCAGGGCATTCAGTGGGAGAACACCGCGAACTACACCACCAAAATCAAAGAGAAGCACAACTTCGATTTCCTAGTGGGTACCTCCTACCGGGCCAATGAATTCCGTCAAGTGGGTGGTTCAACCTCCAACATCCCTGAAGACGCCGAATTCAACCCCAACTTCCACTACATCGATGCGGGCCAAGACACCCTCGACCTCGCCTTTGGTGGCGCTTCAGTGGACTACGCCTTGATCAGCTCATTCTCGCGTTTGCTGTACAACTTCGACGAGAAGTACCTCTTCTCTGCGACCATCCGTCGGGACGGCTCGTCCAATTTCGGCGAGAACAACCGTTACGGCGTGTTTCCTTCGGCCTCTGTGGGCTGGGTCGCCTCCAAGGAGGACTTCTTGAAGGATTCGGACAAGATCAGTTTCATGAAGGTCCGCGCCTCGTGGGGTGTCAACGGTTCAGACCGCATCTCCCCACTGAGCTATGTGGCGCGCATTCAAAATGCCTTCACCTACTCCTTTGGCAGCGAAGAGCAAGTGCTCAACACCGGAACAGCGCTCGCTGCTCCACCCAACCCCAACGTCAAGTGGGAAGAGAGCGAACAGCTCGACCTCGGTATCGAAATCGGATTGTTTGACAACAAGCTGAACATCGAGGCCGACGTCTACAGCAAGCGCACGAAAGACTTGCTGATGACCCAACAGATCCCGGGCTATGTCGGTGCGACCAACAACCCCACCTCCAACCTCGGCGAGATCCTCAACCGCGGTGTAGAGCTCGGCATCGGCTACCGCATGAGCAAGGGCGACTGGAACCTGAACACGCAATTGAACTACACCCATTTCAAGAACGAAGTCATCAGCGTCGCTGGAGAAACCGGCTACTTGAACGGATGGGGATGGCCCGTGCGCAATACCGCCATCACACGGATGACCGAAGGCTACGCCGTAGGACACTTCGTGGGATATGAAGCGGATGGCATCTTCCAAACCGAAGCCGACATCTTCAGCCACATCAACCAAGAAGGCGATGTACTCCAGCCCAATGCAAAGCCTGGAGACATCCGCTTCCTCGATTCCAACGGCGACGGCGTCATCAACTCAGATGACATCACCGATATCGGCAACCCTTGGCCCAAGCACATCATCGGTTTGTCAGCCAACGTGACGTACCGGGACTTTTATTTGAATGCCATCTTCAATGCCCAGATTGGCCATGACATCTACAGGACCTATGAGCGTTCCGACGTGACCTTCTCCAACATGCAGACGTTCTGGCTCGACCGCTGGACCCCCGAGGCGCCGAGCGAAGAGCTCCCAAGGCTCACCTCTACCGACCCCAACAACAACCAACGCCCCTCCAGCTTCTATGTCGAGAAGGGCAACTTCCTCCGCTTGCGCAACCTGCAGATCGGCTGGTCCCTGCCTCAAGAGTGGGCACACCGCGCCAAGATGAAGGAAGTCAAGGTCTACTTGACCGGAAACAACCTGTTCACCGTAACGAACTACCGTGGATTCGACCCCGACATCGGTACAAGTGGATGGATCCTGGACACTGGTATCGACAAAGGATTCTACCCCAACAATCGCTCCTTCGGAGCAGGCCTCAACGTCACATTCTAATAGCGCATTACGATGAAGAAGATCTATCGCAACCTCACTGTCATCGCAGGCTTCACCCTCGTCTTGGCAGCTTGCAGCAAAGACCGCCTGGTCGTGGAACCGGTCAACGAGTTCCTCTCCAGCAACTATTACCAAACCGAAGACCAAGTGGCGGCCGCCCTGATTGGGGTGTATGACCCCATCGGATGGTCCATGGCCTACGGTCAGTGGATCTCCCCGACCATGATGGGCGAAATCCGTTCGGACAATGCCAATGCCGGTGGTGACCCCTCCAACAACGACCAGCCCGGTTGGCAGGAGTTGGACGATTTCACCAACACCAACTCCAACGTGGTGCTCCACCCCATCTACCGCAAAGGCTACATCGGCATCAGCCGGGCCAACGCACTGCTCGACCTCACCGAGATCGAATCCAATGCGGTGAGTGAATACAAGGCCCAAGCGCAATGGCTCCGGGCGTATTACCACTTCGAGCTCTTCCGCCATTTCGGCCCCATTCCTGTGGTCAACACCAGCTTGACACCGGACCAAATGGACCTCGAGCGCAGCACGCTTTCAGAGGTGATGCAGCAGATTGTCACGGATTGCACTGAAGCCCTGCCCTACTTACCCTTGGTCGCCCCCAGCGGACAAGAGGGACGCGTCACCAAAGGAGCCGCATATGCACTCATGGGCAAGGCTTATTTGTACTGGGCGGACCTCAAGGGTGACGACCCAGCCTTGTTCCAATCCGCAGCGGACGCTTTCCAGTCCATCGTGGACCTCGGCGCCTACCAACTGCAAGACGACATGCAAGAGCTGTTCGTCTTTGACAACCGGAACACGCCTGAGTCTGTTTTTGAAATCCAGCACAACCCGCTGTGGTCAAGTGACTGGGGGTGGTTTGAAGGCGTGGATGGCAACGGCATGATCCAACTGTGTGGTGTCCGCGGCTTGTGCGCCGAGCACCCCGACTATGAGGCGGGCTGGGGCTTCATGTCCGTCACGGAAGGTTTGTACAACCATTTCCTCGATGACGACACTTACCGCCGCGATGTCGCCATCCTCTCCGAGGCAGAGTTGGCGCAGCAGTTGGCAGACGCCGGCGTAAGCTGTGACCCCATCATCGACATGACCCAAAACAACCCCGTGGACTACACAGGATACTGGCAGGAGAAGTACCCCAATCTCAAGGCCTACGCCGGCACCAATGTCAATGGTGGCAACGAGCACCTGACCAAAGCACAGAACACCCACGTATTCCGTTACGCGGACGTCCTGCTGATGTTGGCTGAAGCATTGCACCGCGGTGCTGGAGACGACGGCACTGCCATGATGTACATCGACATGGTCCGCGAGCGTGCTGCTGGCCCCGGCGACAACACCGGCAACTTCCGCACGGCAGCAGATGTAATGGCCGAAGAAGGTTGGAGCCTCCAAGACCTCATTTGGTATGAGCGTCGGGCCGAATTGGCTTGCGAAGGTGACCGTTGGTTCGACCTTGTCCGCTCTGGGCGTGCGGATGCCTCTTTGTTTGAAGGCGACGGCGACAAAGCCGCCAACTTCGATTCAGACGACCTGTGGTTGCCCCTCGCCTTGGAGGAGACACAGATTGCAACGGGTCTGACCACCTATCCCGACCCTTCGTTGTTCAACTGAGCACAACAGACATTTTCATATACCCTTACTAACCCTCATAATTCAATCAAACCATGAACAAAACGATTCAAGGACTGGGCCTTTTCCTCTTGGTCAGTCTCGTCATCGTCAGCTGCAAAAAGGACCCTGTTCCTGAGCCTGCCGCTGTCATCGCGAGCTTCCAGTACGAAGTGAGTGAAACCAATTGGGCTGAAGTCACCTTCACCAATTACTCTGTAAATGCGACGTCGCACGCTTGGGATTTCGGCGATGGCAACACCAGCACCGAAACCAACCCCGTGCACACTTTTGCTGCCGGCGGTCAGTATGAAGTGACGTTGACAGCCACAGGCCTGGACGGCTCAGCCTCTAAGTCAGAGATGATCATCATCACCGACCCCAATACCGCGAGTCTTTACCTCTCAGGTGTAGACAGCAAGACATGGTACCTAGACCGTGAAGAGGTGGCACTCGGCGTCGGACCTGCCATCGGCGACAACAGCTGGTGGTCATTCGGTGGTGTCACTCCGCTCGGCGATCGTCCGTGCATCTTGGATGACAGCTATACCTTCAATGCAGACGGCACTTGGGAGAAGAGCACAAACGGTACGCTCTTCGTAGACGCTGATGCCAACAGTGGTTGGCTTGGCATCGATGAAAACTGCATGGACGAATCAGAGCCAGGCGTATTCACCGGACCCAACGGGGAAGATTTGAGTGCATTTGCCGACGGAGGTGCATACACTTTTGACTTCAACACCAATACCAACACCATCACCATTGACGGCTTCGGCGCCTACATCGGATTGTGCAACAAGACCGAAAATGGTGACAGCTACATACCCGTTGGCACCAAGACGTACACCATCATCAGCATGGAAGAAGGCGACATTGCCGACCGCATGGGCCTCGCCCTCGTTCGCGCAGATGGTAGCGCTTGGAACTTCTACTTGGTGCACTACCACGACGAAGCCAACCTGCCCCCAATCCCTTCAAGCGTGCCGACAGCTAGCTTCTCTGCTGTCACGGACGGCTTCACGGTGAGCTTCACCAACTCCTCCTCCAACGCAACGTCCTACAGCTGGGACTTCGGCGATGGCGCGATGAGCATGGAGACAAACCCTGTCCACACGTATGCTGCAGAAGGCAACTACACTGTGACCTTGACGGCCAGTGATGACGCCGGCAACAGCAACGACTTCTCGCTCGAGGTGCCCATCAGTGCCGCCGTATTTACGGCCAGCGCCCTTTCGGATGCCGACGGCAAGGCTTGGAGCCTGGATGGTGAAGCCAGCTACATTGTCGGACCATGCCAAGGTTGTGGTGATTGGTGGGGCGGACTGAACGCCGATGGGGTCATCGAGCGTGCCTGCCAGTTGGACGACCAATGGGTGTTCTACGATGACGGAACCATGGAGTACACCACAGAAGGAATCGTCTGGTCTGAAAACTACATGGCTGGCAGCGGCGCATGCATCGATGAGACCCTGATTCCAGTGCCTTTTGATGTCTTCGGAGCCGGCACACACAGTTTCACGGCGACAGACACCGAAATCACGGTGAATGGCCTCGGCGCCTTCATTGGCTTCAACAAAGCCTACAATGGTGGTGAGTTGCCCAACGACGCCACCGGAACCCCTGTAAGCACCATCACCTATGAGGTGTTTGACTACAGCAACATCGACGGCGTAGAGAAAGTCACCATTACGGTCGATTACGGGGCCAACCCCGGCGAGGCGTACTGGACCTTCCGCCTGATTGCCCAATAAGCTCAGGTCAATCCTAAAATGAAAAAGGGAATCGGTCATAGACCGGTTCCCTTTTTTGTTTTCCATTCCCGCAACAGCAGGAGAATCAGATCATCTCACGGGCTTGAGGAAACGCCCTGTATTGACCGTTCCATCTTCGCGGTGCACGAACACCTCGTAAACACCAGCGGCCAACCCCTGCAGTGACAAGGTTTCTTGGATGCTCACGACGTTGTAATAAGTCTCTCCAAATACCGGGCGGCCCTGCGCATCATAAATCGAGAGCGTCAGGTTCTGCGGAAAAAACACGGAGAAAGCCACTGTGACCTCTCCTGACTGCACGGGGTTTGGATAGGCAAGGACCGTTTGGAACGAGGTCACACCGCCTTCATCCACGATTTCGTCCTTGTATTCGAATTCGTACCAATTGAGGTTGAACGGCGCGGATTCCACCGTCACCCTCAGCTTGTAAATGCCGGCGTCAAGCACCACATCCTTGCTGGAAGTCGCCCAAGTCTGCCAGCCACCGGTCGCCGGAAGGCTGAACATACCGAGTCCGGTGACTTGTCCGTTTTCCCCGACCAGCTCCATGCTGAGCGAACCTGCACTCTCAGACGCAGTGCGGATGTTGACCTCATAATCGCCTGAGTAGCGCACGTTGACCTCGTACTCCATCACATCGCCTTCATCCAAGAATCCCACATTCTGTCCGCCCCCATTGTCGCTGGTGGCTTCCAACTCCACGCCCGTCTGCTGGCTGAAGGCTTCCGCTTCAATCCAACCGGGAATGGCAAACCTGAAATCCAAGTCGTTGAAGACCTCCTCATTGACAAAAGCCACCAGGTCATTTCCACCGGACTCCACCACAGTCGTGCCGTTGTAGGAAAGCGTCAAGTCCATGGTGGCATCCATGCCCTCCTCGACTTCCAAGACGATCACCCGATTCTCATCAGGGTCGGCCTGGCTGGACAGGAGCGTCAGCGGCGCGCCATCGGCGTACAGCGTAAAATCCCCTGCCGCGTCCAACAAAGGCAGCTGCATGGGCTTGTTGAGCGTCACCGCTACGTGATGTGGCCCCTGTGTCTTGGCATTCACGAGGGAAAAGTCGACTTCGGAGGCGGGGGTGCCGGTAAAAGAGAAGTCAAAGTGACTGACCTCAAAGCCCCCTGCATCTGCCCAAAACACCAGGCCGACCGGCCCCGCTTCCAGGTACACGTCTTCCACCGTTATCGTTTGCCATCCTCCGGGAATTCCAGACAACGGAATTTCTACATAGCCGGAGACATCGCCGCCGGCCGTCTCAAAATGGACCATGCCGGGGGTCTCTCCCACCGAAACCCGCATGCGGATGTCATACAAACCACCGGTCTGTACGTCCACCGTGTACTTCATCCATTCATCGGTGGCCAGCCAACTCACCTTGTAGCCATTGCTGTGAACGGGGTCCGTCGCAAACGTGATGTCCACACCGTCATTGCGGTACTGCCAGCCCGAATTCCACTCCGTGTAGTTGCCCGTACTGACGTGGTAGTTGGCCACTTGGATGTCTCCGTAGGCGGAACCCACAACCCCCATATCGAAGTCAGTGGCATGTATGATGCCCGGGACCTGTTGGTCGGCGTCAAACGGGATGCTTTCTTGGGACTGGACTTGCCGGAACATGGCATCCACCACGTTGAGCTGCTTCACGCAGTGCTCGAACTTCAGCTTTTCCGCCAAATCCATGAGCACTTCGGTAGCGAATTCTGGCGTGGGCTGCGCGGCGTTTCCGCTCCAGTAATCGAGGAGCGTCTGATACCCATCCGTCTTCTCGATGGACAAGGGCGCAGAAATGCTCGCGACCTTTTTCAAAGGCCACCAGGCCCAACCGATGTTGAGGTCCTCCAAAAGGTGGATCGCATCGCGAAACCACACATTTGAATTCTCTCCACTCTCTCCCAAATAGAGCGGGACGTTGTGGGCATCACGCAGGCTGGTGGCGAACTGCATCGAGCCCACATCATTGATGCTCCAATACTTGTGCGGGGAGTATACCAACTGATCATCCCAAGGCGGTGTCAGGCCGGAGAAATCATTGGCCCACCAATTGCCTTCGATGAAAATAATGTGATCCGGGTCTACAGCGCGGATGCTGTCGGTGCATTGCATGTAGAGGTTGCGCAGGGCGGTACCCCCTGGCAAGTCCCAGTTGGGTTCGTTCAGCAAATCGTAACCGGCCACCCAGTCCTCGTCCACATAATGCGCGGCCAGCCGCCCCCATAGGGCCGCCATCTTATCGCGGTTTTCAACACTTTCCCACAGCGACGGCTTGGTGGGGTCGTAATCGGAAATGGCCGCATCATACCCCTGCCCGCCAGGTGCACCGTGCAGGTCAAGGACGACATACATCTCATTCTGCTTGCACCAGGAAATCAAACTGTCGCTCAATTCAAAACCGGTGTCCAACCATGTATTCTCTCCTGGAACCGGTTCCTCCTCGATCGGCAGGGTGAATAGGTTGTAGTGCATGGGCAAGCGCACGGAGTTGAACCCCCATGACTTCATGGCGTCGATGTCGGCCCTTGTGACGTGGTTTTGAAGCCAAGCTGCATAAAACTCCGCTGTGGCCTCTTCACCGATGAGCTGCTCAATCTTGTTGCGAATCTCGTATTGGGCGTTGGCAAAGCCTGCCGTTTGCAGCATGTAGCCTTCTTGCAGCATCCATCCGCCGAGCCCCATCCCCCTGAGCAAAACCTCCTCGCCCGCCTCATTGACAATCACAGGACCTTCGGTAGACAGCCTGTGCTGACCGAGCAGATGAACAGGCCCCAGCACGGCCACAAACAGCCCTGTCAAGAGGGCCGAACGCAAGTAAAATGGACAATCAACCATGCCATAAATGTACTTCGCTCAAACGGGATAGTGTAACTTGAACACCCTATCAGATGTGAGGGTAATACAGGGCCCTCAATTGAGGGGATAGACACCAAAATAGCCCCCTTCCAAATGAGCACCCACCCTGTAGCTTCGCACATTCAAATCATGCCTTTCATGCAGCGCGTTTTTCTTTTCGCGGCCATCACGGTCATCTTTATTTCAGTTGGATGCCAGAAGGACGAGCCCCCCGCCGTGGCACCGAATGTTCAATTCCCCATTGACATCAACGGCTTGGAAAACGAGGAGAACCGGTTCTTTGAGTTCCCTGTGGTGTTGGACCAATCCACCACCCGGGACATCACGATCTTTTACGAAACAAGGCCACTCACCGCTGAAGCAAACCTGGACTACATCCCGGTTCAAGGTTCCCTCACCGTACCTGCAGGTACGGCATCCGCCACCATCACCGTAGAAATCGTGGTGGATGAATTCATCGAGGAAGACGAAGCGTTTCGACTGGTCATTACCGGCACACAAGGGGCTTTCCTTGTGGACGGCAGCCAAGAGGCCATCGGCACGATCATCAACGACGACACCTTCATTGGCGTATCGGACGCAGGTCATGTCTCCGCAGACAGTTATCCTGGCAAATCACTGGTGTGGTCCGATGAATTCAGCGGCGACGCCATTGACCTTGCGCATTGGACCTACGACCTCGGCGCCAGCGGTTGGGGCAATCAAGAGCTCCAGAACTACACTTCAAGCAGCGAAAACGCCTACGTCAACGACGGCAAACTCTTCATCGTCGCCAAACAAGAGGGCATCCATTACTCCTCCGCACGGATGAAATCCATCGGGCTTCAGGAGTTTCAATATGGCCGCATCGACGTCCGGGCCATGCTGCCCTTCGGACAGGGCATCTGGCCCGCCATCTGGATGCTCGGTGCCAACTTCCCCACTGTTGGGTGGCCCGCCTGTGGTGAAATCGACATCATGGAGGTGATTGGCTCATCCCCCAACATTTTGCATGGCACCATCCACTACGGCGCAGACTGGACCCAACACAACTACGTCGGACAGAGCACATACTTGCCTTCCGGAGAGACTTTTGCGGACGAGTTCCACGTCTTCTCCATCGATTGGGATGAGAACGGCATCACCTGGCTGTTGGATGACGTGCCGTTCTACAACGTGAACACGGGTGTGACCGGCGGCCAGCCCTATCCCTTCGACAACCCCTTCTTCTTTATCCTGAATGTCGCCGTAGGCGGTCAATGGCCAGGTTATCCTGACGCCTCCACCACCTTCCCGCAATTCATGGCTGTCGACTATGTGAGGGTGTTCCAGTAATGGAAACCGCTTCAGTCCACCACGAGGCTGAGCGAATGCCGGAAGTCCTCCCCTTCTAAACGCACCACGTATACGCCTTTGGGCATGCGCAATCGCGGCAATTTCACCACGACACCGTTGCTGACCGGTCCTGCCCAAATGCGCTGGCCCGACATACTGAACAGCGCCATCTGCACCTCACCCGGCAACCCCTCGAAACGCACCTCACCTTGTGTGGGATTGGGCATCAATTTCACGTCAGTTGCTACCTGCTCAGGGACGCCGACCACCAGTTCACCAAAAGCCTGGATCTCCCAGAGGGAATGCCCCCATTCGGTTGAACGCTGCAGTCCTTCCACTTGGATGAAACGGGCGTCCACATCGGGGTAGAATTGGTCAATTCCCCCATCACCGTTGGTCTCATGGACCAGGGTGGTATAGGTCAAGCCATCCGTGGAAACCTTCAGTTTGTACTCACTGCTGTATGCCGTTTCCCAGGCCAGGACGACCTCATTCAGTGTGTAGACATCCAACAAGTCCACCGTGATGGTTTGAGGGTCATAAAAATCCGAGCTCCAGCGCGTCGAAAAGTCACCATCCACCGCTTGATCTGCTCCGAGATCCCAAGCTTCCTGTGAGGTCGCAGTAGCAGGCTTGAGGTAACACAAGTTGGGCACGACATCCGAAGGTGATTGGACATCCACGAGGTGCATCACAGTGTTGTTGTCTTCGACGAGTTCCTCCCAAACATTTTCGGGGTCCACCGTCGCCAGCACCGAGAGATCAGCTTCACCTTGTACGGTCCACATCCCCGTGCTCGCGCACAGCATGGTCGCCCCCCCGATGTTCAGGGTGTCAAGCAGCGTCTCTGAGGCCGCAATCTCCTGACCGTCGACGGAAAAGGACACCTCGAGCGCCTCATCCATCAGCAGGCCCATGGTGCCTGGATTCTTGACCAACGCACACAACACCAAGGAGTCACCTTCTACAGGATAGCGCGGAACGCTGAACACCCGGGTGACCTCAAAATCCGGTGCCGGCTCACCCGGGGTCACCGCAAACGGCGCCGAGGTCACCAGCGCATCGGAACTCCCACCCGCATGCAAGACATAGCTTCCCACGGCCACCTCATAGCGGTCCAAGGACTCATCGAAGTAGTACAGCTCATTGGCTCCGAGGGTAAAGGACACTGTGGCCGTCTCTCCCGGCTCAAGGAAAACCTTTTCGAATCCTTTGAGTTCCTTTTCCGGCATCCAGACAGGGGCCGCCTGGTTGTCCACGTACAATTGAACGACCTCTGCACCGGCGACTGCTCCCGTATTGGTCACTTCCAGCGTGGCCGTAATGGGCGTTCCCTGAGGCACACTGGTCGCATCAAGCTGCAAGGCGCCATAGGTGAAGTCCGTGTAGCTCAATCCAAATCCAAACGGAAACTGCGGCGTGATGTCCAGCTCGTCGTAGTAACGGTATCCTGTGTTGTAGTCGTCACTGAAATCGGCATTCCACTCGGGCATTTGCGCGTCATCTACCGGCATCGTCACCGGCAACTTGCCGCTCGGATTGACATCGCCAAAAAGGACATCGGCAATGGCATTGCCCCCTTCCATCCCGGGGTAGAATGCGTACAGAAAGCCCTGCATGTCATCGATGGCTTGGGGCACTGAACAGATGCCTCCGCTCTTGAGCACCACAATCACATTGGGGTTGACTTCTGCGAGCTCTTGGATGAGCAACTGTTGCATCCCTGGCAATTCGACACTGTCGTTGGTGCGGTCCACAGGCCCCGGGTAATAATTCTCACCCTCTTGGGTCTGGTCAAGTCCCCCAACAAACACCACGACGTCTGCCGCCATGGCCGCAGCGCGGGCCGCAGCGAAACCGCTGGTGTCGGTGCTGTTAATCGCACAACCCGTGGCGAAT
>JADHLY010000027.1 GCA_016780385.1 Flavobacteriales bacterium
CACTGCGATGTGCTCGTCCATGGCCAACCTGATGAGGTATGGACGGATCCAACTCATGCCCGCCAGCAAGACCACCATGAGGCCCGTCAATAGGAAGCGGCGGCGGTAAGGCGCCACGCGATTCAAGATGCGCTTGAGGACCTTGCCGTCAAAAATGCGGCCTGTGGTTGCAGGCGCGCTCATGCAGAAATGAATGGATAGGCCACCTTCGAAAGGTACAGGCCACAGGCCGAGGCGGACTGACCCGCTTGACCGCGGTCTCTAGACGCTGCAATTGCCTTGACATCCTCGGGAGACAGCCGCCCCCTGCCAACGTCGAGCAGGGTGCCCACCACTGCACGGACCATGTTTCGCAGGAACCGGTCCGCCGCTATGTCAAACTGGAAACGGTGTTCTGCCGTCTGCGTCCATTGGGCATGGCGCACATCACAAATCGTCGTCTTCTGGCCACTGCCCGTCTTGCAGAATGCCGCAAAGTCGCCTTTGTACAGCAAGTGCTGGGCACCCGCATTCATGGCCGCTACGTCCAGGTTTTGGTACACCCTTGCACTGCGCTCCTCGAGGAAGGGGTCCTTGTGGGTGTGCACGTGGTATGTGTAGGCCCGTTCGGTAGCATCAAAGCGCGCATGATCCCGGTCGTCGACCTCCCAAATCCGCCGGACCCCAATGTCCGCGGGCAGCATTCCATTGAGCTTCCACACCCCTTGCCCCCAGTCCTTGAACCGGCGACCATAGACACCATCCCAATCGAAGTGGGCATAAAACGTAGACGCATGCACACCGGTATCGGTGCGGCCACAGCCTACGATGATGGTGGGCGCACCAATCAGGTCAGACAATGTGTCCTCGAGCACCTCCTGAACCGAGACGGACTCCGGTTGACGTTGCCAACCGTGGTACGCCGTTCCAACGTAGGAAAGCTCAATGAAGCAGCGCACACCAGACGGAAGTCAGCGCTTTAGGCCCAGTCTACGATGCCCTCGTGCTGGTACTCACCAGCCGCCAAGCGATCCTTGACCTTCGTGAAAGTCTCAATCGTATACGCCACATCCTCCAGCGTATGCACCGCTGTCGGAATCAAGCGCAGCATGATGACATCCTTGGGGACCACAGGGTACACGACAATCGAACAGAAGATGCCGTGGTTCTCCCTCAAATCGAGGGTGAGGTTGGTGGCCTCTCCGAGCCCTCCCTGCAGGAAGACCGGCGTCACGCAGCTGTTGGTGTCTCCGATGTTGAACCCGGCCTCCTTGAGCCCTGACTGCAACTTGGACGCCACCTCCCAGAGGCGCTCCTTGTGCTGCGGCTGGGTGGCCATCATCTCCAAGCGCTTGATCGCACCGATCACAATCGGCATGGGCAAGGACTTGGCAAAGGTCTGGGAGCGCATGTTGTAGCGCAGGAAATCGATGACGTCTTTGGGACCAGCTACAAAGGCGCCGATGGTGGCCATCGCCTTGGCAAAGGTGCCGAAGTACACGTCGATGGCCTCGTGGCAGCCCTGCTCATCGCCAGCACCCCGGCCGTTCTCGCCGACGGTACCAAAACCGTGCGCATCGTCCACAAAAAGACGGAAACCGTACTTCTCCGTGTATTGGACAATCTCCTTGAGCTTGCCTTGGTCACCCGCCATTCCAAACACGCCTTCCGTCACCACGAGGATACCTCCGCCGGTTTGATCGGTGATGTTTTTGGCACGGTCGAGCTGCTTGACGAAGCTCTCCATGTCATTGTGGGTAAACACGAAGCGCTTGCCCTGGTGCAACCTCACGCCGTCCACCATGCACGCGTGACTCTCGCTGTCGTACACGATCACGTCGTGGCGGCTGACCAACGCCTCAATGGCGCTCTGACAACCTTGGTAGCCGAAGTTGAGCAAGAAGGCATCCTCCTTCTGCATGAAGCCCGCGAGGTTCTCTTCCAGCTGTTCGTGGTACTGGGTTTGTCCACTCATCATGCGGGCGCCCATCGGATAGCCCATGCCCCACTCTTTAGCGGCTTCGGCGTCCACCTTGCGCACCTCCGGATGGTTGGCCAAACCGAGGTAGTTATTGATGCTCCATACCAATACTTCCTTCCCTCTGAACATCATCCGATTGGAGATGTCGCCTTCGAGCTTGGGGAAGGTGAAGTACCCATGGGTGTTCTTGGCGTGCTGGCCAAGGGGTCCGCGGTCATTGCGGATGCGGTCGAAAATGTCCAAAACGTCTTGTTCTGTTGAGAAATCGAAGCGGTGAAGGTACTCAACACGAATGGTATCAGTGTGCATTGTTCAACAAGTGTTGGCATATACCCCGTGCAAAAACCGGGCAGGGCAATGTTGTACCGGCTATTTTCGCCGCCATGCGTGGCATAGCCCTCTTCATTCCCCTCGCCTTGTTGGGCGTTTTCATGGGCCTTCAGGGCTGTGGAGACTACCAAAAGGTGCTCAAGAGCACGGATCCCGAGCTCAAATGGGCCAAAGCGCAAGAATATTTCGCCGACGACCGGTGCATCCAAAGCTTGCCCCTCCTTCAGGAACTGATCGGCTTGTTTCGGGGAACGGACCGCATGGAGGATGTCCATTTCATGTATGCAGAAGCCCATCTTTGCATGGAAGACTGGTTCATGGGGCGCTACAGCATGCGCAACTTTGCCAAAACCTTCCCCAATTCAGGCCGAGCGGAAGAAGCAGAGTTTCGCGCAGCCCTGTGCAGCTATCGGCTCTCGCCGGGCCCCGAGTTGGACCAAAGCGAGACGCAAGTGGCCATGGATGAACTCCAGTTGTTCCTGGACCGTTATCCCGACACCCCACTCAAAGACACCTGCAATGCCATGATCTTCCAGTTACGGGACAAACTGGAAACCAAGGCTTGGAATGGCGCCAAACTCTACTTCACCACCAACAAATTTCAAAGTGCCGTAAAAGCACTCGAGCATTTCGTGAGTGACTGGCCGGCCAGCCGGTACGCTGAAGAAGCTCTATTTCTGGTGATTCAAAGTCAATTCCTTTACGCCGAGCAGAGTACCCAAAGAAGGCAGGCCGAGCGGTATGCGGATGCCATCGAATCCTACTTTACCTTTGCGTCCCGCTTTCCTGAAAGTGACCTGCTGCGCCAAGCAGAACAACTCCACCGCAAAAGCCGGTTGGGATTGGAAAAGGCATCGAAGGAAGTGCAATAGTCGACAAGCAACAATGAGCGCCAACAAACCCACACAGGCCGCCCGGAATACGGTTACCCGGGATACCCATGCCATCGATCAGCAGGTCAACGGCAATCTGTTCGAAGCCATCGTTGTGCTCTCCAAGCGCAGCACCCAGTTGGGCCAGGAGATCAAAGAGGAATTGAATTCCAAGCTTGAAGAGTTCATCACGGTCTCCGACAGCCTCGAAGAGGTGTTCGAGAACCGTGAGCAGATCGAAATCTCCAAGCACTACGAGCGCCTGCCCAAGGCGCACAGCATCGCTGTTAAGGAGCTTTCCGAAGGCAAGATTTACTTCCGGATGCCGACAGAGGAAGAGCTGGCCGCCGAAGCTGCCAAGCAGGAGGAAATTCGACGCGAGCGCGAGGAGCGCCGCAACCGCCGCTTCCAGCAACGCGACAACTGATCCCCAAATGGGATCCCTCTCGGGCCGCCGGATCGTCCTGGGCGTCACCGGGAGCATCGCTGCATACAAATCAGCCCTCGTCGTCCGCGGACTGGTCAAGGCCGGTGCGGAAGTGCGCGTCGTCATGACGCCTGGGGCCAAGACTTTTATCACCCCCCTCACCCTGGGAACCCTTAGCGGCAACCCGGTGCACAGCGCGCTCACTGAAGACGTTGAGGCCGGGACCTGGACCGACCATGTGGAGCTCGGCTTGTGGGGAGATGTGGTACTGGTCGCTCCCGCCACAGCCCACACCCTGGCCGGCATGGTGGAAGGGCGTGGAGACAACCTCCTGCTGACGGTCTTGCTGAGTGCCAAGTGTCCTGTGGTGGTCGCCCCTGCCATGGACAGGGACATGTTTTTGCATGCCGCCACCACCGAAAACCTCGAAAAGCTCGCTGCGAGAGGCGTGCACATCATCGATCCCGACACCGGCGAGCTGGCCAGCGGATTGACCGGCAAAGGCCGCATGGCCGAACCCGAGCGCATCCGCACTGAACTGACCACCTGGTTTAAATCTCAGGCACCTTTGATAGGCTACCGGGCGCTGATCACCAGTGGACCTACCCAAGAACCCCTTGACGCGGTGCGTTACCTCGGCAACCGATCCTCGGGACGCCAGGGCGCAGCCATCGCACTTGAACTCGCCAAGCGGGGCATGCAGGTGGACTACATATGCGGCCCGTCTGACATCCCCACGGATCATCCAGGCGTGCACCGGGTCGATGTCACCACAGCGCTTGAAATGAAGGCTGCTGCGGAGGCGGCCTTGGGCGCTGCGACACCAGACGTGATCATTGGAGCGGCCGCTGTGGCCGATGTCCGTCCGCGTATGACCATCGACGGTAAGGCCTCCAAAGGGGAACTCCCTGACACCATCGAGCTCGTGGACAATCCGGACATCCTCGCCCACCTTAATGCCGCTGCGCCGGACGCTTGCTACAAGGTCGGTTTTGCCCTTGCGCATGGCGACGGACGCGCAGCAGCCTTGCGAAAACTCAGCGCCAAAGGGTGTGATCTGGTGGTCCTCAACTCGATCACTGACAAAGGAGCGGGCTTCGGACACACGACAAACCGGGTTGACTTCGTTCATGGACCGGATAGGATTGATAGTTTTGAATTGAAGACCAAGGAAGCGGTAGCGGTCGACCTCGCCGACGAGGTGCAGCAACAGTTGCTGGAGCGTCCGCCACTGCTGACCCCATTGGATGATTGAGCACACCATGCCCCAACCCACTCTCCCACTCTCCCCGGTGAAAGCCATCATCAGCACCTGTCTTTGGGCGTTCATGTTGGGCGCCTTTGCCCCCGTGCACGCGCAAGAACTGGACTGTCAAGTGAGCGTGATCGCCCCCACAATCAACAACGTGGAGGCCTCTGTATTCGAACAACTGGAGACGGCCATCACTGAATTCATGAGCGGCCGGAGGTGGACCCAAGACGAATTCACATTGGAGGAGCGCATCACCTGCACAATGCAGATCACCATCAATAAGGCCAACTCTCAAACCAACTTCGAGGGCACCATTCAGGTGCAAAGCAGCCGTCCTGTCTTCAACAGTGACTACAATGCGCCCGTCTTGATGGTGAACGACAACGACTTCGACTTCACGTATGCACCCGGCACCCTTCTGCAATACAGCCAGGACCAATTCCGAGACAACCTCACCAGCGTACTGGCTTTCTATGCCTACATGATCCTGGCGATGGATTACGACACCTTCTCCCTCGAAGGGGGCACCAACCTGTACACCCAAGCGCAGACGGTCGTCACCAACGTCCAAGGCCTCTCCTCACCGCCTCCCGGGTGGAGCGCTTCCGACGGTAAACAATCGCGTTATGCGCTGATAGACAACATCTTGAGCCAGACTTTCCGTCCCTTGCGAAGGTGCTACTACGAGTACCACCGTTTGGGCATGGACATTGCCTTCGATGACCCCACTGCCGCGCGGCAAGCCATGTCCAATGCGCTGATCGCGCTGCGCAACGTACACCGCATTCGGCCCGCCAACTATAACCTCCAAACGTTCTTCCAGGCCAAGAAGGACGAAATCGTCAAAATGTTTGGCCCCTCTGAAGCGGGTGAGCGCGCGCGGCTCCTCCCAGTGCTGAAGCTCATCGACCCGGGCAATATTCCGGTTTACGACCAAGGACTCGGCTGATGTTGCGTCGGCTTTCCATCCGCAACTACGCGCTCATCGACCATATAGAGTGGTCGTGCGGGGAAGGTTGGACCGTATTGACGGGCGAAACAGGAAGCGGAAAGTCCATCCTCCTCGGGGCCTTGGGCCTTGTATTGGGCGACCGCGCAGAAGGCGTTGCCCTCAGCAGCTCTGAAAAGTGTATCGTAGAAGCCGAATTCTGCCCCAGTCCCGCGGCCCGGACATTGCTGGGCGCCCTGGATGAAGGCGAAGAGTGTATCATCCGCCGCAGCATTGCACCGGGCGGCCGCTCAAGGGCTTACGTCAATGACGAGCCTGTCAAGCTGCAATTTCTCAAGCAACTGGCTCCACTGCTGGTCGACCTCCATGGCCAACAAGACGGGCAGCGACTACACGCCTCTGAAGGCCTGCTTCACGCCATCGACAGCTTCTCAAACCCCGCGCAAGAATTGGCCTCCACATGGCGCGGACAATTCACCACATGGACCGCACTCCGCGCTGAATTTGAGCGGCTCAATCACATGGACGGCATGCCACAGGCCGATGCGGATTACCTGCGGTTTCAATTGGAGGAACTCGAAGCCGTGGACTTTGCCGACCCTGCGCTGAGGAACCTCGATGCGACACTCGATCAATTGGCCCACGCCCAGGACATAAGGTTTGCGCTGGACGCCACATACAGCGCGCTGGCTGGAGAGGGTCAAGACCTCATAGGCCGGCTCAGAGCGGTGGAACAGGCCCTGGAAAAAGCCGCAGCAGTCCACCCGGGCGCTGCCACCTTGCTGGACCGCATCCGCTCTTCGCGCATTGAGCTGGACGACGCCGCGCAGGAGGCCGAATCACTGGCCGAATCTGTGGACCTCGACCCTGCCGCCCTGCACAGGGCCGAAGCCGACAAAGACCGCATCACGCGGCTGCTCGACAAACACAGGGCCGCTGACCTCGACGCCTTGGAAGGGCGCATGGAAGCCATGCACGCCCAATTGCACGAAGCCAAAGACAGGGACCAACGGCTCGCAGCGCTTCAGCTGCAGATTGACGAGGCACGCACCGCGTTAGATGCCACAGGCCAGACGCTACAGGCCTGCCGGCAAGAAGCCGGAGCAGCATTGGCTCAGGCCGTCTGTAGGCACTTGAAGCACCTCAAATTGAACGCGGCCAATGTGGGGTTTGAATGGCAACCCACGCCGACACCGGAGGCGAGCGGCCCCTGCCGGGTCAGCATGTCATTTAGCGCCAATCCGGGACAGCCCTTGCAACCGCTGGCCAAGGTCGCCTCGGGTGGAGAACGCAGCCGCGTTATGCTTTCCCTCAAAGCCGCGTTGACGGCGCACTTGGAAGTCCCGACCCTCATCCTCGACGAAATTGACGCCGGTGTCAGTGGAGATGTAGCCGCCCGAATGGGTGACCTCATCGCCACCATCTCCAAGTCTGCCCAGGTCATCACGATCAGCCATTTGCCACAAGTTGCGGGCAAGGCGGACCACCACTTCAGGGTCTACAAAGAAGAGCGCAACGGAAAGGCCCACACTGGGATTCTGCCCTTGGATCAGGCTGCCCGAATCGAAGAACTCGCCACCATGCTCAGTGGCGATACTGTAGGCGACGCGGCCCGGGCACAGGCCCGTTCGCTGATGGGCTGAACACTCAGAATTTCATGTCCACTCCAGCCGATGGCAGGAAGGGAAGCTGGTCCACGCGCTCCCCGGTCACACGGTTGATGTAGAAGATATTGGCCCGTGAGTAGACGTTGGTGATGGAGGCATTGGCATCCAACTCGATCCGCTCGCCCAACTTCCACGTCCTTCGCACGCTCAAATCGAGGCGGTGATACACCGGCAAGCGGCCTGCATTCAAGTCCGCATAAACAATGCCCAACTCCAGCGGATTGCCGTTGACATAGTTCTCGTCAATGCCATCCGAAATGCCCACCGGCTGGTAGTACCCTTGGGTCTGCGTGAAGGGCAAGCCTGAGCCCAGGTTCCAACGGGCAGAGACTTCTGTTTTGGCCTTGGGACCAAACTTCCGGGAAGCCAAGAGATTGACGTTGTGGCGGCGGTCAAACACGGGATCATACCAACGGAAACCGTCCCACCGATCGACGTTTCCAAGGGAGTAGACGAGCCACAGGTAGTTCAGCTTGTCCTCGTATTTGACCACCACATCCACACCTTCGGCACGGCCCGTCTCCACGATGAAGTCCTTGCGCTGGCTTTCCGGCACGGAGGCAAACTCATAGGTATCGGGGAAGAGCTTGTTGCGGTTGGAGTTCGTCAGCTGGGTAAACCACTTTGTGTAGGCCTCAATGTTGACGTTGATGCGTTCTGTAAGGTCATATTCAAACCCACCCACCGCGTGGGCTGCTGTCTGCAGGCTGTGGTTGACCTCCTGGATCTCCCCGTCGGGACCAATCAACTCATCTTGGAGGTTGGAGGGGCCCGAAAGGAAACCATAAAACAGGTTGACCACATCGCGGTCCGAGTTGGCCGAAATCAAGTTCTGGCTGTACAGTCCACCAGCCGCCTTGAGGCGCAAACGCTCAGAGGCCTTGTACTTCACGCCCAAACGGGGTTCAGGACTGAATTTGGCCAGCGAGCTGTAATACTGGATGCGGATGGACGGGTTCAAAATCCAAGGACCGCGCTGGAGCTTGTAGTCGAAGTAACCCGCGAGTTCCGTGGTATTCTCGGTTTGCTCGACCGTCACCCCGAGGGCATTGAACGTCTTGAAGTCCGTGCGCAGACCAACGGCTTGGATGCCGTACCTGGCCTCGTCGTCACCGAGTACATACTTGAAGTTCAGACCGAAGTTGAAACCGTTGACCTGGCTGTATCGGTCTGGCACCCCTTCCTCCTCGAGGTCAATCCTGTAGCGCGAGCTGGCAAAGTTGCCCTTGATCAACACCGCACTGCCCGTAGGCACCACGATGAACTGACCGCCACCACCAACATTGGACCAATCGAGGTTGCTGAGAGCTTGGTAGCTTACATCGTCGTTGAAAGAGAAGCCAAATAGGCTGATCCGACTGCCCGTACCGCCAGCAAAGGTCAGCTTGCCGTAGAGGTCTGTGAAGTTGAAAGGCAAGCCCTCATCATCGATGTAGCCGTAGAGGAGTTTGGAGCTCTGCTCCAAGTAACTGCGCTTGCCGGATAGGAGAAACGAAGTTCCACCACCCCGCTCATTGCGCTTGCCCAAGGGCCCCTCAATCAAGAGCTTAGACCCAAATGGGCTCGCACCGATGCGCCCGCTGAGGCCCGCCAAGCTTCCATCGCGGGTGGACACATCCATGATGGAGCTGATCCGCCCCCCGTAGCGCCCACTAAATCCGCCCGTGTAGATGTCTGCGTTGGAAATGATGTCGGTATCAAACACGCTGAAGAGGCCAATGCTGTGAAACGCATTGTAGATGATCATGCCGTCAAGCAAGACTTTGTTTTGGACCGGCGAACCACCCCGGATGTAGAGCTGCCCCCCTTGGTCGCCCGTAGAGACAAAACCTGGCAATGTCTGCAGAACTTGCACCAAATCAGGCGTACCACCCAAACTGGGAATGCGCTTGATGTCCGCCGGTTGGATGGACTCCACCGACATGCGCACAGTGTTCAATTGCTCGCCGCGCTCCGTAGACACCACGGCACTCTCCAGCTCAATCAGACCGGGCTCCAACAAGATGTTGCGGGTCAGAACACGGTCATCACGGATCTCAATCTCGGTGCGGTACGGCTTGAATTCCACGCTCGACACCACCAATGTGTATAAACCGGCAGGCACTTTGGACAAGCTGTAATACCCCTGGATATCCGTCGAGACGCCAAATGTGGTGCCCTCCAACACCACGGCCGCAAACAACACTGGAGCCCCGTCCTTCTCGGCGCTGACAAAGCCCTTCACAGTACCCTGCGCCCATCCAGTGGCCACCTGGCCAATCAAAATGGCACACAAAAGCCACTGCTTCCTTGCCGAAATCAAACGGCGGAAACCACATCCTTGCATACCGCAAGTTAGTGCGAGATGCCGGTCATCCTGAGGCACGTGTCAAACGCTGAATCCGCGACTCAAGGGCCTCACTCGTCAAATTGGCGCGCAAGCGGTCCACGAGGATGGGAAAGGAAAACGGTGTGGGCCGCTCCGGATGCGTGATGACCCATTTTCCGCCATTGAGTCGGTCAAGGACGCTCCGCAACCGGTCCATCTCGATGAGGTGGTGGGTCATTTCGTCGAAGGCTTGGCGGTACAAGAGATTGACGGGATCGTGGTCGGCGAGGACATCGAACAGCAGTGCGCTTGAACCTTGGAGGTGCCGGTCTGGGACTGGCTGCCCAGGAAAACCGCGAAACACCAGCCCCGCGATCACGGCAATGTCGCGGAACTGCCTTCGGGCCAGCTCGGCCCCGTTGACAGTGGCCTCGAGGTCATCCATGAGGTGTTCCGTGCTAAACAAATCACTGTCAAAGGCCTCCGTGATGGGAATGGGCTGGTCGCTGAGCAATTCAAACCCATAGTCGTTGTAGGCCATGGAAAAGGTCATGGGCTTGAGCAAACTCATGCGGTATGCCATCAAGGAGGCCACCCCCTCATGCACCAGCCGTCCCTCCATGGGGTAGACAAACAGGTGGTGGCCTTCTTTGGTCTCCATCACCTCCATCAGCACTTCTCCAGATACCGGCAAATGGCTGCGCTCGGCCTGCAGTTCGAGCATGGGGCTGATGCGTTCGAGCTCTGGAGCCGTGGAGTGGCCATGGGCATAGTCATCCAAGGTCCTGCGCAGCGTCCTGCTCACCATGGAAGTCCATGGCAGCCGCCCACCTTGCCACGTCGGAATGCGGCCCTTGGGGGACTTGGAAGGCTTGACCGTCGCCACAAACCCCTTGACGCGGATGAGTTCAAGGCAGCGGCCGCTAAACCAAAACACATCGCCGGGCGACATGCCGCCAACGAAATACTCCTCCACATGGCCCACCAATCCGCCACCGCGCCACTTCACCGCAATCATGGTATCCCCCACAATGGTGCCAATGGACATTCGGTGCCGGCGGGCCGCCCTCCGGTCTACGATGCGAAACACCCCCTCCTCATCCTTCATGACGCGGTGAAACTCGTCGTATGCCGCAAACGCGCGCCCACCTGTGGTCACCATGGCCAAGACATCCTCCCACTCTTGGTCGTCCATCATGGCATAAGCGTGGGTGTTGCGCACGGTGCGCTCGAGGGCTTCTTTTTTGAATCCGTCACCCACAGCGAGGGTGCAGAGAAATTGCACCAACACATCGAAAGCCCGCACCATGGGTCGGCGCGGCTCGATCTCGCCATGGGCAATGGCCTCTCTAAGAGCGGCAGCTTCCAACAACTCCAAACCAAAAGTGGGCAGGAAGTGAATCCGACTCTCCGCGCCCGGCTGGTGTCCGCTTCTGCCCGCGCGCTGCACGAAACGCGCCACCCCCTTGGGGCCTCCGATTTGCACAATGGCCTCCACGGGGCGAAAGTCCACACCAAGGTCCAATGAACTGGTGCACACTACGGCCTTGAGCTTGCCCTCATGCAGGGCATCCTCCACCCAAAAACGCAACGCTTTGCTGATGCTGCCGTGGTGCAGCGCAATGGCCCCCGACAAATCGGGGTGCGCCTCAATGATCTTCTGGTACCAGATTTCACTCTGGGCCCGGGTATTCGTGAACACCAACGTGCTCTCGTGGCCTCGGATGATATCGACCACCCGATCGAGCAGCTGAACCCCCAAATGGCCAGCCCACGGCAATTTCTCGAATTGATCGGGCATGACGCTTTCGAGTCGGATGCGCTTCTCAATTTGAGCACGAATGATGCGGGCCTTGGATTTGCGGTCCTCTCCCATCAGCACATCCTTCGCCTCAACGAGGTTGCCAATGGTGGCCGAAATGCCCCAGACCCTCATCTTGGGAGAAAGGGCTTTGAGGGCCGCTGCCGCCAACTCCAACTGCACACCCCGCTTGTTACCGAGCAGGTCATGCCATTCGTCCACCACCAACACTTCCAACCCTCCAAAACGGCGCTCACTGCCCTTCTTTGCCAGCAAAACATGCAGGCTCTCAGGAGTCGTCACCAGTACTTCTGGCAACCGACGGTCTTGTTTTTGCTTCTCCGAGGCGGGCGTATCGCCTGTGCGAATGCCGCATTGCCAGGGCACGCCGCTGTGCTCGAGCAACCGCGTGGCCGATCCGTAGATCTCTTTGGCCAGGGCCCGAATGGGGGTGATCCACAGCACGCGCAACCCGCCGGGAGCCCCTCCATTTAAGACCGCAGGCACTAAGACACTGTATGTCTTACCACTACCGGTAGGAGCATTTACCAGCGCATCCCCACCTTCCACAAACCAAGACCATGCTGTCTTTTGAAAGGGAAAAGGCGACCACCCCAGCGCATGAAAAAAGTCCAAACCCGGCCGAAAATCGACAGGCTGCACCGGCTTTTTACCATCCGAGGTGGGAAAATTTGGCTCCGATTCCACCCTACAATAATCAACTGAATCGCCCCTGTGTTCCTACCTTTCGTGAGATATGAGAGGAAAAGTACAAATGCACTGTGTCTGGGCGGTGATCTGCGCCCTGCTGTTCTCCATTCCCAATGGACAAGCACAAGACCCCAAGTACGACCGCATGCTGGAAGACTTGGTAGACGGCAAATACGAACGTGTTCTCTTCCGCGCCATCGGTTTTACCGAAAAGGAAAACACGAAGAAGGACCCCGAGCCTTACGCTTACATGGCTCGCGCTTATTTGAAGATTCACCAGAGCGATGATCCTGCCCTCAAGGAGAGCTACCCCAAAGCCCTGAAAGAGAGCTTGAAGTACTGCACGAAGTTCATCAAGAAAGACAAAGAAGTCGAATACGTTCCCGACCTGCTTGACTTCATTGAAGAACTGCGCGCCGAGGCCATTGCAGCAGCCGACACCGAAATGGATGCCGAGAAGTACACCCGGGCCAAAAGCCTCTACGCCTACCTCTCGAAGCTGGACGAAACAGACCCTTCAGCTTACATATGGCTCGGACTGGCCAATTATTACGCCCGCTCGACGAGGGATGCCCAAGAAAACTGGCAAACGGCTTTACAATTAATGGGCAGCATGACAGGCAGGATTTCTGCTTCTGAAGAGACGGAATTGTACCGTGACGAGCCCTTGACCGAATCCATGCAAGCCTTGCTCAAGACGGGCCTGATTCGTGCAGCTGAACAGCTCGATGCTGACGGACAGCGCACTGAAGCCATCGAACTGCTCGAAAATGGATTGCCCATTTTCGAAGGAGACCGCAGTTTCATGGTGACTTACGGTGCCATCGTGGGATGATCCCGGAAGGTGAGTCTGGCTTAGCTTTTGCCGAGGGCAATCCACTATTGGATCCCCAGGGAAAAGCCGCGTTGAGGGTCTTGCATCTGGAAGACAATGACATCGACGCCAAGATTTTCGAAGCCGCTTGCGCGCGATGTTCGCGCACACTTTCCGTAGTCCGAGTGTCTTCACTGGCTGAATTCCGCCAGTCTTTGGATGAAGTAAAGCCCCACCTCATCTGTGCGGATCACCTGCTACCGGATGGCTCCGCATTGGAGGCCATTTCCTTGTCGTCCAAGCACTATCCTGAATCGCCATTTATCGTCATCACAGGCGCTGGCGAAGAAGACGTGGCCGTAGATTACCTCAAAGCGGGCGCAGCGGACTACCTCTCCAAGCGGAAGCTGGACCTTTTTCCAACCGCATTGGACGTTGTGTTGCAGACCTACAAGACCAGAGCGCTGCACCTCTGGTCTGAAATGGAACGCCAACGTTTGACCGAGGAGCTCACA
Organism: Flavobacteriales bacterium; assembly: GCA_016780385.1. Taxonomy (GTDB): domain Bacteria; phylum Bacteroidota; class Bacteroidia; order Flavobacteriales_D; family Sanyastnellaceae; genus UBA8752. Next base: position 13,607 of record JADHLY010000027.1, read on the forward strand.
GCCCTCCTCCGCAAGGTGGAAGAAGAGCGAGACGAAGAAAAGAGAAGCCTTTCAAGGGACATCCACGACCAACTTGGCCAAGAATTAACCGCCCTCAAGCTCGGTTTATTTTGGATCAAGAATCAACTCCAAAACGTCCCGGTCGAAGGGTCACCATCGCCTCTGATGGAAAAGATGGACCAGTTGATCGGTCTCAATACCTCCATCATTGAAGAAGTCAGAAACATCGCCCATGCCTTGAGGCCCGTCGTGCTCGACCAGGTAGGGCTCGCTGCTGGACTAGAAACCCTGGTTCAGGACTTCAATCGCCGCGACAACACATTTTGCGGCTTGTATATGGGAGAGCTGCCCGACCTCAGTGAAAGTTTGAGGACGGATATTTTCAGAATGGTCCAAGAGGCGTTAACCAACATCTCAAAGCATGCTGAAGCCAACTTGGCCTACATTCAACTCAAGCACATTGGTCAGGACCTTTTGCTTGAAATTGGAGATGATGGCTTAGGAAGCCAAGATAAGCCCGATTCAAAGAGGAAGGGTTTGGGCATGGTCGGGATGCGGGAACGGGCCCGGAATCACAACGCCGACTTTTCAGTCAACACCAAGAAAGGAATGGGGACTTCTATCGTTATTCGGTTCCCTAACGTCACTTCGTCGTAAATTATGGGCATGGACAAGAAAACCGTCGTTTTATGTGACGACCACAACATCGTAAGAGCAGGACTTCGACAGATTGTCGAATCCTTCGGAGACTTCCATGTATTGGACGATGTTTCCACGGGTGAAGCATTGTTTCCGCTGTTTCGAGATCAAGCGCCAGATGTCCTCCTTTTGGACATTTCACTCCCGGGACGGAGTGGTTTGGAAGTGCTCAAGCAAATCCAATCCATGTATCCCCAAGTGGCCGTACTCGCCCTGAGCATGTACCCAGAGGATCAGTTTGCCATTCGGATGATCAAAGCCGGGGCCCGCGGATACCTCCACAAAGACAGTGCACCCGAGGTGCTGGAAGATGCCATGCGCACGGTCGCGTCTGGAAAGCAATACATCAGTGCTGACCTTACGCGGTTGATGATCGAGGAGATGGCCAAGGACGACAGTGAACTCCCACACAAGAGCCTGTCCGACCGTGAGTATGAGGTACTGCTCTTCATCGGTGAGGGCAAATCCATGACCGAGATTGCCGCCCAATTGAGCCTCAGCATCAAAACGGTGAGCACGTACCGCAGCCGGATTTTGGAAAAGATGAGGCTCAAAAGCAACTCAGACCTCGTCAAGTACATCTTGCTCCACGACTTGACTCCTGGCGGGGCCGACCCCACAAAATCCGCCAGCTGACCGCTGTCGATTAGGAGAAATCCCACCCCCGTTTTCTGCGTTGCACCGACAATACGTGCAACCCCTTTATTGGATTTTTACCGCATGACGATGCGGATCACTCCTTCAAATGCGGCTCTGCGCCCTGCGGACAACCAAGGCGAGGTAAACGCATTCAGACAACACGACCCGCTTTTGGCTTCATCTTCCACGCTCAACAAGCGCATCGGCCCTACCTGGTACTTGCACAAGAAGGACGATGAAAATGAAGGCATGACGGGAGCGGTCATTGTCCTGAAGGCAGCAGCAAGTGTGTCACAGACCTGCCAGCTTTTCGAGCAACTGACGGAGCGATTCAATCTATTGCCCATCGTTGTTCTAGTCGATGGGACCAGGCCAGACCTTGCTGACATTCTGGCATTGCCCGCCCTCGATTTCCTCGATACCAATAGCTCCACACTCCTCCTCGAGAAGAAACTTACAGACCTCGCTCTTCAGCCCGGTCCGGCACCTGCAACGCCCTCCCCTCTTCCGATCGCATTGATGGAAGCGGAGGTTTGGCGTTCCATATTTACCCATGCCGGTGCCGGCATGCTCACGGGCAAGTATTCTCCCTTCAAGCAAGCCAAAGACCAACTTCTGAGCCAGCTCAAGTCCAACGACGATGTGGACTGGCTGGCCTTTGTGCAGTCCTCATTGGCTGCCATTCCCTGGGAAATCAACAATAACAGGGCCGCAGAATTGCTCGAACTGGACACCCCGGTATCCCTGTCCCACGCTTTTTTGAACAGGCTCCAACCACTCAATAAGGCCGCATTTGGCGAGGAGTTAATCAAACTCAGCAGCACTTATCCTACCGCAAAAGGTGACTTTGAACTCACCCTGCACAACGGCGGAAAACGGCAGCTATCGGTCGAGGTTCACATTGCGCCTGAAGCGCACAACCTCGTGCTCGTCACCTTGCTCGACATCACGGAACGCACGGGGCTCGAACGCGCCTTGCGCAGAAATGTTCAAGAACTCGAATCCCGGGTCGAAGAAAGGACCCTGGCCGTCACCAAGACACACCGGAACCTCGAGCGGGAAAGCATCCAGCGCAAACGGTTGTCCAACACCGTAAGGGAAAGCCTAGCGCACATCACGCAAGGGGTCATCAGTGCGAAACGCATCCTGGAGGTGGCCCTCCCCGGCACCGAAGATCTGCGCAGACAATTTCCCGGCGCCATCATGATCAGCAAGCCAAGGGACATTCTGGGTGGTGACTTCCTCTTCACAGGCATCAAAGGGAATCGCCGCACCCTCGCCCTGATAGACAGCACGGGCCACGGCATACCCGGGGCTATGGTCTCTCTCATGGGCTCCACCCTCATCAATAAATCCTATGTCACCCTGGACAATCCTGACCCCTCGAGTATACTGAAGCACTTCCATCAAGAATTCGATGTCTTGATGAAGGTCAATCAGGGCACGCCACAGATGTATGGTTTCGATGCGGGCATTCTGACGGTGGACGACACCACTCAAACCATTGAGTTTGCCGGTGCGCGCGGAGACTTGTACCTGGTCAGGGATGGACAAACCCACACCATTCGGGGTACTCGAAGCAGCATCGAGTTCGATGCGATAACCCGCGGTCACCATGTTCAAAAGGAATACCAACTTCACAAGGTTCCTTTCCGCAGTGGTGACCAATTCTACATGATCACCGACGGTGTGCGCGATCAATTTGGCGGCGAAAAAAACCGCAAACTGGGCCGAAAGCGCCTGTGCGACATCCTTGCTAAGCACGCTTCGCTGGAGAGCAAAGAGCGAGAAAAAGCCATCCAAAAAGACTTGCTGATTTGGAAAGGAGCCAACGCCAAAGTGGATGACGCCACCTTGGTTGGCATAACGTGCTGACGGTCAGCGTTTCACTTTGAGGCCTCGGTCGGCGGCCGAGTACATCCTTTCAATGATGTCGACCACCTTCAAGCCCTCAAGGGCATTGGTCGAAATGGTGCCTTCACCACGCAAGGTGTCAAAGACGTTTTGGAACACGTAGCCATGGTTGGCAGCACTGCCCTTGTAGTGCCCATAGTCATTGGCGGGATTAGAAGGCGGTAACTCAGGCATCTCGTAATCCTGGATATTGCAGTATTCCACCTCGTTCATGTACTGCCCTCCCACCTTGACCGTACCTCGCTCAGCAATGATGGTCAGTGAACTCTCAAAGTTGGTCTCGGCCACAGCCGTTGAGAACTGTAGGGTGCCCAGTCCGCCTTTGACGAATTCAAAGGTGACCAGTCCAGAGTCTTCGAAGGCTGTGTTGTGGCCATGGTTGAAATCGGCAAACCGAGCGTTGAATTCACCCATGTCTCCGAACAACCAATACACGATGTCAATGAAGTGGCTAAACTGCGTGAAAAGGGTGCCCCCGTCCAAGTCCATGGTGCCCTTCCATGGAATCTTGCTGTAGTAACGGTCGTCCCGGTTCCAAAAACAGTTGACCTGGACCATGTGAACCTTCCCCATGACGCCTGAGGACACGAGGTCCTTGAGCCAAATACTCGGGGGACTATACCTGTTTTGCATCACACAGAACACCTGCTTTCCGAGCTCTAACGCCTTGTGCAAAACCGCCTCTCCATCGGCACGTGTCAAAGCCATGGGTTTTTCAATGATCACATGATGACCTGCCTCAAGGGCTTGCAAGGCCTGTGGCGCATGGAGACCATTGGGAGTGCAGATGCACACGACATCCACTTCAGGGTGAGCCGCCAGCATTTCGTTGACGCCTGGATAGAAGCTGAAGTCATCCTGCACATCCAGTGCGGATTTGGGTCGGACATCGCAGCCCGCAACCAACGCGCAGCCCGGCTGTCTCCGCACCATTTCTGCATGGCGCTTTCCGATGTGGCCCAAGCCTATCACCGCAAATTTGAGGGGCGTTGTCGTCATGTATCGTGACCCTTCAACGTTGAATCGCTAAAAGACGGGTCAAAAGTCGGCAAAACCATTCACTCTCCGCCTCCAAAGTTGCCCGCCAACATGTATGCGGGAACCCGGAGCATGCGGCTTCCATACCAACTGAACATCTCGCCGTCCACCAACCGAGAAGGAAGACCTGCGCATTCGGATTGGTGTTCAACTTTAAAAGGGAATGGCTCTGACGGCAACATCACTCCGGCTACCTGAGCGGCCTTCAATGCTGCCATGTCATATTCCGGGTAGCGGGTGTCCTCTGGCCACGGGGTCCACCCCCACCAGCGCAATACGTCCTGAATGTAGGCATCTGAACCTGCCCACATCCAAGGAGAACGCCACACCGCATACGCCACTTTTTTTGGCACAGGCTCGAACTGGGTGCGCGCTTCAGCCCATTGGGTGCGCGCTTCAGTGGTCATGCGTTGACCGGCTTCAGCACAACCGACCAACGCTCCGAGGTCCGAGAGCAATTGAAATGCCCGTTCCACCGATCTGACGTCACAGACCCAACATGGGATGCCCGCAATTTCCAGGGCCATCACATCTTGGGCGTCATTCTCCTCAAGGTTGGCAATCACCAAGTCGGGCCGCAAGTCCATGATGGCGCCCAAGTTGACCCCTTTGGTCCCCCCTATCCGGGTCCGTTCACGCCGCAGGTGATCTGGATGGATACAGAATTTGGTCAAGCCCACAATCTGAGATTCCGCGCCCAAGTCCACCAAGGTTTCTGTCAAGGAGGGCACCAGCGAGACAATCCGCTGCGGCACTGCATCGAAACTGAGGGGAATGCCCCTGTCATCCACTGACACCATCAAGTGACAAAGATGCACCTAGACCGGCCTGTTTCACGCCAATACTGTCAGGCAAGCGGACATGACACGGACAACATGTCAGTCTATGGGGCACCGATGGGCGTTGGCACTGCATTTGCCATTAGCCCGGCGAGCCGCAAGGCCATCAGCATAGTAAACCCTACAAATTCCACATATGAGCAAAATCATCGGTATCGACCTCGGCACGACCAATTCTTGTGTCGCCGTTATGGAAGGCAACGAGCCTGTGGTCATCAACAACAGCGAAGGCAAGCGCACCACACCCTCCATGGTGGCTTTCGTAGCAGATGGAGAGCGTAAGATCGGAGACCCCGCCAAGCGCCAAGCCATCACCAACCCCACCAAGACCATCTCTTCCGTGAAGCGTTTCATGGGCCAGATGTACAGCGAGGCCAGCAAGGAGTCCGGCCGCGTGCCCTACGAAGTGGTCGAGGCAGACGGCGGTACTGCGCGCATCAAGATCGATGACCGCAACTACAGCCCGCAGGAGATCAGCGCCATGATCCTTCAGAAGATGAAGAAGACCGCTGAAGACTACCTCGGTACGGAAGTGACCGGCGCGGTCATCACCGTTCCCGCATACTTCAATGACAGCCAGCGTCAAGCCACCAAAGAAGCCGGCGAGATCGCAGGTTTGGAGGTGAAGCGCATCATCAACGAGCCCACGGCGGCTGCTTTGGCCTACGGTCTGGACAAGAAGTCCATCGACCAGAAGATTGTCGTGTTTGACCTCGGTGGTGGTACCCACGACGTGAGCATCCTGGAGCTCGGAGACGGCGTGTTCGAAGTATTGTCCACGGATGGAGACACCCACCTCGGTGGCGATGACTTCGACCAGATCATCATCGACTGGCTCGTCGATGAGTTCAAAGACGAGAATGGCGGCCTTGACCTCAGCAAGGACCCCATGGCGCTGCAGCGTTTGAAGGAGGCCGCAGAAAAGGCCAAAATTGAGCTCAGCAGCACCAACTCCACGGAAATCAACCTCCCCTACATCATGCCAGTGGATGGCGTGCCCAAGCACCTCGTGCGCTCTCTGAGCCGCGCCAAGTTTGAGCAGCTTGCCGATTCATTGATCAAGCGGACCATCGAGCCTTGCCGCACTGCCATGAAGGCTGCCGGATTGGACAACAGCGACATCGACGAGGTCATCCTCGTTGGTGGATCAACCCGCATCCCCTCCGTTCAGGAAGCCGTTCAGGCCTTCTTCGGCAAGGAGCCTTCGAAGGGGGTCAACCCCGACGAGGTGGTCGCAGTGGGTGCCGCCATCCAAGGTGGTGTCCTTAGCGGTGACGTGAAGGACGTGCTCCTCTTGGATGTCACCCCCCTCTCTCTCGGCATCGAGACCATGGGTGGCGTGATGACCAAGTTGATCGAAGCCAACACGACCATCCCCACCAAAAAGAGCGAGACGTTCTCGACAGCCAGCGACAACCAGCCCAGCGTAGACATCAACGTCTTGCAAGGCGAGCGTTCCATGGCCAACGACAACCGCTCCATCGGTCGGTTCCAGTTGTCGGACATCCCCCCCGCCCCGCGCGGTGTGCCTCAGATCGAAGTCTCCTTTGACATCGACGCCAACGGCATCATCAACGTGAGTGCCAAGGACAAGGCCACCGGCAAGGAGCAGCGCATCCGCATTGAGGCCTCCAGCGGCCTCAGCGATGAGGAAATCCAGCGGATGAAGGACGAAGCGGCCGCCAATGCCGACTCGGACAAGGAGGCCAAGGAGCGCGTGGAAGTGTTGAACCAGGCCGACAGCCTCGTCTTCCAAACCGAGAAGCAACTCGGGGAGTTCGGCGACAAGTTGCCCGAAGACAAGAAAGGCCCCATCGAAGCCGCCATTGCGGAATTGAAGGAGGCCCACGGTGCCCAAGACATAGACCGCTGCAAGGCTGGAATCGAAGCCCTCAATCAGGCTTTCTCAGCAGCCAGCGAAGACATGTACAAGGCCAGCCAAGCAGCGGGTGGCGCTGAAGGTGCCGCCGGTGATGGCACTGCCGGCGATGCTGGCAGTGGCGATGAAGAAGTGACCGACGTCGACTTCGAAGAAGTCAGCGAAGAGAAGTAATCTCCGACCAACCAGAGAAAAGGCAGGCCCCTGTGGCCTGCCTTTTTCGTTTTGGGCAGAACCCATCTGCTGTGGGTGTGTTCCTTTGCCTAACGCTCCTTTCAAGCCCGCATTCCAGTGACACCTCAGACCACACATCACGGTGCGCCCTCAGAGAGAGATCACAGCGCCGCGGCCGAACGCTGGCGGCGCCGGGCCGGCTGGGTATTGATCGTGATCGGAGGCCTTACAGCCCTGGCGGGATGGCGGGCCACGGAACTGGGCTTTAACTACGACTTTGAGAGCTTTTTCCCTGAGGACCAACCGGAAACGGCATTCTACCTGCAATTCAGGGACGCCTTTACGACGGACAATGACTTCATCCTCGTCGGCCTCGAACACGAGGATGGTGTCTTTGATGGGCCCTTCCTCCAGGCCGTTCAAGCGCTGTCTCAATCCCTTGACACGGTGCCGGGCGTTACAGACGTGGTCAGCCCCCTTGACATCACGTTACCGGTCCGGGATCCCGCCCTCGGCATGGTCTTCCAAAGGCCCCTCTTGAGGTGGGATGACCCCGAAAAATTTGCAGCAGACAGCACCGCCATTTGGCAGCGGCAGGGATTCGTGGGCTCTGCCTTTAGTGCAGACGGCCGGTGCTTGGCCTTGACACTGACGCAGACGCCCATGCTCTCCAAACAAGGCTGCGACGACATCGCTGCGGGGGTAGATGCCGTGCTGGCAGCATGGACCATGCAATGCGCGACTGAAGGCATCACCGTTGAGGTTCACCGGGCAGGCCGCGCCCATGCCCAGGTGCATTACGTCAGCGTCATGGAACGCGAAGTCGCCCTCTTCGTCGGACTCGGCCTGGTCCTGCTCATCGCATTCCTTTATTTGGCTTTCAGAACCTGGTGGGGCATTGTCATCCCATTGGCCGTGATTTTGCTCAGCGGACTGGGTACACTGGCTTTCATGGAGGTCACGGGCAAGGAGATCGACATCATGACCATCGTGCTGCCCACCATCATCTTCGTGGTCGGAATGAGCGATGTGGTGCACATCATCACCCGTTACCTCGACGAACTGAGGGCAGGGCTCCCTCCCTTTCCCGCCCTGCGGAAGGCCTTCAGAGAAGTGGGCGTCGCGACCTTTCTGACTTCCCTCACCACGGCCATCGGATTCTTGACCCTCCTCAGCTCTTCCATCGGTCCCATCCGCGAATTTGGCGCTTACACGGCCGCAGGAGTCTTCATCGCCTTTGGCCTCGCCTTTACCCTATTGCCCTCGGTGCTACTCAGAAGCAAAGCGCCGCTCAAATCCACAGACGACCCCGAGCAAGCCTCTCCGTGGAGCCGGCCGCTCAACGTGCTGTTCATCGCCGTATTGCGCCGGCGCAAGGCCATCCTCTTCTTCACCCTTCTCGCTTCCGTAGCCTCCATCGCGGCGCTCACCCGCATCGACGTCAACAACTACTTGCTCGAAGACCTGCGAGAGGACGACCCCCTGCGTCAGGAATTTCAATACTTCGAAGACGCCTTTGCCGGGGTGCGTCCCTATGAGTTGGCCATCCGTTTTCCGGCAGGCCGCAACATCCTCGCCGAGCCCCAAGTACTGGCCACGCTCGACAGCATAGAGCACATGCTTGAAGCTGAATTGGGTGCCGGGGCTTTGATCGGACCTGGACGCATCGCACGACAGGCGCACAGGTTGCTCAACGGAGACCGACCCACACAAGCCCGCATTCCGCAAGGCCCATCCTTGGAAAAGCTGCTCAAACAGCTGGAGCGCACCGTCAATGACAACTCAGAACAGCCATCTGCCACAGCGGGCTGGGGTGACTGGGTCAACGTCGATGCCGGTCTGGCACGCGTGGCGGCCCGCACTGCCGACCTGGGAGCCACCGAAATCGCCGAGCGCAACGCGCGTTTCTTGGCCAAAAGCCAAGCCCTCATTGCCTCCCGTTTCGAGGTCCCACCTTTCACCATTGAACCCACGGGAACCGCCAACCTCATTGACCTCAACAACCGGTTTCTCGCTTCGGACATGGTGCTCGGTTTGCTCATCGCCTTTGGCGTAGTGGCCCTGATCGTCGGCATCTTGTTTCGCAGCATCCGCATGGTGCTGGTCTCGCTCGTCCCCAATGTCCTTCCCCTCCTCTTCATTGCGGGTTACATGGGTGCAGCCGACATTGACTTGAAGGTGTCAACCTCCATCATCTTCACCATTGCCTTTGGCATAGCAGTAGACGACACCCTCCATTTTTTGGCCAAATACAAGCTCTTGTTGTCCCAAGGCATCTCCCCCCTTTGGGCATTGCGGAGGACTTTTGTGTCAACGGGAAAGGCCATCATTGTCACGTCCATTATCCTGTGTGGCGGGTTTGCCACGCTCATGCTCAGCAGCTTTGAAGGCACCTTTCACATCGGGCTGCTCGTTTCTCTGACCTTGGCCTTTGCCGTCCTGGTCGACCTGGCCGTCTTGCCCCTTCTCCTCCTGCCGCGCCGCCCTTAACTTGGGCTCATGCTCCATCGCAGATCCTTCCTTCGCCGTGCTGCAGCCATGGCCACTCTGCTCGGCGTTGCCCCGCGGCGCATGCTCGAAGCCATGGACACCACATCCGCGGCCCTCACGCCGCCATCGAGCGGAGCGCGCTTCACCGGCGGGCACATGTTGAGCACATGGAACCACGGGCTGGTCTCCAATGCTGAAGGCTGGCGTATCATGAAACAAGGTGGCACGGCCCTCGATGCAGTGGTCGACGGCACTGCACTCGTAGAAAGCGACCCCACCGGAACCTCCGTGGGCATTGGCGGTCGCCCTGACCACACGGGAAAGGTGACCCTCGATGCCTGTGTCATGGGGCCGGACGGTCAAGCCGGTGGAGTGTGCTTCCTGGAAGACATCGCCCACCCCGTCAAAGTGGCCCGCTCCGTCATGGAGGACACCCCCCATGTATTGCTCGCGGGAGACGGCGCCAGGGATTACGCCATTGCAAAAGGGTTTGAACAGGTCAACCTGCTCACCCCCGACAGCGAAAAGGCCTGGCAAGATTGGCGAAAGAGTGCCGAATACAAGCCCATCATAAACGTTGAAAATCACGACACCATCGGCATGATTGCACAAGACCTCGATGGCAATCTCGCCGGTGCCTGCACCACCAGTGGCCTGGGCTTCAAGTTGCGCGGGCGAGTGGGCGACAGCCCCATCATTGGTGCGGGCCTGTTTGTAGACAATGACTTCGGCGCATGCACTGCGACCGGTCTTGGAGAAGCCGTCATGCGTACCGTCGGATCCTTTTTGGTCGTGGAGCTCATTCGTCAAGGCCGCACACCGCAGGCGGCCTGCGAAGAAGCGGTAGACCGCATCATGGCCAAGATGCCCGTCAGCGACCTGCAGGTCGGCTATCTGGCCATGGATACGACCGGCCAAGCGGGTTCATGTGCCATTCCTGGTGGCTTCAATTATGCGAGAACCGTGGCCGGCGAAACCGGCATGGTCGATGCCCCATTCCGCAGCTGAATGTCCAGGTCCCACCCAACACTTTCCAGCAAGCGGGGCAACCTTGCAGGGGTGGTGCGCCTGTCGCGCCCATTAAACCTTGTCATCGCTGCAGGCACCATGGGGGCGCTGCGTTACGGTTGGATGGAACGCTGGACACCGGCAGGACACTATACCCAATTGCCCCTGAGCGACTTTCTGCTCGCGGTGCTCGTTGTGGTCTTGCTGATGGCCGCAGGCAACGTGATCAACGCCTACTTCGACACCACCGAAGACCGAATCAACAAGCCAGACCGCGCCATCGTCGACCGTTTGGTGAAACGGCGTGTTCTGATCATCGCACACCAGGCGCTCAACACTGTTGGCATCGGCATCGCTTGCTTTCTGGCATGGAAGTACAGCGGATTCGGTCAGTTTCTCCTTCCTGTCACGGTGTCATTTCTGCTCTGGCGATACAGTGCACGTTGGAAAAGCCGCCCTTTCATTGGCAACCTGGTCGTTGCAGGACTGCTGGGATTGGTTCCCATTTGGCTGGGCATTGTAGAGTCTCCTTTCCACACCATGGGAAGTGAACGTTGGGAGTTGATGTGGCCCCTACTCGGCTTTGGCGGCATGGCTTTTGGAATCGGCATGGCCCGAGAAATCGCCAAAGATGCTCGAGATGAAGCCGGCGACCGGGTGGCCGGAAAAAACTCCATCCCCATTCAATTTGGAAGGCATGCTGCACGAATGTGGGTCGCCGGAATACTGTTCTCAATGGCAGCAGTATACGTATCCAGTATTCTGGTGTTGATTCCCTCAATGGAAAGGGGCATGCTCCTTCCTTGGATGTCCCCTCTGCCCTTCATCTTGTTGGCGATTTTCAGCTCCATCCTGAAAACGCCGAGCTGGAAATGGACCGACCGCTGGATCCTTGTGGCCTTGATAGCAGGTTTCGTGCAGTGTTTCTGGATTCCTGCGCCCTAAGGCGGTCCTTTGGGCGCCAGTAAAGATTGAGGGTGACTTAAGGTAATGTTGACTTAACAATGTTCGGATTCACTTAACAAAATATTGAACTCTTACGATTTGGTGTTCATCGAAGGTTAACCCCTCCTCAACGTCAGTGCCGAACTCTCAAGTGAATTTGCGACGGGTAAATCCCATCATCAAATTTCACCAAACCAATGAGATTCTTTTGCTCGCTCGCTGCCCTTTTGGGGTTCATTTTAACCTGCCAAGCCCAGAACGACATTCTGGTATCAGGTAACACAGGCACGACCACGTGGACGGCCGACAACACCTACATCCTAGACGGATATGTCTTCGTCGCTAACGGACAAGCGCTCACCATCGAGGCCGGTACCGTCATCAAGGGTGCTGCAGGTAGCGGTGTCGACGCCTCTGCCCTCATCGTCGCAAACGGTGGTCAAATCTTCGCAGAAGGAACAGCGAATGCGCCCATCATCATGACCTACGAAGCTGACCCACTCGACGGGTCAGTAGCGTACGACACCCGCGGTCAGTGGGGTGGCCTCATCATCCTCGGTGACGCTTCCACCAACTTCGGTGGTCCCGCTCAGGTCGAAGGCATCCCTGCCGACAACGACCAGGCCATCTACGGTGGTTCAAACGACGCTGACAACTCAGGTATCCTCTCGTACGTATCCGTACGTCACGGTGGTACCGAGCTCGGTGCAGCCAACGAAATCAACGGAATCACCCTCGGTGGTGTCGGTTCAGGAACCGTCATCGACCACGTTGAGGTGGTCTCCAACCTCGACGACGGTATCGAGTTCTTCGGTGGTACTGTATCTGTTACCAACGCCATCGTCGCCTTCTGTGG
>JADHLY010000028.1 GCA_016780385.1 Flavobacteriales bacterium
CGGTAGATGAAGCCCCAGTAGCCCCGCACTTTGAGCACATCGGGTTCACCTTCTTCAAACCACATCTTGCAATCGTAGACGCGGCCGTTTTTGGGGTCGCAGATCGTCCCTTCATCCCACTCGCCCTCTTCGGCCAGCATGCCACGCACGATCTGCATGCCCAAGACGCGCTGGTCTTTCCGGTCGTCACTGCACTTCTCGCAATGCGGGTCCTGGTCCTCATCGGGCAGGCGAAACAGCTCTACCACCGTTCCGACATAAGCACCGTCCACCTCCGTGATCTCCACGACACTCTTGACCCTCCCGGGGTTCTCATCGTCGATGGTTTTCCATTTACCCGTCAGGGATTGGGCAGAAAGCAAAGAGGCCGAGCAAAGCAAGGCGAGCGTGAAGGTGAATCGTTGCATGGACACAAGTTAATGGGTGGCCGGCATTGGTGGTTGGTCGCCTTCGATCTCCGACTTAGGCGGTCCCTTCCGGGCTTTGTTGAGGGCCGTATTCAAATCAAACCCAATGATGAGCAGAAAGCAATTCAGGTTGAGCCAGACCAGCAACAGCAGCAAGGTCCCGAGAGAGCCATAGAGCTTGTTGTAACTGCTCAGACTTGTGGCAAACCATGCAAAAGCAATGGACGTAACGACGATCAAGAAAGTCGTCGCCACAGCCCCCGGTGTGATGAACCGCCAGCGGTCCTTGGAGAAGTCCGCCGCGTTGTACAGTGCCGTGATCGTGGTGAAGAGCAAGGCCAAGGTCACCAGCCAACGGATCAACTGAATCAAGGGGAGGTCTTCCAAGGCCAGTAATCCCTGTGCAGTGAGCCAGTCCAATACTGTGCCGCTAAAGACAATCAACAACACCGCTACAATCAGAAACAAGGAAAACACCACCATCAACAAGATGGACATGGCCCGGAGCAACAACCAATTGCCACGCCGATCCAAATGGTGGGCTTCATTGAGGCCCGACAGGATGCCGTTGATGGAACTCGACGCGTAGAACAGCATCAACAAAAAACCGAGGCTGGCAATCTCAGGGTGCACCCCCGTCGCCAGCAAGTCCGCCACTGTGGACTCCACCAATCGAAAGGTATCCCCAGGGAAATACGTGCGCAGGGCATCAAATAAGCTTTCCTGAAAGTCCGCCACCGGCACCAAAGGCAGCAAGCTGAGCAACACGAGGATGACCGGGAAAATTGCCACAAACACCTGAAACGCAATGGCCGCAGCACGGATACCCAATGCCCCCTCAGCGACGCCCACCACAAAGAAGCGGAACACATCCCAAGCACTCATGCCTTGGAAACCCCAAGGGTGCAGCCTCTCCAAAGGCAAAACCAACAGCCTGCGCAGGGGCGTGCGCCTGATCCATTGTTCCCAAGGTTGCTCACCCATGCTGGCTCAATTTCAAGGATTCGGCGCTCTTCAGGCTGATGTCCAGCGGCATCGGACTGTGGGTCAACCATCCGAGCGAAACGTAGTCCACGCCTGCCTCTCCATAGGCACGCACATTGCTCGGGTTCAATCCACCACTGGCTTCCGTCTTGACCTTGCCCCCGATCTGCCGCACGGCATCAGCCGCCAACGCCGGAGAGAAATTGTCCAGCAAGAGTCGGTCCACACCCCCTGCAGCCAATGCTTCCTCCATCTCTGCGATGTCGCGCACTTCGACCACTACAGGCACCTGTCGGTCCACTTCCGCCAAATAAGCGTGGGCGCGTTGGACAGCCGCCTTCATGCTTCCTGCGTAGTCGACATGGTTGTCCTTGATCAGTATCTGGTCGTAGAGGCCCATTCTGTGGTTCACCCCTCCACCAATTTGCACGGCACGTTTCTCGAATGCCCGGATGCCCGGTGTCGTCTTGCGCGTGTCCAGCACTTGCGTGCCCGTCCCCTCCAACAAGGCCACCACACGGCGCGTGCCGGTCGCAATGCCGCTCATGCGCTGCATGAAATTCAAGGCCAACCGCTCCGCAGTCAATATCTGACGCGCAGGGCCCTCTACATGGGCCACGACCTGGCCCGCTTGGACCTCATCGCCATCTTGGGCCTTGGGGGTAAAGGCCACATCCGGAGCGCCAAAGGCAAACACCCTCTGCGCCACGTCGAGTCCTGCGATCACACCAGGGCCCTTGACCAAGAATCCTGCCGCCTCTCGGGCTGATGCAGGTATGCACGCAGCCGAGGTGACATCGCCCGTTCCGATGTCCTCCTTCCACGCTGAGGCGATGGCCGCATCCATCTGCGCCTCCATCGTGGAGATTTTATGGTTCAACACATCGCCTTCAGACATGGTCGGCAAGTTAATTCGATGGAACTTCGAACATGCGCATTTCCCTTATTGTCATCGGCAAGACATCCACACCGTGGTTGAAACAGGGCATCGACGAATATGTCAAGCGGCTCGCCCGCTACGCTCCCTTCCAATATGTGGAGCTGCCTGATGTCAAATTGCGCAACGCCCGCATCACGCATGACCAACTCAAAGCCGCCGAAGCGCCGGTACTGCTCAAAGCCATTGGCGACGCCGACCACGTGGTCTTGCTCGACGAAAAAGGCAAGCAACCCAGAAGCGTAGAGCTCGCGCAATGGATTGAGGACCGCCATCACAGGGGGATCCGCCACCTCGCTTTGGTGGTCGGGGGCGCCTACGGCTTCGCTCCCGAAGTCAAGGCCAAGGCAGCAGAGAAACTGGCATTGAGCGCCCTGACCTTCAGCCATCAGATGATTCGCCTGTTGGCCGTAGAACAACTCTATCGCGCGCAGACCATCCTGCGCGGCGAGCCGTACCACCACGAATAACAGCCGTTCAGCTGGCGAGGATGAGGACCTTGTTGTCCAAGACCTCTACCGTTCCACCGTTGAGCTCAAAAGTCTGCTCACCTCCTGAGGTGTCCACTTTGACCGTGCCCTTCCTGAGGGTTGTGATCATCGCGGCATGGCGATCGAGCACACCGAGGGCACCGTCCGATCCGGGGAGGAACACGTGGCGTGCCTCTCCGTCAAACAGCACCGCGTCTGGTGTGAGGATTTCCAGCTTCATCAGGCAGCGCTTTCGGCGAGCATCTTCTCACCAGCCTCGATCACCTCGTCGATGTTGCCCTTCAGGTTGAAGGCCGCCTCGGGGTACTGATCGAGTTCGCCGTCGAGGATCATGTTGAAGCCCTTGATGGTGTCTTCGATGGAAACGAGCACTCCGGGAATGCCCGTGAACTGCTCCGCAACGTGGAAAGGCTGAGAGAGGAAGCGCTGGACACGCCGCGCACGGTGCACGACCTGCTTGTCTTCTTCGCTGAGCTCGTCCATACCGAGGATCGCAATGATGTCCTGCAATTCGACATAACGCTGGAGGGTCTCCTTGACGCGCTCTGCCGTGTTGTAGTGCTCATCACCCACAATCTCAGGAGTGAGGATCCGGGATGTAGAGTCAAGCGGGTCCACAGCGGGATAGATACCCAAGGAAGCAATCTTCCGAGACAATACCGTGGTCGCATCGAGGTGGGCAAACGTGGTGGCCGGAGCAGGGTCAGTGAGGTCGTCCGCAGGGACATACACCGCCTGAACCGAGGTGATCGAACCTTTCTTGGTCGAAGTGATCCGTTCCTGCATCGCGCCCATTTCCGTAGCGAGGGTAGGCTGATATCCCACAGCAGAAGGCATACGGCCCAAGAGCGCCGATACCTCTGAACCCGCTTGGGTGAAGCGGAAAATGTTGTCGATGAAGAACAGGATATCACGTCCTGCGCCTTCGCCGCCGCCGTCACGGAAGTACTCCGCTACGGAAAGGCCGCTCAAGGCCACACGGGCACGGGCTCCTGGAGGCTCGTTCATTTGACCGAACACCAATGTGGCCTGGCTCGTCGCCAACTGCTCCATGTCCACGGAGGAAAGGTCCCATCCGCCTTCTTCCATGCTCTTCTCAAAGGCCTCGCCATAATTGATGACGCCGGATTCGATCATCTCACGGAGGAGGTCGTTTCCTTCACGGGTGCGCTCACCTACACCGGCAAACACGGACAAACCATCGTGGCCCTTGGCGATGTTGTTGATGAGCTCCATGATGAGGACCGTCTTGCCGACACCCGCACCACCAAACAAACCAATCTTTCCACCCTTCGAGTAAGGCTCGATCAGATCGACCACCTTGATGCCTGTTGTCAGGATCTCCGTGCTGGTGCTCAGCTCCTCGAACTTGGGAGCGGCCTGGTGAATCTCACGCGGGCCTGCGCTGGCCACCTTACCGCCGTCGATACCGTCAATGGCCTGTCCGGTCACATTGAAGAGGCGGCCCTTGATGGCCTCGCCGGTCGGCATGCTCATGGCGCGTCCCATCAGGCGGGCCGCCATGCCGCGACGCAGCCCTTCCGTTCCGTCCATAGCAATGGCGCGGATCGTGTCCTCTCCAATGTGCTTCTGACACTCGAGGACAAGAGGAGGCTGGCCTTCCCGATCAACCTCAATGGCCTCAAGGATTTTGGGCAATGCCGCGTCCGCAGGGAAACTAATGTCCACAACTGGACCGATGACTTGAGTAATGGAACCGACGTTTTGGCTCATGGGAGCGAAGATTAACGCTTGAAAGTAGGGGTCTTTCAACCCGTGATTTGGGCGCAAAATTAACCCAAACAGTTGACCTCTGGACATCCCTGTGCCCAAGAGGTCCCAAACGAGTTTTCAACGCCCTTGAATTTACGTGTGCAGGGCACCCCCGAAGCGCACCCAAGCGCCCTCATCCTAACTTAGCGGCAGTGCGCATCCACCGAGGACTTCCCCACTTTCCGCCCGGCCAGCGTCGCATCGCGACCACAGGCACCTTTGACGGGGTCCACCTCGGCCACCGCGCCCTCCTCGACTGGATGGTAGACAAAGCCGCTGAGGAAGGGGCCGAAACCGTGGTACTGACCTTTGACCCGCACCCCCGCAAGGTCTTATTTGGGCCAGGAAGCGGCCTCGCGCTCATCCAATCCTTGGACCAACGGGCCACCGCCCTCGCTGAGACCGGTTTAGACCACCTCGTGATCCAGCCTTTTGACCGCGCGTTTTCTCGCCTGAAGCCGGAGGATTTCGTCCGCAATGTGCTGGTCACCGGACTCGGCATTACGACCATCGTCGTGGGCCATGACCACCGGTTCGGCGCCGGACGAGAAGGCGATGTGGACCTCCTGCGCGCCTGCGGAGAAACCTTCGGGTTTGATGTTCAACACATCCCGGCACACATCGAGGGTGAGCTCACCGTATCGAGCACCAAAATTCGGCAACGGCTGCAGCTTGGCGACCTCGATGCGGCGCATCGCCTGATGGGGCGCGAACATGCTTGGCAAGGCACCGTCGTCTCCGGTGATGGCCGCGGGCGGACCCTCGGTTTTAGAACCGCCAACCTGCAGGCACTCGAGCCGGAGCAAATCCTGCCCGGCGAGGGGGTGTATTCTGCCCGCGTCCGCGTCTGCCAATCCAGTGAAGCCAACACCGATGCCACTGAGGCCCCTATGTGGGGCTCCATGGTGCACGTCGGCCCACGCCCCACATTCGATGACCAAGAAGACCCCCCTGCGGTAGAAGCGCATTTGTTTGCTGAAGGCGACCCCGAACTCTACGGCGCCGTGCTCGAGGTCACCTTCGTTTCTCGGCTGCGGGACATCCAAAAGTTCGCCGACGCCGACGCCTTGGTGCGACAACTCGAGCAAGACGCTACAGCCGCCAAACAGGCGCTCGGACAACTTTAAAGCCATGCCAGTCGTTCACCTCATGATGCCGCGTTGGGTGCCGCTCGTTTTGGGAATCGCTTGGGGCCTGTTTTCTGTGCTTCAGGTTGCGGGGCCATTGGCTGCGCAGGAACCCTCACGCCCCGAAGCCAGCGAAACCGCCACATGGGATACCGCTCAGGTGTGGACCGATTTCGAAGCGGCCTTGCAACGGCCCGAGCAAGTCTGGCGGCTGGACCTGAGCCGCAGCAAGTGGAAGGAAGTCGATCACCGGTTGCGGCGGTTCCGATACCTCCGCGAAATCGTCTTGGACAAAAACAAAATTGACAGCCTGCCGCCTTGGATGGGAGAATTTGAATACCTCGAGCGCTTGAGCATCAAAGCCAACCGGCTGACCCGGTTCTCAACCGCCCTGTTGGACCTCTCCAACCTCAGAGAGCTCAACCTCGCCGACAACATGATTGACGGCATCCCCGAAGACATTGACGCCCTCGCCAAGCTCGAACGGCTCATTTTGTGGTCCAACGTCATCGGCCACTTCCCCCCTTCTTTGAGCCGGCTCGAATACCTCGAGGAACTCGACCTCTTGCACAATGAAATGTCGACGGATGAGCAAATCTGGGTCCGAGAGCTCTTGCCCGGTCGGCGGTTGCAGTTCAGCCCCCCTTGCCGATGCCAATTCGACGACTGAACCGGGTCCCGGTCGTCGTTCTGACTGGGGTTGAAAATGCCGGCAAAACCACCCTCGCCCTTGCCATCGCTGACGCACTGGGCTGGGACTGCCTGCTCGAAGCCGCCCGTAGCGACGAAGTGGTCCGGCAGGGGCACGAGGACCACGCCCACCTCACCGCCATGTTGACCCGGTTTGATGAGGCACTCCACACACGGGTCCAAACCGCCCAGCACGGCGTGATCTGTGACACCGGAGCCTTGGTCCTCGACATCTGGGCCCAGAAACTGTGGGACAAGCCCATCGAAGGGGCCCAATCGGTGATGCAAAAGGTGGACCTCCACCTGCTGTGCCACACCTTGCCTGTGTGGGAACCCGACCCCTTGAGGACCCTGCCCGAGGTTGACGATCGCCTTGCCCTTCAATCGGAATACCAGCAGCGACTGGTCCAATCGGGCCAGCCTTTTGAGGCACTGCCTGTAGCGCCGACCATGGAGCGGCTGGACACCGCTGTGGCATTCATCCAACACCACTTCAACGCATGAAAGCCGCCACCGCAGTCATCAAGCGGGAGCGCGCGGCAGAAGCCACTGCCGTCGTGTTGAGCCTGGCATATACATGGGGCTACCTCCAAGGATGGGTCCCCTGGTGCTTTATCCCTGCCGCGATCGGCGCAGCCATCCTCATGGTCCTCTGTTGGCGCAAGGCCATCCTCGCCGAGTCCGCGCTGCAGGGCTTCTACATCGGCATGGCCCTCTATGGCGCCTGGGCATCCTCCAGCCCGCAAGACTGGACCCCTGCGACCTGGCCTACGACCACGCACCTATGGGCCATCGCCATTGCCTCCCTCATGACTGCAGGTGTGGCCTTCGGGCTGCAGCGCAAAACCAAGAGTGCACTGCCTTGGCTGGACGCCTTTACCACGGTATTCAGCCTGCTCGCCACCTGGCTCATGGTGCACAACCACCACGCCAATTGGGCCTACTGGATCGCCATCGATGCCGTGGCGATATACCTGTACGCAAAACGCGGCCTCCCAATGGGGGCCGCGCTCTACGCCATCTACTTGGTGATGGCCATCATGGGGTGGTTCGGGCTCTAAGCCCTCCGCATCAGCGGATGATGAACTTTACTGGAATCGTGTACTGCACGCTGACGGGCTTACCTTGTTGGCGTCCGGGCTCAAAGTCCGGCAGTGAACTGACCACGCGCAGCGCTTCCTCGTCGAGGCGTGGGTCCACGGGACGCAGCACGCGTCCATCGCGCACCTTGCCATCCTTGCCGACCACGAAGTAAACGAAGACTGTGCCTTGGATGCCCGCATCCTTGGCGATGGGGGGATACTTGGTGTTGGAGCTCACGTACTTGATGATCTCGAGCTGTGTGCACTGGTCACGCTCTGGTCCGGTCTTGCTTTTGCAAGGGCCAAATCCAGGCATGTCCTCTACGATCATGAAGGGAATGTCTTCTTCGACCACTTCCTCCTCTTCGACCTCGATGATCTCAATCTCGGTGTCTTCGTCGACCTCGATGTCCTCAATCTCGAGCTCCTCTTCGATCTCTTCCTCGTCATCCACAATCTCGATCACGGTCGTCTGTTGGGGAGGCGGAGGAGGCGGAGGGGGCGGGATGACGTTCACGGGAATGACCTCGTCCTCGAGGAGATCGACTTCGAAGTCGAGGGCCCGGATGATGTTCACGTCATAACTCGTCCACGCCAAAGCGGCGAGGAGGAGGGAAAGCACGGAAACAAATCCGATGGACCTCCAGGTCCCCCGTTTGTTCTCGAGGTCTGCTTGTGGTGTCTTGCGTGGCTGCATGGATGAAGTGTTGCTGGGCCTTGCCTTTCGGAGGGCCAAATTAATCAATGGGGTTTCTTACCCACAGGCCACATCAAATACAATGCCCGAAATATGCATCCCGCCATCACGAGGCCGATGAAGTCTGCCACCAAATCCCAGGGATCACGGCCCCTTCCGGGGAAAACCAAGCCCTGAGCTCCTTCCAAAAAAACCGCCAGAATCATCCCTCCACCGAGCACCCACCACCACGCGTGGCGACATCCCGTGCCTCCTTCGCCGCCTTTTCGGAGGGCAATCAGGGCAGAAGTACCGAAAACGGCAAAGAGTCCCGCGTGCAACACCACGTCCACGCGCCAGTTCATCCACCATTCATGGGCCCCGAGTTCACCTCCTGGCATGGCGTGCAAGGCGACCACCGCCACCCCCATCCACAACGCGGGAAGGGCGCGACGCCAGCGGGCTTGACTCCTGGTCTCAGCCGACCTCCGCGGCATAGGCCTCGGCGGTCAGAAGATGGCCCATATCGGCCCCTTCTTCCACTTTAATCTTGATGATCCAACCCTCTCCGTAAGGGTCCTCGTTGATCAGGGCTGGGTTGTCTTCAAGGGCGGCATTGAGCTCCACCACCGTGCCCGCCAACGGCATGAACATGTCGCTCACGGTTTTCACGGCTTCAATGGTGCCAAATACGGCGTCCACTTCGAGGTCTTCATCTTCGGTTTCCACCTCAACGAAAACGATGTCACCCAATTCCGACTGTGCGAAGTCGGTAATGCCCACTGTGGCCACGTCACCCTCGACGCGCACCCATTCGTGGTCCTTGGAATAACGAAGGTCCTGGGGAATGTTCATGGCCGCAAGGTAGCGCAGGGCACCACCATTGTCCACATCATTGCGTCAAGTTGAATCTGAGGGCGATACCGCTCTTGACGTTGGTGGTGGCGAAGCTGGTCGACACCTTTGGACGCGTCAGCTGCTCATCGAAGAAGGCCTGCAAAATCAGCTTGCGCGACACTTCCAGGTCCGCACTGAATTTGATGCTGGCCACCTTCTGACCGGCCGTCACCTGGTTCTCGCGGTTGTCTCCGCCCACGGGGTCGCCTTGCACAGCAGCCAACGGATCGAGCTTGCGGATGATGGTGGCGTTGTCCCGCACTGTGATGTCCAGTCGCAACACCACGTCGGTCTCCTTGAGCATCTGAATGGGCAACTTGCCGCGCGTGCGCAAGAAAGGGTTGGGCACATTGGCGATGCGATAACCCGTTCCGATCACCAAGGCGCTGCTCTTGGTCTCGGTGATTTGGTTGTTGGTCAATCCGAAGTTGATGGTCCGGTCACGGCGCATCTCCACCTTGATCTGCGGCTCATTCTTGCCCCGTGCCTTCAGCGTCACATCCACACCGATCAAGGGCGACATCTGCTCCGAAATGGTCACTTGGTTGTACTGTCGCTGATTGATCCAGTTGCCCACCACGTCGCCCGCAGCAGGCAGGCCCAGGTCATTCTCTTGATAGCTGAGGTTGGTGACATAAGATGTCGACATCGTCGAACGGTAGCTGTGGTTCAGGGTGAAGCGCTTGACGCGGTTCTTGAACAGGTTGCCCTTGGACAGGCCATCGTAGCTCACACGCCAGTTCGGTGCGAGTTTCGTCTTAAAGGGGTCCAGTGCCACCTCATCGCTGGCCTGACCTGTGTATGCCGCAATGAAGGCGGGAATGGTCACCGACGGATTGGTGGGGCCCCAACCCGCATAGTATCCCGTAGGCTCACTGTTTGGCAAATTGTAATTGGCCGAATTGAGGCGTTGGCTCATGTCGAGACGTGCCAACTTGAACTGCTGCCAAGTCTCGCTATTGAAGGTCTCGTCGTCCTCCACGAAAGCGGTACCCCAGGTCATGATGGTGGAGGTGAAGTTTCCACCGTCTTGCGGAGACTCGAACTGCCAATCCCCGATGGCGTCATCGAAACGGAAGAAGCTCTGCTGGTTGCGGCTCTCCGTGCGGCTGGCGTCCAAGTCGATTTTGAGGTCGTCGATGGGCTCGAGCTGGGCGCGCAGGTTGAGCGACGCCGAGTAGTTCTCCTGGTAGGTCTGGTTGAGGAAGGGGCTCGCCGATAGCCACCCATTGTTGGCCGCATCGACGGCAAAGTCTCCTGTGCGATTGCCTTGCAGATCGGTGTTCTGGTGGCCGACCAGGAAGGGCAGTCCCGGCGCCTCGAAAGCGTCATCGAATCCGGCATACCGCGCCTTGCGGTCCACAGCCAAGCCTGGCAGCAGCAGCCCTTCATTGCGCGTGTAGCTCATGTTGACGCTCTTCACCGACATCATGGCCTTCAAGACAAACGAAATCGGGTCGATATAGAGGGGCGGCTTCTCGTCGTCCTCAAAGTTGCCGAAGCCATCCCGGTCCTCGTTCTCGACCTCCTTTTTCTTCTTCTCGAGTTCCTTCAGCGCCTCGCGCTTGCGCTTGCCTGAATTGATGTCTTTCAGGAAAGGCACCTTGTCGTAGAGCGTCTTGAGACTGGCCTGCGCGTTCAAGGTGATATCCCGGCTGTTCTGAATGGTGTGGCCCAGGGAGTCCTGAGAGAACGGCGCACGGTCCCACCGGTAAGTGCCCCGATATCGGATGTCCGCAGAAGTGAAGTTCAACAACGGAAACTTGTCCAAGGGGAGCTTGTAGCTCATCGAAACCGTGTGGTCATACGTCGTGACCTCTCCGAAATTTTCGATGTTGCGCATCACCGTATCGCGGTATTGCGCATAGGTCTCGGCATTGTTGCGGTCGATGACACCCGCAGGCTCGCCGACCAATGCCGTCGCCCTGCCGTTGTAATCAAAGCGCAGGCTCTTGGTGAGGTCCCACTTCAGCACGTAATCCCGGTTCCAGTTCCACTGCTTCAGCACCTGCGTATTGACGAGCATCCCGGTTTCAATGCCCAACAACTCGGCGGTGTTGTTGCGCACGCGGCTCGCCTCGTAGGTCCGGTCCATGGACATGTTGACCGAAACCTGCTTGAGTCCCGTGTAGAAGTTGAAATCCGTCAACCAGCGCAACGCCTTGGCCCGGCCGATCCACGCGAAGGGCTTGACCTCCTTCGGCCGGTTGGTAAAGTCATACCGCAATCCCCCCCGATAATTCCGGCGGATGTTAAACTCGGTGTTGATGTCGCGCTGGTAGTTTTCGGTGTAGGCGAAGTTGGCGCTCAGGTTGCCGGGATCGAGGAAGCCAAAGAATCCGGTGGCGCTCTGGCTGCTGCCTCCCCGAGATTGCTTACCAGCCGCGCCGCGTTGCGCCGCCAGCTCGCGTTCCTTGGTCACATCATCGGCACCTGCCAGGCGCTTGGCGGCCTCTTCTTCCTTTTTCTTGGCAGACTCCTTGTCCTTCTTCTTGTCTCGGCCACTTAGCTGCGGATCGATCTTGATGTTGGAGAAGTTGATGCTTCGGATACGGTTGATCTGCTGGGACTTCTTCTGACGTGATGGCGACAGTCCTGCATCGGCGATTTCCACGTCCGGTGACAAGGGGTCGAATTGCGGCGTTGATACGGTCTCGCTGTAGCCCAAATACATGGGAAGCTGCACGCCCAGGAAGTCGGGCAGGAACTTGCCGAGTTGCAGGGTCGTATTGGCGTCCACCCCTTGAATGGTCTCCCGCTGGCGCTCCTGAACCCGCTGCTCCAAGCCGCCCCATCCCGGGGTCGACATGTTGGCCGCCACATTGAGGTTGCCCAAGTCGCTCAAGGTCGCTTGCAATTGGGCAGTCGCCGCCCATCCGCCTTCTTCATTGAACTCGGACAGACGCAGCTCGTTGGCCCAAACGATGGCGCACTTCTCGAGGCCATCATCGTCAGCAGCAAACGGGTTGGTATCCCGGTCGGAGTTGCGGACACCGATCATCACGGTCACCACATTGGCCAGGTTGGGATTTCCCCGCACGGCGAAACGCTCATTCCCCTCGATCCGCTCAAACTCCTGGAACAGCGGATATCCAACGGGACGGGACACCTTCAAGGTTTGCAGGTCCTGGAAGCGCAGATCGATCTCATTGGCTTGCGGCCAAATTTCCGT
This sequence comes from Flavobacteriales bacterium, assembly GCA_016780385.1. Lineage (GTDB taxonomy): Bacteria > Bacteroidota > Bacteroidia > Flavobacteriales_D > Sanyastnellaceae > UBA8752. Next base: position 12,237 of record JADHLY010000028.1, read on the forward strand.
CTCCTCAGACGTGCCCCACGGCGTCACTTGCAAGGGGATTTCGTACTCGTAGTAGTTGTCGACGAAGTCCGATCCCAAACGGATAAAGGCCGTCAGGTCTCCGGACTCCAGCGGTTCGTCCAACCGGGCGGCCTCCGCGTGCACAAACATGCGCAAGCGCTTGTACATCCGCATGTCAAAGTTGATGTTGCGGTAAGCCGCGCGGGCATCGCCGTCTTCAAGGCCACACACCTCCAATTGCAGGGACTGCTCGTTGAGCTGCGCCTGGTTGGCAGTAGCCACGTTGATCTCCCGGATGATGCCCGGTGGCGTCACGTAGTTAATGGGCTGGCGGAATCCGTTCTCCTCAATGTTGACCGCACTGATGGCAAATTGGGTGTCCGACGGATCATCCGGCTCCACCTCCTGTGGGCCGGCCAAGCTCGCCTCGAACTTCCGCCATTCGCCACGGATCAATTCCAACCGCGCAAAACGCAACGTGACGGGCTCTCTCCACCCCTTCATGAAAATCCGCATGAAGCGAATGCTCCGGAAGTCACTGATGCCGCCGATGCGCGCCTCAAAGTCCCGGATGGGCACCTTGAACTGCAGCCACTTCACCTCGCGGGTCTCTCCGTTGGGCATGGTCTTGTCGGCCACGAGCACGTCGGAGAGGTAATTGCGCCCGATGTTCGCTTCGTTGAGGTCTCCGGGCCTCAGGGGAATGCGGTATTGGAAGTAGCTCTCAATGGAACTCAACGTCAGGTCCTCATTGAGGTCCTCCGTGTTGGGAAGCGTGGTGGACGCAATGGGATAGCCATCCGGCTGGGCGGTACTGCTGTTGCCCTCGTAGCCGTTGAAAAAGCGGTAACGGTCGAGCACGTTCTCGTCATTGGCCTGGGCCACCGGATCCCGGAAATAACGGAAATCGTCCGCCGAAGGGTCCTGCACAATCGCGGCAAAAGCCTCTGGCTCCAGGTTGGATTCAAGGCCGGTCAACCAATCGGAGAAAAACACTTGTTCTTCCTGGGAGTTGAGGCCGTCCAATCCAACGTCCTGCTGGCTGTAGTCGCCTGTGGAATTGTCGAAGGCGTTGACCACATTGAAGGTAGAGGGGTCGGCCACCACACCCCAGTTGGACTCCACCACCGGAGCGGGCTGGTTGGGAGAAGGCAGGCCGTTCTCGAAGGCGAGCTGGCCATCGTTGAGCAAGTCCTCACTCACCGAACCCAAGTTCATATAGAGGTCTCCACCGGTATCGTTGGGACTGTCCTCGTTGAAGGGGTCCATCACCCAGAATTGGATGTACTCCACATTGGAGAGCTCGAAGTCCGTGGTCAACAAGGCCCGCTGAATGCCGCCCCAGCGCTCCTCAGGCGCTTGCAGCGAACCGTCGGGATTCAATCCGGGCACGGGCCCGACCCCTTCTGCAGGCAAGTAGTTGTAAGGGCCCCGCACAGTAGGGTCGAAGGTCAAGTCAAACGTCGGCAGGTTCTCGGGAGTGCCCAACGGCAACTGTCGGTTCGGGAACACCTCCTTGTTTTCGACCAAGCGCATCAAATGGTTGGAGCGCACGTCTACGTCCACTTCGCCATCGGGCAGACCACCGCCAAAGAAGCTGGGGTCAATCGTGTACCAATTGAGGCGGGCGCGGTTATAGTTGAACAGCAGGCTGTCCTCCACATCCCCTTCCGGGAAAAGGTTGGGCTGCAGTTTGGGCGTGCTCGCCAAGCTCCACTGCGTCCAAGAACGAATGTCAATGGCACTCTGAGACCCCTCGAAGTCGTCGATGTAGGCGTTGCCCTCCTTGCCCACCGCACGGCTGTGGCCGGGAATCAAATACGCGGCTTCCGCACTCAGGTTGATGTTGGACGGTGACGAAGCCTTGATGAAAGGCAGCTTGTCGATGAGGTCCGTAAGAAACTGGCTGGAGCGCGAATACGTGAAGTCCGCCCCCATGATGGTGTTGTTGACCGGCTCATCTCCGATGTTGACCTTTTGGGTCAATGGTCGCTCCCTCAGATTCAAAAACGTCGCGCCCAAAGCCAGCTCCTCGCTTGGGGCATAATCGAAACGCGTTCCGATCATGGTCTTGGTCTGGATGTTGAAGAGGCTGTTGCTCTCCAGCGACACGCGGATGGGCTGCCCGCTCTCCAACAGGCCGTCATTGATGATCCGTACCCGACCCAGGTTGTAATCGACGGTGTAGTCTTGGTTCTCAATCAAACGCGCTCCACCGGAAGTCACGGTCACCGACCCCTCGGGAATGTTGAGTGCGTTGAGCATGATTTCCGAGCTCACCTGGCTCTGATACTGGCCCTTAATGCGGAAACGGTTCAGGGAGGGAATCTGCTGTGCTGCCGTCTTGGTGCTGTCGTACAGCGGCTGGAACACGATGGTCTGGATCAGCGACTCCGCTTGGTCCGGATCCGTGACACGGGCTTCAATCTGGTCTTGCAGCGACTTTCCAAACGGCTCCACCGAAGGCAGGAAGACCCTTCCATTCTGGCTGTTCATGGTGCCGCCCATGGTGGCCGCATTGTCCACAAAATCATACACCCCGTCTGGCTGCAACTGTCCGTTGACGTCGATGCGGTCCATGCCCAACACCTGGATCAAGAGTTCGCCATCGAGCGGATCGCGCGGAATGTAGTTGAGGTCCACCCCGGTGGCCGGGTCGTTGTACCAAATGCCAATCCTGAAGTCTTCCGAACTCAATCCGAAGGCACCCAGCGAATAGACGTTCTTCATCATGAGGTCCCACAAGGGAGCGACATCACCATTCTCCAGGCTCACCCGCGTCACCGAGCTCTTCAACATCTTCAATACGAGGGCACCAGGCGCGGCGTAGCCATCCTGACTTAATGTACCCACCTGGTAGGTCTCGCCTTCCAGTGTGTATTCGTAGGCGACCGCCAACACCTCCGCATTGTTGAGCGATTGCCGCAAGCTGACAAAGCCCAAACGCTCGTTGTATGTGAATTCCGTGGGGGCCAAACGCCGGGCATTGCCCACCCGCTCGTAGTGTATGCCCTGGTCATAAATTGGCGAGCCATCAGGCCCGATGTACGACGCGATGGCCGCACCGGCGCCACTGAACCCCATGACATTGGGGTCGCTGGTCATGTCGATGAAAATATCGTTGTTGCCGTTGTTTGGCGCACGGTTGAGGTTGATACCGATGTCAGGGCTGTCCGTCAACTCAGCAATGGGCAGGTCCGTAGACATGTAGTCGGGGTGCTCACCGATGTCAGTGAAGGCCAAGATGTTTCGCACGTCTTGGGTATTGGCTTGGGTGTTCACCACGTACACCTCAATTCGCGTGATGCGGGCTCCTGAGTTGACCACAGGCAAGCTCTTCAGGGCGTTGTCATAATTGTCGCGGAAGTACTGACTGAGGAAATAGTGCCGGTTGGCTTCATAGTCGTCTGCTCGGATGTCGAACTCCTGGGTCTGTGCGCCGCCCTGAACCTCGATTTCCTTGCGCTCACCCTTCTGCTGGCTGAACACCGTGGTGTTGTACACCTTGCCCCATTGGGTCTCGAGCTTCGTACCAAACAAGGACTGACTGCCCTGGATCAACGTGCTCTGCAGCGGCATGCTGATGTTGCCCGCTTCGACGTTTTTCAAGATGTCATCCTCTTCCCCTTGGAAGCCGATGTTCATCTGGTTCTCAAAGTCAAACGTCGCTTCCGTGTTGTAGTTGGTGCCGAGGTTGATTTTGTCGCCGATGTTGCCATCGATGGACAATTGAATCCGCTGGTCAAAGTCAAAGGTGGTGATGGCCCTGTCGCGCTCCGCCAAACGCGGGTTTTCGGTCCGGCTGTATCGGACACCAAAATTCAATTCGGCCGATCCCTGGGGCTTGATTTCAATCTCGTTGGAGCCAAAAATGGTCTCGAACAACTCGGAGTCCACCGTCAATTTGGGCGCAAATCCGCGCTCCTCATCGTCGACTTCCTGTTGCATCTCATCCCAGAATTCGCTGAGGTTTTCATCGATGTTGTATTCGAGGAATTCGTCCAGGGTCAAGAAGGTCGGATTCCTGAAGTCGAGGGTGTCTCCCAAACGCTGACGTACCACATACTGTCCGGTGGTCTCATCGTAATCCACCCCGTATTCGATCACATCGGGAAAGTCCAAACTCACACCGCCCGGGGTCTCCACGGGGTTGGGGTCGTCCTCACCATGCGGCAGAGGCAAATCCAAACTGTCGGCCTGTGCCCAACCCAAAGACGGCATTAACCACAATGCCACCAGCACTCCCGCAGCCCTTACTGCCCAAGATGTCTCTCGCCTCATTGTGGCCCGCGTCGCAACTGCGTTGCAAATGGTCATGCTCAAGTGGGTCAAAGTCTTTTCAATGCAGCCCGGACAAATTCCTCCACGGTATCTACCCCTTCAGCAGCCAGCTGATCGAGCACCGTTTCCACCCTTTTCCTATCAAATCCGAGGTTGCACAATGCGCCCAACGCATCAGAACGGCGTGTATTGTCTCCACCTGCAAATTCTTGAGGGCCCGCCGCAGCGCCTTGGCCTTGCATGGTGGTTTCAAAGGCCGGATCCTTGCCCATTTTGTCCTGCAAATCCACCAAGATCCGCTGGGCCGTCTTGGCACCGATGCCTTTCACCGCCTTGAGCGACCCCACATCGCCCTTGCTGATCACTTCGACCAACTCAGAAGGACCCAGGCCACTCAGAATCATGCGGGCCGTTTGGGCCCCCACCCCGCTGACGCTCGTAAGCATCACAAACAAACTGCGTTCCTTAGCCCCGGAAAAACCAAAGAGCAATTGCGCATCCTCCCGATATACAGCATGAATGAGCACCTTTCCTTCGACCTGTCCGGCCAATGCGGACGAGGTGTACAAGCTGATGTGCACCATGTATCCCACGCCGCCACACTCCACAACGACATGTGTTGGGGTGAGCTCGGTGAAAGTGCCGGTGAGGTGGTGGATCATGGGTTCGAGTGTGCGTCTACGGCAGCAATGCGAATCATGTTCACTATTTCCCGCACATTTGATCCCATCTGCAAGATGTGGAAGGGCTTGCGCAAACCGAGCAAGATGGGTCCGACCACCTCGAAGCCCCCCATTTCCTGGATGAGTTTGTAAGCGATGTTGCCCGCCGCGAGGTTGGGGAAAATCAAGGTGTTCACGCGCCTCCCCCGCAGGTTGCTAAAGGGAAACAGCTCTCCGGCGAGTTCACTGTTCAAGGCCACATTGGCTTGCATTTCGCCATCCACAATCAAATCGGGATGTTCTTCGTGAAGGATGGCCACCGCTTCGCGCACTTTCTCAGCATCCCGCCCTCCGGCCGAACCAAAGTTGGAGTAGCTCAGCATCGCAATGCGCGGAACGATGCGCATGGAGCGCACGGCCTCCGCCGTCTGCAAGGTGATGTTGACCAGTTCACGCGCCGAGGGGTCGCGGTTGACCGTCGTGTCCGCGAAGAACATGGGGCCGGACTTGGCCTGCACGATGTACATGCCGGCCACCTTGCTGACACCCTCCGCCAAGCCCAATGTGTGCAGGGCGGGCAGCAGGCTCTCGCGATAGTTCCGGGTCAAACCGCTGATGACGGCATCGGCCTCGCCCGTCTCCACGAGCATGGAGCCGAAATAACTGCGCCGGCGCATGTGGCCCAACGCTTCGGAATGGGTCAGTCCCTTGCGCTGGCGCTTGGCCATCAGATGTCCCGCAAAAGCTTTGACACGTTCGGCTTCCATCGGATCGGTGGGATCGATGATCTCCACAGCAGGCAATTCAATGCGGTGCTCCTCAATCAAAGCCGCGATACGCTCCCTCGAGCCGAGCAGCACGGGGTCCACAATGCCTTCATCTCGGGCAGTCTCCACCGCCTTGAGCACCTTGTAGTGGTCTGCCTCGGCAAACACGATGCGCTTGGGGTGGCGGCGGGCACGTCCGCTCAGGTTGCGCACCAAGGTGCTGTCCTGTCCGAGGCGGCTCGCCAAAACCCGCTTGTAATCCTCCCAATCTCTAATCGGCTCTTGGGCCACGCCGCTCTCCATGGCCGCGCGGGCCACGGCCGGCGCCACCGTCGTGATGAGCCTCGGGTCCATCGGCTTCGGAATGATGAAGTCCACACCGAAGCCCAGGCCCCTTTCCTCGTAGGCCTCATTGACCTCATCGGGGACGTTTTCCTTGGCCAAGGCCGCGATGGCGTGCACTGCAGCCATCTTCATTTCGTCGTTGATCGCCGTCGCACGGACGTCCATTGCGCCCCTAAAAATGAAGGGGAAACCCAGGACGTTATTGACTTGATTGGGATGATCACTGCGCCCGGTGGCCATGATGATGTCTGGCCGCGCCGCCATCGCCTCATCGTATGGGATTTCAGGATCTGGGTTGGCCAGGGCAAAGACAATCGGCTTGTCCGCCATGCCCTTGATCATGTCTCCATGGACCAGCCCTCCCCGACTCAAGCCGAGGAATACATCGGCCCCTTTCAAAGCATCGGACAGGTCTGCAAAGGGTGTTTTGGCGTGGGCCAATGCCTGCTTGCGTTCACCCAGGTTTTCTCGGCCAGCATGGATGTGCCCTTTGCTGTCAAAAACCGCGATGTTTTCGAGCCGGACACCCAGTTGCATGTACAGGTCGAGGCAAGCCATGGCAGATGCACCAGCTCCGCTCACCACCACGCTCACCTCTTCTGGCGACTTCCCCGCCAGTTCCAAGGCATTGAGCAATGCGGCACCGCTGATGATGGCCGTTCCGTGCTGGTCATCGTGCATGACCGGAATGTTGAGCTCCTCTTTGAGCCTGCGTTCAATTTCAAACGCCTCTGGGGCTTTGATGTCCTCCAGGTTGATGCCGCCAAACGTCGGCGCGATGGCCTTCACCGTCTGCACGAAAGTATCCACGTCTTTGGCATCCACTTCAATGTCAAAGCAGTCCAAATCAGCAAAGACCTTGAACAGCACCCCCTTTCCCTCCATCACAGGCTTGGATGCTTCAGGGCCGATGTCACCCAGTCCCAAAACGGCCGTGCCATTGGAAATCACCGCCACAAGGTTGCCCTTGGCGGTGTACTTGTAGACATCCTCAGGATTTTGGGCGATTTCCAAACACGGCTCAGCGACACCTGGCGAGTAGGCCAGACTCAAATCACGCTGCGAACTGTAAGGCTTGGACGGTATGACCTCCACCTTGCCTCGCCGGCCACGGCTGTGGTAATCCAGCGCCTCCTTTCTGCGGATGCTGCTCATCGTTTGGGTGCTGTATTAAAACGCGAAGATGGTCCCATCCCCTGCGTACACCAAACCGCCTTCCGGCGACTTATGCTCAGCGCGCTACGCTGAACTTTCTGGTATGCGAAATGTGCCCGCCTGACTCAAAGGCATGGAGGTAGACACCCGGCTCAAATTCAACGCCATCGATCCACACCATCCCACGTCCTGGGGCAAGCGGGACACGCTTGACTTCGCGTCCAGTCAGGTCGAGGATCAACATGAAGCCACCTTCCGGAGCGAAATAGGACATGGCTGACTGACCCACCACTGGATTTGGCGCCAAGGCCTCAAATCCACCTATCTGGTCCTCGTCGACAGACAAAACACATTCTCCGGGCTCCGTTCCTGCACAGAACAAGACGGTATGACACACCGTCGGGACACCTTGCTCAGTGGCATTGAAGCAGTACTCCAAGGCGGTCACTCCGGCAACACCGTTGGGATAGTAATCCGAAATCAACCAATCCTCTGCGCCAAAGGAATTGATGCCCGTGGTGTCCATGGGCTGCAGGGTGATCGCCAGCGGCAGGGCGCTGGAAGAAGTACCATAGGGATAGCAGGTCCCCGCCCAGCAAAAACGCTCGTAAGCCCCCGGATCATTGGCAACAAAGGGCAAATTCATTTCGTCAACGGTTTGGATGACATTCCGTTCGACATACAGGGTCATGGGATTCTCTGTGGCGTTGGTCACAAACCACTCCGCCACCATCACAGTATCTGACGGCGTTCCCTCCACCACTTCGATGGGATCAATAAGGGTGGGGCCTTGGGCCCACAGGGGGGCAGAAAAGACACACACCGAGCAAATGGCACATGCCTTGATCAGAAAATCTCTCATGCTACAAAGGTAACACCTGCCTCATCTCAGAACCCCGAGCCTCAGGAAATGGACCAGAATATGCGCCCACCCCCTTGAAATTCAACCTTAACGATGCCATTCAGCGCAATATTGCCTATGTCTGCTATATTTACCCTCCTGCGAAAGGAATGGAATCAAACTCAAAACCTGGCTCAATGAAGCACATTTACACTGCGCTCCTCGCGCTCATCATCAGTTTCAGCGCCTCTGCGCAACTGCCCGACGGAAGCATTGCTCCTGACTTCACCGCTGAAGACCTCAACGGTGTCGAACACAACCTGTACGACCTCCTCGACCAAGGAAAAAAGGTCATCATCGACTTCTCTGCCACATGGTGCGGTCCTTGCTGGAATTACCACAACACTGGTGCCCTCGAAGAAGTTTGGGAGACCTATGGCCCCGACGGAACCGATGAGGCCTATGTTTTCTTCATCGAAGGTGACGACACCACGACCCAAGAAGACCTCGAAGGAACCGGTACCGCAACGACCGGCAACTGGATTGAAGGAACGGGTTACCCCATCATCGACAACGGCGGCAACATCTTTGACGACTACGATGGTGCATACTACCCCACCATTTACACGATTTGTCCCAACCGCATGCTCGTGGAGAGTGGACAAATCAGCGCTGCTGATCACGCCAGCATCATGTTTGCCAACGATTGTGCGGCAGCTACCCAAGCCAATGATGCTGCGGTGCTCGCCTACACCGGTGAGACCATCAGCTGCTCCAACAGCCCTTCCGCTGTCAGTGCCAGCTTGATGAACCTCGGCACACAGCCCCTCACGAACGCTACCTTGGAACTGTTCATCAACGGCAACAGTGTCTTGAGCCACAACTGGAGCGGAAACCTCGATACCTATGGCATGGAGGACGTCCAGATGGGCAGCTACCAGTTCAATGGCAGCACCAACTTCGAAATCCGCGTCACCAGTGGAGACATGAACGAAGCCAATGACTTCGTCGCCGCTGCCGTAGAAGGCGCTTCTGCAGCCACCACCCTCTTCTACATCTACCTCCAGACAGACAACTGGGGTGAGGAGACCGGTTGGGAAATTGCCGACAGCGACGGCAGTATCGTCGCCAGCGTAGCCCCTGGATCGCTCACCAGCGAAACCCTCTACGAAGAATACGTGGGTGTGCCCAGCACCGGTTGCTACACCTTCCGGATGATCGATACATACGGTGACGGTTTGTACGCCAGCCAATGGGGCAACTACGAAGACGGCGCTTGCTTCGTCACGACTGTAAACGATGATCTGTCCACCTATGGATATGTCTACAGCTACAACGGCAGCTACAACTTCGAAACGGAGGCCCGCGCTGCGGACGTCATGACGGCTGTAGGTGTAGAAGAGCAGGTGGAGCAATCCTCCTTCAACGTATACCCCAATCCTGTTGAGAACGTGGCTTGGATTGACCTCAACCTCGCTGGCAACCAAGAAGTGCGCCTCGACGTGGTCAACCTCCTCGGACAGCGGATCATGAGCCAAGACATGGGCACGATGTCTGCAGGCAACAGCCGCATGCAGCTCGACCTCGCAGGTGTGGAATCTGGTATCTACCTGGTCACTTTGACTGCAGGAGAGACCACCTCAACCATGCGCGTGACCAAGAAGTAATTTCTGGTCGATATCGTTTTTTGGAAGACCGATGGGGCCGTGCCTCGTCGGTCTTTCTTTTCTTGCAGGTCCTGCTATGAATATGATGAGACTCCTTTCTTTTGTTTTCGTTCTGTGTTCGCTGGGCAGCGTTGCCCAAGAAATCCCCTCCATCGAGCTCAAGGACCTCGGAGACCTGACGGTAGATACCCGCGCCTTCGTGGAAGAGGCCGAGGGGCCCGTCTTGTTTTGCTTCTGGGCCACCTGGTGCAGTCCCTGCAAACGTGAGCTCAACAATTACGCAGACCTCTATCCGGATTGGCAAGACGAAACGGGGGTTGAACTCGTGGCCGTCTCCATCGATGATCCCCGCAGCATGATGCGGGTCAAGCCCTACGTCAACAGTGTGGGCTGGGACTACACCATCCTGCTGGACCCCAACAAAGCTTTTGCGCGGGCCATGCAAGTCAACAACGTTCCCCACACCTTTCTGGTCAATGCCGAAGGAGAGGTCGTTTGGCAGCACAACAACTACGCTGACGGCGATGAAGAGGAACTCTATGAGGAGTTGCTGAAGCTCGCAGGAAAATGAAGCGTGCTTTCCGACGGTCGTGCATTCTCTGGGCACTGACCCCCTTGGTCTTGCTTGCGCAAGATGAAGTCCCCACGGGCCAAATCACAGGCAACGTTCAACTGCTCTTCCAAACGTATCAGGAAGACACACTGATCGGAGCGCAGGTGCCCCCGAGCAAAACGGGATTCAATGCCTTTGGCAACCTCATCTATACGCGGGGCGATTTCTCGGCAGGCATGCGGTACGAGAGCTATCTCGATCCCATCCTCGGCTATCCCGGGCGTTTCCGGGGGTCCGGCATTGGCTACCGCTATGCGAACTACGCCAAAGAGAATTTTGAAGTCACGATCGGCAACTTCTACGAGCAATTCGGGTCGGGCCTCGTCCTGCGCGCCTATGAGGAGCGTCAATTGGGCATTGACAACGCCCTCGACGGATTCCGCCTCATCCTCAGGCCAGCGCAAGGCGTGACGGTCAAAGGCCTTGTGGGCAAACAGCGTTTCGATTTTGATTCCCGGCTCATCAACAGCGACGGCATTTTGCGCGCATTTGATGGGGAGGTCAACCTCAACGACGCCTTCGAACGGTGGGCTGCCGTCGGGACCCGGGTCACCCTCGGTGCCAGTTTTGTGAGCCGCTTCCAACCGGGAAGCACCATATCCAAGGACACCCTCGTTCTGGCGCTGCCCCAAAACGTCGGGTCTTGGGGATACCGGGCACAGGTCCAAAAAGGCGGGTTCCAATTCATGGGGGAGTACGTCCGCAAAATCAATGACCCCAATGCCGACAACGGCTACACCTACGGTGAAGGAGAGGGCATCCTCCTCAACGCGGGTTGGTCGACCAAAGGCCTGGGAGTCAACCTCGGTTTCAAGGGCGTTGACAACATGCAATTCCGCTCTGACCGGAACCTCCAGCTCTTCGACCTTCCCGTCAACTACATCCCCGCCATCACCAAGCAGCACACGTACAACCTGGCCGCCACACTGTATCCCTATGCGACGGTGGTGCAAGGTGAGGTGGGGTGGTCTGCAGAGGTGTTCTACACAATCCCGCGCAAGAGCAAACTCGGCGGGAAGTACGGCACCAAGATCAGCTTCCAATACGCGACAGCAAGCAGCCTCGACACCACCAACTTGAGCGGAGTGGACGGCCTTGTGAACGGTTACCAACGCAACAGCTGGCGTGCTGGGGAAGACCTCTACATCCGCGACATCAACTTCGACATCAGCCGCAAGTTCTCGAAGGGTTTCAAGGCCAAGTATGCCTTCTTCCACTTTGACTTCAACACCCTTGCCACGCCGGTCACCACCGACTACAAGGGCATCGTCAACGCCAACGTGCACGTGGTCGAAACGCAGGTCCGCATCAAGAAGGGCCACAGCCTCCGCACCGAGCTCCAGGCGCTGTTCACCGGCACCGACATGAAGGAGGTAAACGGCGTCATGAAGGAGGTGAAGCAGGACAAAGGAGACTGGGCCACCGTCCTCGCTGAGTATTCCGTGAGCCCGCATTGGTTCTTCTCCGTGCTGGACCAATACAACTTCGGCAACCCTGACCCCGATCAGCGCGTTCACTATCTGTACGGCACCGTCGGCCGCATCGAAGGGGCCCACCGCTTGTCCATCGGATACGGCAAGCGGCGAGAGGGCATCTTCTGCATCGGCGGCGTCTGCCGGGCCGTCCCCGCCTCAAACGGGTTCGAGATCACCTTTACGAGCAGCTTCTGATGATGTTCCTCCTACGCCACCGATTGACCCCCTTCCTCACGATTGTTGCCCTGCTCGCAGGGTGCGATGTGATTGAGGACCCAATTGTTCCCTTGACCATCAACTACAGCGGCGAAGCTGAACCTCCCACTTTCAGTCCGCTCACCTCAGGGCCTCAACATGTTTTGCTGGAGGACTTCACGGCCCATCAGTGTGGGAATTGT
>JADHLY010000003.1 GCA_016780385.1 Flavobacteriales bacterium
TGCGGTCAGGCCAACCTGAGGAATCCGCTTCCCCGCACCGGGTCAAGGTCGCCGTCAATGCCCAAGGACAGGCACTATACTTTTCGCGCAGCCCCATTCCATCGGGCGGTCCATTTCACATTCACCTCGGCCTGTATGGTTTTGCCCCACAAGCATTGGCCCGCTGTGCCAGCTTGCCGAAAAGCGCACTGGAAGTGTCCGAAAGGCTCGAACAACTGCGGTGGCTCGAGGCTGGCGTAACCGTGGGCATGATCGCCGTGGAAGAAGGTGCTTCTCCCGGCTCAGTGGATACGGAAGCAGACCTGGAAAAGGTCCGCTTGTGGCACCGTTCAACAGGAGGATAAGGCAAGCAATCTGATAAAGGGCGTCCTCACCTACGCCAATCGTGTTATTTTCGGCGCGTTATGTCTTCCCTACAGGACACCGATTTCTTGATTCAGGCACTGCCTCTGCTCTTGCATGACCACGATTGTCTGGTCATTCCTGAGTTGGGCGGATTTGTGGCCCATCCCGTGCCTGCCAGGTTTGATGAAGACAAAGGTGAATGGGTGCCCCCCGGTCGCAATGTGGTGTTCAACCCGAAGCTGACCATCAGGGATGGCTTGCTCGAACAGGAAATCCGCCGTGCAACAGGTTGCAGTACAGACGCCGCCACCGCGCTGATCGACCGAGAATCCAACGCCTTGAAGGCGCACCTCGCCGAAGGAGGAACCCGCGAAATTCCGGGTTTGGGCCGCATGTACAGGATGGAAAGCGGCCAATTTGGGTTTGCGCCCGAGCCCAGGCTAGGGGAACGCTACGCTCCTCCAGGTTTGGGACGGATTCCATGGGCGGACCGATTGACAGAGGCTTCCGGGCAGCAACCCGACCAAACCAAGCCCCTGGTCCCCGTTACCGACTCCGAAAAAGACCCTGCGCCAGAAGCCGTCATCCCTTGGACCCGAAATCTGGTGCGCGTGGCCGCTGTGCTCATGCTGCCCCTTATCGTCGCAGGCTCTTTGTGGTGGGGCCAAACCGAAGGAACCCAATTCGATTTGGCCTTCCTCGACCGCGCCACGCCCTCGGAGTACCTGCCCCGCATCGAAGGCGAAGACATCCGTTTTCCTGAGGTCGGCAGTGAGAGCAGCTTGGTGTTTCTCAATCCAGACGCGCCGGACATCACGCCTGCTCCAGCCGATGAGGCCATGATGCCACTGCCAACGCCGTCACCCCTGTCTTCTGGATGCCGGCATCATGTGATCGCCGGGACGTTCAGCGCCATGAACCGCGCGGCCGGATTGGCCCGACGCTTTGAGTCCCTCGGCTACGCTACATCCATTCTTGCCGGCCCATCTGGGAGCCACCGTGTTTCCACAGGGTGTTTTGATTCCTCCGCCGAAGCCGAAGCCTTTAGGCGAGGTCTTCAATCCCATCATGGAATCGATCAAGCGTGGATTCTTGCACTCTGAAGGCATGTCCTCCTCCGTCTTGTTCCCCATTGACTGGCACAACTTTGATCACGTTGTGCTCGATTTCGGCGGGGTGCTTTACGACATTGACCACCAACGGACCGCCTCTGCGTTTTCCAAGCTGGGCCTACAGGACTTCTCCGACGAATTCAGGCACAGCGCCCAAAGCGCTTTGTTTGACCAATTGGAATGTGGAACCTTGAGCAATGAGGCGTTCTTGAGGGCCTTGCGCGACCGCTGCGCAGATGGAACCACACTCGAAGATGTTCGCGCAGCCTGGAACGCCCTGTTGATCGGCCTCAAACCGGAGGCAGTGGACTGGGTCCGGATGCTTTCCACGCGCTTCGATCTGCTGATGTTCAGCAATACCAATGACATCCACGCCACACATTTCGAGCAGGACATCCTGCGCACAAGGAGCCGCAGTTTCTCGGATGCATTCCGGCAAATCATCTACAGCCATCGGCTGGGACATCGCAAACCAAGTCCAATGGCTTTTAAAAAAGTGGCCGACCTGTACGACCTCAATCCCAAGCGGACCTTGTTCATCGACGACACGCAGGAAAACGTCGCAGGCGCCCTTCAAGCGGGCTGGTCCGCCGTTTACTTCGATGTGAAAGCCCACTCCTTACCCTCCTTCATGAGGGGAACCAGCTTCATCGACTTCGTAGAGGGCTGATCCTCATCAGTGCCACATTCCAGCACCTGTACCCAAGTCCCCCTTCCGGCGTTTCTTCTTTTTCTGTTTGGCGTATCCCATGTCAAATGAAATCCCCGCCTGGCCTTGCCAATAACCTGAGTCCAAAGGGTAGAACACGCCAGGAACGTTGCCAGCAGAGGCCGAGATCCTCAATGGCCCCCCCCTCAACGACAAACCCGCGCCCCATATCCAACCACCGTTGAAATACTGTCCTTGGCCATGCACTGCGATATTCTTGCGCACCCTGTACGTCACACCAAGAAGAGCGCCGTCTCTGCTTTGTCCAAAACGGAATTGACGGTATGCCATCAATTGAACGTCCAAAGCCTCCGAGGGCTGTATGTGCAAGCCCACGCGCCAAGTCTCTCGCACACGCGAATCAAAAGCAGCCGGCAAACCCTGCATCGCATCGGTGCTAAACGCAGCCTCCAAAGAATCCGCCATGCCCTCGATCCAAGCTTCGACATCCTCGGAAATTGAATCGGGAGAAAGCGACTCCGAAGCCCCCCATTCCCCCACCACATCGATGCCTTCCAACACAAATTCTGAGGGGTCCACCTTGACCGAGGAAACGGATTCCAACCACCGCATGCCACCGCGCCCTTCCACAGCCCCTTCCAACGACACTTTCTCCGAAAGGCGCCACAGGAAGCCGAAATCAAAAGCCACGCCTGACCCCAACGTGTTGGGCAAGCTATCAAAGGTTGGCAAGCCCGCATCGCCGCCTGAAATCAACGAGTCCAAATCCGCCCCGGCTGCATAAAAAGCGGCCTCACCTGTGAGGTCCCAACTGTAATCCAAGGTGTCCGTGGTCCAGGTCGCATCAAACACGTCCGTTTGGAAAGCCGCCACCCCGTTGAGTATGTGAATGCCCCAACCGAGCCACAGTTTGTCTTCCTTGGCCATGGCACCCACACTCAGTCCATGGTCGAAATACCCTTGGGCATTCATGGCCATGCCCCCCAAGGAAACAGGCCGTCCAATGTTGTCCGGGTGGCCGTTCCCACGCAATGCCAAGTCAAACAAGTCACGGTCATAATCGAACTGTTGCTCGGCCACAAAACGGCTGCGCAACCTGAACTCAAACCGCTGCTCGTCCCTGAATCCAAACGAAATCAAAGGCACCTCAGACCGGGTGCCAATGGACTCTGTGGGGTCCATGCTTTCAAGAAAAGCTGTTGGGTCCACCAACCCCTCTCCACTGATGAAGTCACTGTAGGTAGGTCCGGTATGGCCCAGCTCAGCGTTGACACCCGCAAGGCCACCTATCAATACATGCCCGCCCGAAGGATGCAGCAATGCCGGGTTTGACCACCCCGCCTGTCCCCATTCCGGATGCAGTTCAACGGGGCCCAATTGCGCCGTGCCGTGAAGCCAACAGACACAGGCTACTGCCAACGAAGTCGCTCTCATTCCCTTCATCTCACTCGCTGATTCGGGTATACAACTTGGCCCCCAATTCCAATTGCAGGCCCTGGTCTTCCTTCAAATACACAAACGCTCCAGACGTCGCCTCAGCAGTAGAGGTCCAAACCTGAACCACCGCCTTTCTCGCTGCACGCAACGCCTCAGCCCGCTCCCAATCAAAAGGGATGTCATGCACGAAAATGGCGGGCTCCAGCGGCACCCCCTCTCCATTCAAAACGGGCATGGTAAACAAGGGAAGTGGCGCCAGGGAAAGGCTATCGAGCGCATCGCCATTCTCATCGAGAAATACGACAGACAAGTCCACACCAAAAGGAAAACCGTTGTGCAGAATGATCCTGAGCGACGCCGAATCGAGCATGGCTTCTTCTTCCAGTGAGCCCAAGTCCACATCCAATGTGTCCACGAAATCCAGTTGCGCCACCGTCAGCGCCAAAGGCACTTCCACCCGCAAGTCCGCGGCGACATATCCCTCCGCTTCCACGAAATTGGGGGCACCGGGCTCGACCCCATTGGGATTGGCCGTCACCCACGCCAACACTTCCAACTCTCGGGGCTCCACAGAGAAAAAAGAAGTGATGTTGCTGTTGGTCTCATCCATGAACCACTCCGAGACCGAAGGGTCGCTGAAGCTGCCATTTGCAGGCGGTACCATCAGCGGAGGTGAAGTCGTGATCAGTTCATTGGTCACGACGCCGTCTTCCACTGCCCGCAGCGTGACCGAATCCAATACCGCTTCGACACCGAAGCCATTGGTCACCTCCACCGTTATCAAGGCTTGCTCAATCGCGACTCCTGAGACCGTAAACCTCTCATCAAACAAAGCAATTGTGGTGGTGCCCTGCTCCAGGTAGATTTCGTCATTTCCGAAGTCCCCCTCTACACGGTCAAACACCAGACCGTCCATCACAAAGGATGCAGCCAGCATTTCTCCTGCCTCGGCAGTGTGTCCCGGGTCGTTGCCCACAAACACATCCAAGAAAGCCCGGACCAAATTGGTGTCCTGAACATTGGGGTTTTCAGGCAAAATCCGCCAGCCTGTCAAGTCCTCGGTCACCACCAAGGGGCCAGACGCCAGCATCGCGTCCGTCCAGGCCACGCTCCAGGGCATACCCATGGGGTCCAACAGGTTTGGAATGTAAAGCTGGCCGTCTACCTCATCACCCATCGTCGATGAAATGACCAATTCAAGCTGACCCTCTTGGAGTTCAATCAGGTCAATCAAGGCCCCTTCTGGATTGTCTACACGCATCTCGGACACAATGGTGTCGGATAAGGTCAGTACCGTACCGGGGTCCGTGAAATTGATCGCCGCAGCCAGGTTTTCATCCAACACCAGTTCCTCGACCTCCACCACATCTGGCAGCAACAACCACTCCTCAGCCAACGTCCCGGAAAAGGACTCGGTATGCAAGAAGGCGAGCTGTCCACCCTCGAGCGCCACCACCGGCAACGTATCCGTGCTGTCGGTCAACGCTTCCAACACATCCTCCAGGTCAAAGTAGGTGTCCACCAAGGGGACCGCCACAATGGGCGTGATGTCCTGCACCTCAAATTCTTCAGCAGGCCGTTGGCACCCTGTCGACAAGAGCAACACAACAACACAACCCCAAAAAGACCGGAAACCCTTGAAAGGAGAAAGCAGATTCATCGGTTCAAATTTACGTGAGCCGAACTCAGAAGTTTCAATGCCCGCACCACTTCAGAAGGCACTGACAAGGCCCCAACAGGATGCTAGGGTCACTCCGTAATGCCTTCCAAATCCATCATGAACGCATACTCCAAAGCCACCTCGCGGTAACGGCGGAAACGGCCAGACTGACCCCCGTGGCCCGCATCCATGTTTGTGCGGAACAACAACAGGTTGTCATCGGTCTTGAAGTCGCGCAGTTTGGCCACCCATTTCGCCGGCTCCCAGTATTGCACTTGGCTATCCCAATAGCCGGTTGTGACCAACGTGTTGGGGTAATCCTGCGCCTTGACCTGGTCATACGGGCTGTATGACTTCATGTAGTGGTAGTACTCCTCCTCCTTGGGGTTGCCCCATTCATCAAATTCGAACGTCGTCAAGGGAATGCTCTCATCAAGCATCGTATTGATCACGTCGACGAAAGGAACGGCTGCGACGATGCCATTGAACAGGTCTGGTGCCTGGTTCATCACAGCACCCATGAGCAGTCCTCCCGCTGAGCCCCCCATACCGTAGAGGTGGTCCGGAGAGGTATAGCCCATCTCCACCATGGCACGGCCCACGTCCTCAAAGTCATTGAAGGTGTTCTGCTTCTTGAGCAGCTTGCCATCCTCGTACCAATGGCGGCCCATCTCCTGTCCACCGCGAATGTGCGCGATGGCGTACACGAAACCGCGGTCAAGCAAGGAGAGGCGCACGCTTGAGAAATAGGGGTCCATGCTGCTGCCGTAGCTCCCGTATGCATAGAGCAGGAAGGGGTTCTCACCATTGCGCTCGGTCCCCTTCCGGTACACCATGCTGACCGGCACCTTGACCCCGTCGCGGACCTCGACCATGAGGCGTTCAGACGTGTAGTTGTCCGTCGAAAAGTTGGGGTCGACCACCTCTTGTTGCTTCAGCAAAGTGCGCTCCCCTGTGCGCATGTTGTGGTCATAAGTGCTGCTCGGCGTGGTCATCGAGCTGTACCCAAAGCGTAAAATCTCGGTGTTGAAGTCGGGGTTGGAACTGGTTCCACAGGTATACGCCGGGTCGTTGAACTCCATGTATTCGTCCATGGCACCGTCCCAGCTCTTGATGCGGATTTGGTTCAATCCCTCCTTACGCTCCTCCACTACGAGGTAGTCCTTGAAAATCTCAATGCCCTCCAGCAACACGTCGTCCCGGTGCGCAATGACCTCTTCCCAATTGTCCTTGGTGGTGGCCCCGACCGGTGTCTTCATCAATCGGAAGTTCTTGGCGTCGAGGTTGGTCACGATGTAGAAGTGATCCCCGTAGTGGCTGATGCCGTACTCGAGGTCCCGTTCCCGAGGTTGGACCACCTTCCATTCTCCCATGGGGTCGTCAGCCGGCAACACCCGGTACTCCTGTGAAAGGGTCTGGGATGTGTAAATCACCAAGTAGGCGTCACTCTTTGTGCGGTACACTCCGCAGCTGAAGGTCTCGTCTGTCTCCTCGAATACCAGCACGTCATCCTCAACCGGCGTGCCGAGCACGTGGCGGTAAATCTGGTAGCTCCGAAGGGTTTGGGGGTCCTTACGGGTGTAGAATACCGTCTTGTTGTCTGCCGCCCAAGTGGCGCCGCCAGTGGTCAAAGAAATCTCGTCGGCCAAGATCTCCCCGGTGGACAGGTCCTTGAAATGCACCGTGTATTGCCGGCGGCTCACCGTATCCACAGCAAAGGCCAAGAGGTTGTTGTCATCGCTGATCCGCATGCCACCCATAGAGAAGTAGTCATGGCCTTCAGCCATCACATTCTGGTCCATCATGACCTCCTCAGCGCCGGCACATTCCGCGTACTTCGTCTCCTCACCCGCAGGCTTGCGACAATTGATGGCGTACTCCTTGCCATCCTCGTAACGGGTGTAATACCAGTATCCTCGGTCCTTCACCGGAACGCTGCGGTCATCCTTCTTGATGCGGCCGACAATCTCATCGAACAGCTTGTTCTGCAAGCCCTCGGTGTGCGCCAAAGCCTTGTCGATGTATTTGTTTTCCTCGTCCAAGTAGTCCAAAACATCCTGTGTCTGGGCATCTGGCATCTCTGCGTTCTTCTGTTCGTCGCTCAAACGCATCCAGAAATAATCGTCAACACGGGTATCACCGTGCTCGGTCATTTCGAGGGGAATCTTCTTGGCAACGGGGCCAGCAGGTACGTCTGAATTGGGCATCTCAGCAGGTGTAGAACAGGCGGCGAAGATACAGGCCCAAAGCAGGGCCAAAGGGAAAATGGAACGGGTCATAAAATCAGTGTGAATCTCCTTGAGTGCCGGCAAATTAGGCCAAAAGAAGGTGCCAACTCACGCTGTGGTCAACCGTCCACAGTTGGGGTATCGCAATCAGTGGATTCCCACAGTACAGCCACGGTGGAAAAGGACCAAGCCCTTGTGCTTGCTCCGAAACCGCATTAGGTGCAGGTCAGATGGCTGCCTCCTCCGCGGTAAAGACACGGAATTCGAAGCGCTCCATGATGGGGTTGGCCAACAGCTTTTCGCACGCCTCTCCCACCAAGCGCTCTGCCTCTTCTCGGCTGCCCGCTTCGATGTCCATGGTGATGTGCTTGCCAATCCGAACATTGGTGAGCTGCTCCAAACCGATGTTAGGCAGGTTGTTCGTCACCGCCTTTCCTTGGGGGTCGAGCAAGGCAGGAAGGGGAAGGATGTCAATGGCCGCGTGAAAGAGCATGTTCAAGGCATTTTGTAGGGCAGCAACCGGTGGCTCACCACCCCTAACAACGGGTACGAAATTAAGGCAATGGCGACTCCTTTTGTCCCCAACAGCAGACAAACCACAACAACAGAAATCAACCACGCCATCCGCATCACGTCCCACCCGCGGTCCGCGCCCCAATGTTTGAATCCCACCTGCGGCCAACGGGACACCATCCCCCATGGCAACAGTGTGGCACCCAACAGGCCTGCTGCCCACAGCCATTGACACTGTGCCGGATCACATTGCGCCCAAATCCACAGCAGCCCGCCCCAATACACAGCAGCAAAAGGAGCAGGTATTCCCTGAAAATCATACCGGCCCGGCGTCTCCGGTTCTGTTTTCGCAGCAGCCTGTGTGGCGAAGCGCGCCAGGCGCCAGGCCGCCGCCGCCATCAATGCAAGCGGCAAAACCCCCGACCCCGACCAAGCCTGCGGCACAATGCCTGTTACTTGCCATTCCATCATCAAGGCCATGCCGACAAACGACGGCGCAAGTCCAGCAGAGACCAGGTCCGCCATGGAGTCCAACATCGCGCCTTGGGCACCCTCCGCCCCCATCCATCGGGCAACCGCCCCATCCAACACATCGCAGAGTTGACCTGTCATCCACACGAGCAACATGAACTGGATGCCGGCGATCCGCCGTTCGGAGGCCCCAGTAATCCCCATCCACGACTCCATCACCCCCAAAGAAGCGAGCCATTCGGCCGGCGCCCATCCCAAATCAAATTCCGATGCAGCCCACCAACAAACCAGCGCGCCAGCGCCCAGATTGATGAGCGTCAACGCATTGGCAGGCCATGCCCGCCATGAATTTCCTTTGGCTTCCCTGCTTTCCACGAAACGAAAAGTAGTCCGGATGAAACCCTGCCGCACACCTTCCGTATATTTGCATCCCCGCTGAGGTGGGGAAAAGACGGTCTGGTGGCCGAGTGGCTAGGCTCAGCTCTGCAAAAGCTGCTACAGCGGTTCGAATCCGCTCCAGACCTCCAACAAAAAAGCCCGGCAAATGCCGGGCTTTTTCATGCCTCATGTTTTGAGGGTCCTCAATCGCAGTTCTGCCCGAAACCGGACAAGACCAACAAAATATCCGTGACACCAATCAGGTCGTCCTGGTCCACATCCGCCGGACAATCTGACGACAACGCAAAAGTGCACGTGCCGTCATCCATCGTCGCGCTCGAAGTGAAGTTGTCGGCGTCGGGGTAAGTGCAGCCCGGTACATCGTCCACATCGCAAATGCCATTGCCGTTGGTGTCGCTCTGACAACTGCCGTTGCACACGCCCACTGCGTCGTACTGCCCCACACAGGGGTCGACGTCATCACAGATGCCGTCCGCATCTAAGTCGGCCGTACATCCGCCGCCGCACACGCCCAAAACATCAAGTGCATTGCCATTACAATCGCAATCCCCTGCAGGAATCTCTGCGCAACCGCAGGCGTAGATGGCGCCAGGACCATTGCATACTCCGCAGGCATCCAACGCGCCCACACAAGGATCTACATTGTCACAAATGCCGTCGTCATCCACATCCGCAGGGCAACTGCCCGAGCACGGATCACAACTCTCCCAACACACGGCGGGCAGCGCCTCAGCGCCATCCACATCGATGACACGGTTCACAAATTCTCCTGTGGTCAACGTGCACGGCTCTCCGCCGGCAAACGTCTCTTGATCCGACCAATCAAACGAAGTGAACTTGTACTCCTGAATCCCTGCAGGCCAGAACATCGTAATCGTCCAGATGCCGTCGCCATCGCTGTCAGAAAGCGGGTCGGACACGGCATTCCAACCATTGAATGTTCCCGCGAGGTATACAGGACCATCCGGTGAAGAGGGTCCGTTCATGTCTACCGAAAGGGTCACAGGAAACAAGCAACTCCCGTCGTCCACGGTAGCCGTAAGGGCATAATTGACCGCATCTGGCGAAGTGCATCCCGACACGGGGCCACCACCGCCACCGGAACCATCCAATCCTGGCCGGGTTGCCAACCAGTACAGCGTGTTGGTTTTCGTGTTGCCGTCGTCATATCCGGTCAGCGTCTGCGCCTCACTCCAGGCGGCGTTGGGGTCAATCACCGCGTGGGCCATGTACAGAAAGCCCTTCCACCCTTCACTGATGCCCGCACTCGCCGCCACGGGTTCCAAAATTGGATATTCCTCCTCGATCCACTCCGCCCGCAACAACTCCTCCGTGATGGGGGTGAAAGGCAACATCTGGATGCCGTGAATGAACTCGAGATTGGCCCCGAAGAACGTACTGTGGTCCACCTTGGTCCCCCACAGAATGCCCACCACTTTGTTGGAGGCAAAAGGCTCCTCGTAGATGCCCTCTCCGGTGTTGATCTGCCAGTATTTCCAAGTGGAACGGAGCTCAGTAGCCAGCATCATCCGGCCGAGGTCCCTGATGCGGTCGTCGCCAATGGCCAAGCCGTAGAGGTACACCCCATACCAAGCGTTCACCGCTTCGGAAGAGCTCTCCTGGTTTCGGGAATCCCCGAATTCAAAGAGCCCGGCCGCCCAACTGTGGCCCACAAACCAATCCTTGTTGCGCATGTAGCCAAAGTGAGGGTCCGCCCCTGAAGGCTCTGCCACATCTCGGATCAATTGCATGACCTCATCGCCCCATTGGTTGACCCAAGCCGGATTGTCCTTGGCCATGGCAGCAGCGGCATAAATCCAGTACCCATAATGGAAGTGGTGGTCGTTGTAGTAGCCCTGTCCAAAAGCCGCTCCCGCATTGTTGATGCCCGATGAGATGACCAAGCCGCCCCAAGTCTGGTCATACACCAGCGGGTCACCATTCTGTCCGGCCAAGCGTTGTTCGAGGGCACTGCCCAAGGTGTTGCGATACTGGGAGGCCAATGTGGGCTCGTTCAGTTCGTCCGCGATCAAAGCCAATCGGGCCAGGGCCGAAAACTGCTTGCCCCCGAAGTAGGGATCTCCCGCAGTGACCCCAAAGCCCACATCCTGCGCCAAAGCCGTCCGGACATCTTGCTCATAAGCCGGCGCAATCGGATTCGCTGCATTCCAGCTAATGGGGGTCAGAGGCTCCTCCATGGTCCAAACATCTCCCGTCACACCGGTCATGTCTCCCTTCAATGTATTGCGGGTCAAAGAGGTGACCGTGCCCGAGGTCAAGACGTCCAGGTGGTGCGGCAAGGCCATCATCAACAACGGGCCACTCCCAGTGGTCTCCCAATCAAAGGTCAATTCACCCACGTCTCCTGTGGCTGTCGCTTGGACCGTGCCTCCCGTGGGAATGCGATCGGCATGGCTGTCCAAGATGGACTCGTTCGCCCCGTCCAGCACTGCCGCCCTGAGGGATCCGGTGTAGGACCCAGAACCCACCAAAGCCCCGCCTTGCACCGAAAGTGTAAGCGGCGAAGAGGCGTACACCACCCAGGTGTCGCCGCTGTTGGTGGCAATTTCAAAACGGTCACCCGTAAATGAACCCGACGCGGACCCCCCATTGATAGAGGTGATGGCGTGGATGGTGCCAATCCGCGGCGTCTTTGCAGTGTAGTGCACCGTCACATATGCCATTCCCCGGACGAGATCAGCCCGCATCGAGCCAGACCCAGTACCCCAGGACATGGTCACGTGCAAGGGGCCGAAGTCCGTCACCTCCCTCGCGGGCAGACTGCCCACCACCCCGAAATTCAAGTCATCGGCAAATGAGGTGAAAATGTAATTCTGTTGCACCAACTTGTTGGGCATCCCGAACCTCAACGCACTGTTATCACACTGAATGAGATAAGGCAAGGCATTGACCGTCAGGCCACCCCCACCAAGTACGAGGTTCTGCCACCAGGCATTGGTGGGCAATGGTCCACTCGCATCGGCCCAAATCCCGGTGGGATTCAACCCATGAGACTGCGTGTTAAAAGAAGGCGGGTCCGTAGAAAGCGGAGCGCCCCCCAACAGCGGCGTTTGAGAATGACCCGCCACAGTAGCGACGAGAAGAGCAAGAATCGTAAGGGCAAAGCGCATGGTCTTTACAAGGTACGCCGGCCCTTTGCCGCCTCACAACTAAAGAAACATGAGATTTGTCAGTGGGACAATATGGCCGCGATACCTGGCAAGGTCTTGCCTTCCAACCCCTCCAACATGGCCCCACCTCCTGTAGAGACGTAACTGACTTGATCAGCCAAGCCGGCCTTGTTGACCGCGGCTACGGAATCACCACCCCCCACAAGGGTGTAGGCGCCAGAAGATGTCGCCTGAACGATGGCATCGGCGATGTGATTGGTCCCCTTCGCAAAGCGATCAAATTCAAACACGCCCATCGGACCGTTCCACAGTATGGTTCTGCATCCTGCAAGCGCTTCGGCGAAAGCCGCACGGCTGTTCGGCCCGATGTCCATGCCTTCCCAGCCGTCTGGAATGGCATCAGTGGGGTGGGTCTCTTGGTTGGCATCAGGTGAAAAACCATCGCCACAAAGGGTGTCTGTTGGGAGGAAGACCTCAATCCCTTTGGACTTGGCCGCTTCCAGCAAAGCCAACGCCTCGCCATGCATGTCAGGCTCCACCAAGGAACCGCCCACTTGACCACCCTGCGCTTGCACAAAAGTGTAGGCCATGCCCCCGCCAATCACGAGTTTGTCGACCCTGTCGAGGAGGTTTTTGAGGACGGCCAGTTTGGAGCTCACTTTGGCGCCGCCGATCACGGCTGCAACGGGTTGCTCTGCACTGCCCAGGACCTGCTCCAACGCCTTGACCTCGCCCTCCATCAAAAAGCCAAACGCCCTGTCCTCAGGAAAGAACTTGGCAATGACCGCTGTGGAAGCATGGGCCCGATGGGCCGTGCCAAAAGCATCGTTGATGTAGAAGTCTCCGTTCTCGGCAAGCTGGCCCGCAAAAAACTCGTCTCCCGCCTTCTCCTCAGCGTGAAAGCGCAGGTTCTCCAGCACGGCCACTTCACCCGGTGCCAGGTCCTGCGTCACCTCCAATGCGTCATCGCCAACGCAATCAGCAGCAAACTTGACGGGACGGCCGAGGTGGCCCTCCAAGGTTGGAATGATGTGGCCCAACGACAGCGCAGCATCCGTCCCTTTTGGGCGGCCGAGATGGCTCATGAGCACGACGCTACCCCCTGTTTCCAGCACATGCTGAATCGTGGGCAAGGCCGCGCGGATCCGAGTGTCATCGGTCACGTTGCGGCTGCCGTCTTCAGCAGGGTCGGTCATGGGGACGTTGAAGTCCACGCGAATCAAGGCGCGAACGCCATCGAAGGAAAGGTCTTGGAAAGCCATGTTGTGGCGGGGTTGCGAATCGAATGGGGTCAGGCAAAAAGGGTGGACCATCCCACGCGCTCCGCCACTCGGGCAGGGAGCTCGGCGATGGGGACGCGCACTTGTTTCATGGTATCGCGGTCGCGCAGGGTGACCGCATTGTCCTCCAAGGTGTCGTGGTCAATGGTAACGCACAAGGGGGTTCCAATGGCGTCCTGCCGGCGGTACCGGCGGCCGATGGCGTCCTTCTCGTCGTACTGAATGTTGTGGTCCAATTTCAAAAGGTTGACCACTTCACGCGCCTTTTCGGGCAGGCCATCCTTTTTGAGCAAGGGCAGCACAGCCAACTTGACCGGCGCCAAGGCTGCTGGAATCCGCATCACCACGCGCTCAGAACCATCTTCCAAGGTCTCTGTGCGCAGGGCGTTGGACAGCACCGCGAGGAACATGCGGTCCAAGCCGATGGAAGTCTCCACCACGTATGGCACATAGCTCTCTTCCTTTTCGGGGTCGTAAAACCGCAGCTTCCGACCGCTGTGCTCCTCGTGGGCGTTCAGGTCGAAGTCCGTCCGGCTGTGGATGCCCTCGAGCTCCTTGAAGCCCATGGGGAAATCGAACTCGATGTCACAAGCCGCGTCTGCATAGTGCGCCAGCTTGATATGGTCGTGAAAACGGTAGGCATCGTCGCCCAAGCCGAGGGCCTTGTGCCACTTGATGCGGGCCTCTTTCCAGTATTCGTACCACTTGGCCTGCGTTCCCGGCGCCACGAAGAACTGCATCTCCATCTGCTCGAATTCGCGCATCCGGAAGATGAATTGACGGGCGATGATCTCATTGCGGAACGCCTTGCCAATTTGCGCAATGCCGAAAGGCAGCTTCATCCGACCGGATTTCTGGACGTTGAGGAAGTTGACGAAAATCCCCTGTGCCGTCTCCGGACGGAGGTAAATCACACCCGCGTCACCACTGACCGCACCGAGCTCGGTCTTGAACATCAGGTTGAATTGGCGCACATCCGTCCAGTTGGCCGACCCCGTCTCCGGATCCTTGATGCCCAGGTCGACGATGAGCTGTTTGACGGCCTCCAGGTCATCGGCATCCATGGCGGCCTTGAAGCGGGCATTGATGTCGTCGATTTCTGCCTGTCGGCGCACGCAATTGCCATTGGTCGCGAGGAACTGCTCCTTGTCGAAATCGTCACCAAACCGCTTCTGCGCCTTGGCCACATCCTTGGCCATCTTGGCCTCGATCTTGCCAATGTGGTCTTCGATCAAGACGTCTGCCCGGTAACGCTTCTTGCTGTCTTTGTTGTCGATCAGCGGGTCGTTGAACGCATCCACGTGGCCCGACGCCTTCCACGTCGTGGGGTGCATGAAAATGCTGGCGTCCAATCCGACGATGTTTTCGTGCATGCGCACCATCGCCGTCCACCAATACGCCTTGATGTTGTTCTTGAGCTCGACCCCCAATTGACCATAGTCGTAGGCGGCGCTCAGGCCATCGTAAATGTCGCTGGAGGGAAATACGAATCCGTATTCCTTGGCGTGTCCAATCACGCGCTTGAGATGGTCTTCCTGCTGTGCCATGGTCTGGGGGAATGGATATTGGGATGACCATTGCATCCCGTGCGCCGCAAAAATAAGCCTTCCCTGCGCTCCGACATACCTTCGGTGCATGGCAGAACAAGCCACATCCATCCAGCGCATCGGCGTCATCGGAAGTGGAAGCTGGGGCACCGCCCTCGCCTTCATCGCCTCATGGCATGAAACGGCAGACACGCCCCCTGTGCAATGGTGGGTCCGCCGAGAGGACACCCGGCGACACCTCATTCAAACCGGCCACAACCCCCACTACATCAAAGGGCTGTCCCTCAACATGGACCGCCTCAAACCCTCCACGGACCTTCAGGCCGTCATCGACGCCAGCGATGTGCTCATCCTCGCCGTCCCCAGCGCCCACCTGGACACCGTCTTACACAGCGGTTTACACGGGCTTCAAGACAAGGTGTTTCTCAGTGCCGTCAAGGGCCTTGTCACCTCAGAACACCACGTCCCAGCGCGCTATCTGCACAAAATCCTGGGCGTACCCTACGATCAAATTGGCCTGATTTCTGGCCCCAGTCATGCCGAAGAAGTGGCCCGCACGCAGCACACCTACCTGACCCTGGCGACATTGCATGAAGAAATGGCGAGGGCCCTGGCCCAACAGTTGTCCAACCAGTGGCTGCACATTCAGTGCACCAACGATGTCTTCGGCATCGAATTGGCGGCCGCGATGAAAAACATCTATGCCGTGGCAGCCGGGGTCGCGCACGGCCTGGGCTTGGGCGACAATTTCATTTCAGTATTGGTCAGCAACGCCCTCTCCGAGACCAACCGATTTTTGGACGCCGTCAACGACACGCCGCGTGACGTCAGCAGTTCTCCCTACCTCGGCGACCTCCTCGTCACCGCGTATTCACCCCACAGTCGAAACCGCACCCTCGGCAACATGGTGGGCAAAGGCTACAGCATCAAGGGCGCTTTGATGGAAATGCGAATGGTCGCGGAAGGGGTTCGATCCTCCCTCGGAATACATACCATCAATCAAAAATTCGGCGTCTCCATGCCCATTGCCGATGCTGTCTACCGCATCCTGCATGAAGAAGTGTCTCCGGCCATTGAGATGCAGATCTTAACCCAACGCATCCATTGACCCCCGCAACGATTTCGTTTCCGAACTTGTTGAGGTTATGATGCGGTCCCTCCCCATCTTATTTCTGCTGATCACCACGTCCTTGCATGGACAGGTCCGATTTGTGCCCAATGAGGGCCAATGGCCGGACCATGTGCTGCACCGCACCGAAGTGACCGGAGGGGGCGTCCAGCTCGACCGGGGTGGGTGGACATGCTGGCAATGGGCGCCAGAAACTGAGGCTGCCGAAGACCACCACATTGGGGCCCGTCGTGGCATTCACTGGAGCGCAGCCTGGACCGACGCCAATCCGCAGGCCGACCTGAACTGGGTTCGGAGCGGCCTCTCTTCCGACCGTCAGCACTTCTACCTCTCCGACGACCCGGCCCACTGGGCGGAACATGTGCAGGCCGCCACCATGCTCAATACCGATAACGTCTGGCCGGGCATCCGGTTGAGGTGGCGCGGCACCCGCCAAGGACGGGCCGCCTTCGAATTTACCGTCGATCCGGGCGCCGACCCCGACGACATCGGTTGGCAATACCGGGGCGTCGTGCCTTCCGTTGGCCCTGCCGGCGAACTCCAGTTGCACCACGCCCTGCACGACGCCGCCGCCGGGTTCTCGGCCAAATTGGCCACCCCATTTGCCTTCCAATGGAACGAAAATGGCACCCTCGACGAGGTTCCCTGCGCCTACCGCATTGCAGGTGAGGAGGTGCACTTCGACCTAGGGGACTACGACGAGGCGCGTCCGCTGGTGATCGACCCCGAAATCACGTTTAGCACCTATGCCGGGAGCACGGGGGACAACTTCGGCACGACCGCGAGCAACGGCCCGGGCGGCGCCCTGATTGGCGGCACGGTCGCCTTCGCCCCCGGCTATCCCACCACGGCAGACGCCATCCAAACCGACATGGAAGTCTTTGCCGACGGCATCAGCCACACCGCGGTCACCGTCTTCAATGCAGACGGCACGGGACTCCTCTACAGCACCTACATCGGCGGCAGCCGGGCCGACATCCCGCACAGCCTGGCCTACAACGATACCTGGGGACAGGTCGCCCTGCTTGGCACCACCGGGTCGGACGACTTCCCCACCACGGCGGGCAGCTTCCAACCGAACTTCAACGCCGGTGGCGCCGTGGCCATCACCATCTACGGCAATGACGTACAGCCCGACGGGCTCGATTGTTATCTCCTGACCCTCGACGGCACCGACTACACCCTCAACGCCTCCACCTTCTTTGGGGGAACCGGCGCGGACGGTCTCAATGAGAGCCTTGTCCTCAGGACCAACTTCGGCGACTTCTACCGCGGCCAGGTGGACATTGGACCCGAAGGCAGCATTTGGATCGCCACCACCACGACCTCCACGGACATTCCGCTGCCGGGCAGCCCTGCTCATGCCGGCGGTCAGGACGCGCTAGTGGCCGGCTTCAGCGCCGACCTCTCGACACTCCTGAGCGGACGCACCTTCGGCGGGTTCTGGGACGATGCGGCCTACAGCATCGAGGTCTCACCCGACAACAGTTTCGGGGACCTCGACAACCTCCAGGTGCTCGTCGGCGGCGGCACCAGGTCTGACGACCTGCCCCTGCCGCCGGGCTCCATCCAACCCGACCGGGCCGGACTCACAGACGGCTGGCTTGTCCAGTTCAACGCCTCTCCAGGCGATCTGACCGCCCAGTTCGGCACCTACCACGGGCTCGAGGATTACGACCAGGTGTACTTCGTGCAGCGCGACGGCAGTGGGCGCCCCTATGCCTACGGACAAGCCAAGACCGGCATGCCCGTCATCGGAGACGTCTACGCCAACCCGAGCAGCGGACAGTACATCACCTGCTTCCTGCCGGACATGAGCGACATCGAGTGGCAAACGGTCATCGGCACGGGGTCGGGCACCATCGACCTGAGTCCGACCGCCTTCCTCGTGAGCGACTGCGAGCAGGTCTACATCAGCGGATGGGGTGGACAGACCAATGCCACCGGCGGCACGGGCGAGGTCGCCGGCAGCACCACCTTCGGCCTGCCCACCACCGACAACCCCTTCCAAGCCAGCACCGATGGCAGTGACTTCTACCTCGCCGTCCTGTCTCCCAATGCGGAGGACCTCGTCTATGCCACGTTCTTCGGCGGCCCCTTCGCTAACGAACACGTGGACGGCGGCTCCTCACGATTCGACCAAAACGGAACGGTATACCAAGCCGTCTGCGCGGGTTGCGGGGGAATGAACGACTTCCCCTCCACGCCGGGCGCCTGGAGCCCCGACAACCCCTCGCCCAACTGCAACATGGGCGTCTTCAAATTCGCACTCGGCAAACTCAACGCGCAGATCGACATTGACGGCCCAGACCAATTCTGCCAAGGCGAGAGTGTCCAATTTGAAAACAGTACAGCCGGTCCCGCGGCCTTCACTTGGGACTTTGGCGACGCCAACTTCAGCAACGAGATCGCCCCATTGCACCTCTACGGCCTGAACGGCGTGTTTGAAGTGGAAGTCATCGCCGAAGACACCACAGGTTGCCTAGAGCCGGACACGGCCTACGTCACCGTCACCATCGCCCCCAATGCCGACCCCGTGGTGGACCCGGTAGACCCCTTGTGCGACGGAGAAGAAGCCCAGCTTCAAGGCAGCGGAAACGGCGAGCTCAGCTGGTTTCCCCCCACTGGGCTCAGCGCCGACGACGTGGCCGACCCCGTGGCTTCTCCCAACGCAACCACGACCTACACCCTGACCGACGAAACCCTCTGCGGGACCGCCTCCGCAGACGTGGTGGTCGAAGTGGTCAACATGGTCACCGATCCCAGTGGAGACACCCAGATTTGCCTCGGAGATGGTGCCCCATTGTCGGTGACGAGTCCGCAGCCCGAATCAGCCGGCTGGAGTTATGATTGGTCGCCTGGTGCAAGCCTGTCTGACCCGGCTGCATCCGACCCCATCGCCACCCCGCTGACCACCACCACATACACCGTCACCATCACCACCCCGGAGGGCTGTGAACGCACGCACGACATGACCGTCGACGTGGTCGCGGCCGCCCCGGGAGACAGCATATACCCTACGGTTCCCTTGTGCATCGGGCAGACGGCTTTGTTGGCGGCGGATGACGGCAACACTTGGGTGTGGAGCCCGGCGACCGGCCTCAACAACCCCGCCAGCCAAACCCCATCCGCCAGCCCCTTGGAAACGACCACCTACACGGTCACCATCTCCAACCTTTGCGGTGAAGGCACGGACGAAGTCACCGTTCAGATCATCACACCCGAGGCCCTGGTGTCCGCTGGAGGTTGGGTCTGCGCCGGAACGCCGTTCCCCATCAGTGCAGCCGGTGGGGTGGACTTCCAATGGGTACCGGGCGCGCTGGTCGCCCAACCCAACGAGGCCGAAACCACCGTCACCACTGAAACCAGTCAGACCTTCACCGCTTACGTTACCGATGCCGACGGCTGCGTGGCCTCAGCAGAGGTCACGGTCAATGTCTGGCCGCGCCCCACCGTGGAGGCTGGCCCTGACCAGCGCAATGAATGGCTCGAGCCCACCTTCCTCTATGGATCGGTTTCGGGCGCACCCATTGACTCTCTGTGGTGGAGCCCCAGCGCCCCGCTGTCTTGCGACGACTGCCTCATACCAGAAGTACTGCTTCAAGACGACGGCATCTTCACCCTCCACGTGCTCGACACCAATGGCTGCCAATCAGCGGACATGGTGGAAGTGGAATTCCGCTACCCCCTCTACGTGCCTTCCGGTTTCACCCCGGATGGCGACGGATTGAACGACGGCTGGCGTCC
This sequence comes from Flavobacteriales bacterium, assembly GCA_016780385.1. Taxonomy (GTDB): domain Bacteria; phylum Bacteroidota; class Bacteroidia; order Flavobacteriales_D; family Sanyastnellaceae; genus UBA8752. The sequence goes on from JADHLY010000003.1 coordinate 19,670, forward strand.
AGAAGGACAGTGGCTCAACGGCACGGGAACGTACCTGCTTGGGAATCCCGACCCCAGCATCCTTCCCGGCTATCGGGTCGAGGTCTGGAACCGCTGGGGCGACCTCGTTTGGTCTTCCATCGACCCCCGTGCCTATTGGACGGGCGGCGTCGGCGGACCTGGCACGGCGGAAGGCACCAATAGCTTGGGTGCCGGAGCGCATTACGCCCCGGCCGGGGTGTACAATTGGCGGGTGTGGTTCCCCACCAGCAAAGGCATCGAAACCCAACAGGGACGGGTCACCCTCATCCGCTGATCTTGCGGCCTTAGCGCAAAATCAAATCCGTGGTGGCAATGCGGTTGTCTCCGTCCACCAGGTGCACCGTGTAGACACCCGGCTCAAAAGGACGAGAGGCCGTAAAGAAAATGCACGCCTCCATCTGCTCACCGGCGTAGTCCAGAACCCGAGCTGCCGAAGCCGGCACGCCGCCAGACATCGCCACAGGAGCCCGGTCACCGGGCGGCATCAATTGACCGTCCGGATCCAACACCTCCAAAAACAGGGTCCTGCTGCCCTTCTCAGCGATCCTGTTTTCGAGCAACGTAAAGCAAGTCTTGATCATCTCGGCGCGCTTGGCCCGCGACGTCTCCCGCTGCGAACCCGTTGAAGTCACGCGAATGGCCATGGGGTTGAGGTCCATTGCCTGAAGCACCCGACCCGCTTCAATCACCTCCTCCATGTCGCTTTGCTTCTGTTGCAGCGCTTGGTTCCGCTCCCGAACCGTCGACACTTCCGCCGCCATCGCGTCCCGCTCTTCCTGCAAGGCGATGTTGGCCTGGTTCAACGAGTCAATCGTGACCACATAACCCTGCATAATCTTTCGCAGGGTCTCGGTCTCCTTTTTGAGCTTGGAGACACTGTAATTCCGGTCCTTGACCTTGCGGATGAGCCCCTCTATCTCGCTGCGCTGGGCCGACATCTCCGCCATCATCAAGGAGTTTTCGGTTTGCAAAGTGTCATAGCTGAACCGCAGTTTCTGAAGGTCAAGCTCCAAAGACTGGCGCTCGATTTCTCCTGCGTTGAGCTCGCCAGTCTGGGCCTCGATGGTGGTGCCTTGCTGAGAAACCTTGAAGCCCAAGTAGCCCGCCGTGCAGAAGAGCACGGCAATGATGATGAGGTAGGTCGATCTCTGTTCCATGTTGTGAATCAACGCAACAATTGGACCACTTCGCATCGGCGCATGACGGAATCCCCACATGAGGCCGTGCGTTCCGCCTCAACGCATCAAGGGATAAAAGGCATCCTTGGTATGCAGGATGCGGTGACCATAGCGGTTCCTCAAAACAGCGATCACATCAAAGCGCACCTCCAAATGGTGTTCGGCATACTGGGCCAAAAGGAGGCGTGCCGCGCGGATCAAGCGCTCCTGCTGCGCCCGCGACACCATGCGGTGCCAATCGGCTTGAACAGGCTCCGTCCTCGCCTTCACCTCCACGACCACCAGCCAAGGGCCATCCTTCGCAACCAAGTCCACTTCCAACCGCCCCCTGCGCCAATTCCGGCCCAACACCTCCCAGCCCAAACCCACCGCGTGATGCACCGCCCGTTCCTCCCCCCACCGACCGAGGCTTTGTGTGAATGATTCCATGGCGACCAAAGTGCACAAGCGCCCTCAGTCCAAGCCTTACTTTCGCTCGGAAATGCACGAACGATGGCCCCTGGCTTGCATGCGTATGCGAACCTTCCCCATGCTCCTCGTCCTCCTGTTGATTGTCCCACTTCAAAAGGTGATGTCGCAAACAGGGAGCCGCGCCATGGGCAACGCCATCGGTTGGGTTGATGCCCCGAAGTCCCATGGGAAGTGGTACGCCCACTGGGGTTATCACCGCGCGACCTATGGCAAGACCGACTTGCACCTCATCGGACCGGGGATTGACCTGACCCTGCACGACATGGAGGCCACGGACATGCCCTCCGAATTCGACCCCAAGGTCCACCTCAATCCAGGGGCTTTTACCATTCCACAGTTCAACGCGCGGATTGGAAGGCGGCTCAAAGAGGGCGTATTGGTGCCCGGAGACCTGTGGATCAGTGCGGGTTGGGACCACCTCAAATACAAGGTGCCGCATACCCTACAGACCGTCAGTGGCTTCATAGACAGCACCGTCTATGCGCCGAATTCCACCTTTGATTGGGCGTGGCGAGACTTCAACTTCGAGCACTCCGACGGGATGAACTTCATCCGCATCGCTGTTGAGCGAAACTTCGACTTCGGACGGGCAGCACGCACCCGACAAACCTGGGACACCGCCAACCAAAAATGGCGCTTCGGCATTCAAACAGCCGCCAGCATGGGCATGGTCTTGTGCGCCACCGATGTCCGATGGATGGGCATCCGCACCAAGCACTATTGGCGGATCAGCGGTTGGGGGACCAGCGCCAGTGCAGGGGCCTGGTTGCAATATGGCCGCTTTCGGGTGCTCGCCAGGCTCCAAGCAGGCTGGCTCAACATTGGCAACAGCAACTTCTTGGCCTCAAGCGACCTGAGCGGAGAGACCCCCGAAGTAGAAGGGGTCGCTGGCGCTCTGCTCGACGCCAGTTCAGCGCGGCATGCCATGTCTTTTGTAGAACGCGGCATCACTGTGGCCTACCACTTCGGGCGGTCGGGAAAACCCGGCGCCGATGAACGCGTTCGGACATCCCCCGTCCGCTAAATGACGCGGCGCGCGCCGGCACCTATCTTCGCGTGTTACTGCGCCCTACCGCCATGTCTGATTCACCACGTTCACGCCGTCCACAGCGCACAGGTCGCTCCGATAATCCCAATCGGCAGCGCGCTGACAAGGCGTCGGGACCCACAGAAAAACGCGGCTTCGGCACGCGCCGTTCACTCTCGGACAACCCGTCTGAAGAAGCGCCACGCGACAAGTCCGCCCGCGGACCCCAAAAGAAGGGGCGTCCAGCGCCCGGTCGAGGCGGACGGCCCAACAAGTTTCGCCCCAAGAAACGCGCGCCCCTCAAAGACCCCAGCACCCCGATTCGCCTCAACAAATACATCGCCAACTCAGGCGTTTGTGCCCGCCGTGAAGCCGATTTGCTCATCACGGCCGGCGCAGTAACGGTCAACGGAGATACCATCACCGCTTTGGGCGCCAAGGTCCTCCGCACCGACGAAGTCATGGTGGAGGGCCAAAGGATCAAGCCGGAAGCCAAGCACTACCTCATCCTCAACAAGCCCAAGAACTTTCTCGGAACTGCGGGGGACAAGCAAGGCCGCCGCACCGTGATGGACCTCGTGCGCAACGCCACCAAAGAAGTCTTGCTGCCCATCGACAAGGTGGAGCGCATGGACACGGGTTTGCTGCTGTTTACCAATGATCCTGAGCTCGCCGAGCGCATGCGCCAACCGGGGACGAAAATCCGCCAGTTGTATCACGTGTCCCTGCACCAGAAAGCCCGTCAAGAGCACCTGGATGCCATGGTGGAAGGCGTGAAAATCGAAGGGCAACACTTCCAAGTCGAAGCTGCCCACTTTATCGATCCCGAAAAGCGCCCCAAGGAAATCGGCGTGGAAATCCACTCTAACCGGCCCAAGGCATTGACACGCCTTCTCAACCACCTCGGTTATGATGTGGACCGGTTGGACCGCACGATATTGGGGCCCTTGACCAAAAAAGACCTGCCCCGTGGGCATTGGCGCATGCTCAACCAAGAAGAGCTCAACCTCCTTCGCATGTCCCTTTAAACCAATTAAAACACCGTGTCCGACAGCCTCGTTATCATACCGACTTACAACGAAAAGGAGAACATCACACGGATGTTGGACACCGTCATGTCCTTGTCGCCCCAACGTGGAAAGCCCTTCCACGTGCTGGTGGTCGATGACGGTTCTCCCGATGGTACGGGCGATTTGGTGCGGACAGCACAAGCCGCCCACCCGGGCCGCATCCACCTGCTGGAGCGCGCTGGAAAACTCGGCCTTGGAACCGCCTACATCGCGGGTTTCAAGTGGGGATTGAACCAGGGGTATGAATACCTCTTCGAAATGGATGCAGACTTCAGCCACAACCCCAAAGACCTCGAGCGGTTGCGCGAAGCCTGCATGGACGGTGCGGGTATTGCCGTCGGCTCGCGCTACACACAGGGTGGCGGCGTATCCAATTGGCCTTGGCACCGCATCGCCATGAGCTATGGAGCGTCCCTCTACGTGAATGCGGTCCTTCAACTTGGCGTGAAAGACCCAACCGCTGGATTCAAATGCTACCGGGCCGAGACCCTGCGCACCATCCGATTGGACCACATCCACTTCATCGGATACGCGTTTCAGATTGAAATGAAATACAATGCGAAGCGGCTTGGATTTCGCATCGCTGAAGTCCCCATCACCTTTGTAGACAGGGAGTTGGGCACTTCCAAAATGAGCCTGAACATCTTCAAAGAGGCCTTCATTGGCGTCTTGCAAATGCGCCGGTTCGACATCCGTCCCGCCGACGCCGACACTCCCACATGAGCCATCTTTTTACCGGCGCCACCCTCGTTCACGAAGGCCGCACCGAAACGGCGGACCTGCTGGTGGTGGGCGACCGCATCGCAGCCGTTGGTCAACAGCTGTCGCAACATCCAGACCCTGCCATCGCCGATGCCTCCCGCAAGGCGCAGGTCCATGACTGCTCCGGACTGCACCTGTTGCCAGGCCTCATCGACGATCAAGTCCACTTCCGCGAACCTGGATTGACCCACAAGGCAGAGATCGCCACGGAGTCTCGGGCAGCCGTCGCCGGCGGCATCACCTCCTTCATGGAGATGCCCAATACCGTGCCGCAGTCGCTGACCCAGGAACTCCTCCAGGAGAAGTACGACCGGGCCGCCGAAGTCAGTCCCGCCAACTACAGCTTCTACATGGGGGCTTCCAACGGCAACCTCGACCACGTGCTGCTCACCGATCCGCGCTCCGTTTGCGGCGTCAAGGTGTTCATGGGCAGCTCCACAGGCGACATGCTCGTGGACGACGCACAGGTACTCGAAGGGATCTTCAAGGAGTGCCCCATGCTCATCGCCACGCACTGCGAAGACGAGGCCACCATCCGCGCCAATGCGGCGGCGGCACGGACCCAATTCGGCGACGATGTGCCCATCGGGCAGCACCCCATCATCCGGAGTGCCGAAGCCTGTTACCGCAGTTCCTCCCGCGCGGTAGAACTCGCGGTACGCACCGGTGCCCGGCTGCATGTCCTGCACATCTCCACCGCCAAGGAGCTCAGCCTGTTTGACGGCAGTAAACCCCTCTCCGAAAAACGCATCACCGCCGAAGCTTGCACCCACCACCTCTGGTTCACCGATGCGGACTACGCCGAACGGGGCACCCACATCAAATGGAACCCCGCGGTCAAAACCGCCGAAGACCGCGCCGCCATCCGCGCCGCGCTCAAGCCTGGTGGTGCCATCGACGTGCTCGCCACGGACCACGCGCCGCATACCCTCGCCGAGAAAGCCAACCCGTATTGGTCCGCGCCGTCAGGAGGACCCCTCGTGCAACACGCCCTCGTCGCCCTGTATGAGGGCGTAGCCCAAGGCTGGCTGGACCTCACCGACATTCCCCGCTTGGCCGCGCACCGTGTAGCAGAGCTGTTTGAAATCGAAGACCGGGGCTACCTCAGGCCCGGCTATTTCGCGGACTTCGTCCTCGTGAACCCTCGCGCTGCCTGGACCGTCACCGAGGACAACATCCTCAGCAAATGCGGCTGGTCACCCTTCACCGGTGACCGTTTCTCCGCCCGCGTTGTCGGCACATGGGTCAATGGGACCCACGTCTGGGATGGTGAGCGCGTATTGGAGCCCCAAAGTGGCGCTGATCCGGCTGGCCGCAGAATGACCTTCAATCGATGAGTCGCCGGGGTTGGTGCGCGGGCATTGTGCTGATGGTGATTGCCTTTGCAGGGTGCGATCCACGCGCCAAGCAAGACGTTCCGCCCCCGCCCGATGACCTCGTGGGTCGCACCCTATTCGTTGAGATCCACGCTGAGCTTCAATTGCTCGAGGCCGCTTACCGCCAACGCATGCTGCACGGGGGTGACCGCGATGCCCTCAGGGCGGCCCACCGCGCCCGCATCCTCGGCGAAGCCGGCGTTACCGACTCCGCCTTCACCGCCACCTACAATTGGTGGTACAGCCAGCCCGAAGCCCTCCCGAAGGTCCTTGAGGAGGTCCAATTGAAGCTCGACTCCATCGCGCGGAACAGCAAGTGGAACTGATCAGCGAGACAGTCCATGTCGGGTGGCCTCAGCGACCACATCACGAATGGGGGTAAAGCTGAATTCCGGCAAGGTCTTCTGAAGTTTTGACGTGTCGTAGCGGTGCTGAACCAATGTGTTTCGCGCCATATCCCGGGTCAACATGGGCGGCCTTCGTGTGACAGCGCCCCACACCGCAGCCAACCGCCACCCCAAGGACAACATCCATCCCGACAGCGGCTTGGTCGGTGGGGCAACACCAAGCCCTTCGGCCACCCAACCCATGAGGTCGGTATAACTCAGGTCCTCGGCCGAGACCACGAAACGTTCGCCCAACACGCCATCCTCTCCCCGGTCTGCCTTGGCATCGAGCGCCGCCATCACCGCAATCAAATCGGCCGCACCTACAAATCCATTGCCGCCCACGGGGTGATAGTGGTGGCCTTGGGCCACCCTGCGGTACACCATCCCCGAGCTCTCGCTGTAGCGTGCGTCGCCCAAGATGATGGTGGGGTTGACCACGATCACATCCAGGCCTTCGGCGGCACCACGCCAGGCCTCCAGCTCGGCCGCGTGCTTGCTCACACCATAAGGCGAAGCCGTGGCCCCTTCCTCCCAATCTACTTCCTCATGAACGGGCCCTGCGGCGCCATCGGCCCGGCCCAAAGCGGCCACAGAAGACAGGTGGAAAAGCCGCTTCACGCCGGCGCCCAACGCGGCATCGACCACATTGGCCGTGCCTTCCTGGTTCACGGCCTTCAGCCGCGCTTCATCACCCGGTTGGAAGCTCACGCGTCCCGCCGCGTGAAAGACGCGCTCACACCCCGACATGGCATCCTCGAGACCCATGACGTCCGAAAGGTCGGCTTCCCGCCACTCCAGCCCCGCCCAAGCCGCCTCAAAAGCAGTGCCCAAACGGTCCTTCAGAAAGGCCGCGGTTCGGTCCACATCGCTCCCCTCACGGCGCAAGGCCACGGTGGGCCACCCCCTTTCCAATCGCCAAGCCAATCGGTACATCCCGACCAATCCTGTGGCGCCGGTCACCAATTCTTGTGCGGGGCCATGCCCGGGAACCTGTTCTGACATTGCCGCCGAAGGTAACTTGCCCTGTCCCTCCGTGCCCGATGGAAGCCTCACCGCACATACGCCGCATCCTCCAGCGTCTGCCAGACAGTCCTGGTGTCTACCAGCATTACGATGCTGAGGGCACCCTGCTGTACATCGGCAAGGCCAAGAGCCTCAAAAAGCGGGTCGCGAGCTACTTCAACAAAAAAACCTACGAGAACGGCAAAACGCGGCTGCTCGTCAAGAAAATCGCCGACGTCAAGTTCATCGTGGTGCAAACCGAAGTCGATGCATTGCTGCTTGAAAACAGCATGATCAAGGAGCACCAGCCGCGCTACAACATCGAGCTGAAGGACGACAAGACCTACCCCTCCATCGTGATCCGAAATGAGCGCTTTCCGAGGGTTCACTCCACGCGGAACGTCATCAAAAACGGCTCGGAATACTTTGGCCCCTATGCCTCAGTCAAAACGATGCACGCTGTCCTCGACATTGCCCGAAAGCTGCACCCCATTCGCAATTGCAGCTACGATTTAAGCCAGAAAAACATCGACGCCGGAAAGTTCCGGGCTTGCTTGGAACACGACCTTGGCAACTGCAAGGCCCCATGTGTCGGAAAGCAAAGCCTCGAAGACTACGACCGTGGTGTTGAAGCCATCCGCGACATTCTAAAGGGCAACATCAAAGACCTCGTTCGCACATACGACACAGCCATGCGCGAGGCGGCAGAGCGCTTTGCATTTGAAGCTGCAGAAGACTTCAAGCGCCGCAAGGGGGCCCTCAAAAAATTCCAAGCCAAAAGCACCGTTGTCAATCCCAGCATCCACGACGTCGAGGTGTATTCCGTTGTGAGCGACCCCGCAGCTGGGTACGTCAACTTCATGAAGGTCATGGATGGCAGCATCGTTCACGGACAAACCATAGAGCTCCGCAAAAGGCTCGAGGAAAGCGACCAAGACCTGCTCGAATATGGGATTTTGGAATTCCGCCGCAGGTTTGACCTGCACAGCCCAGAGATCTATACCAACCTCGATGTGCGGCCCATTCTTGGCGACGTGAAATGGCACGTGCCCCAGCGCGGCGACAAAAAGCGGTTGATTGAGCTTTCCGAGCGCAATGCCAAGTACACCATGCTCGACAAGCGCAAGCAACAAGAGCAAGTGGACCCAGAGGCGGCACAAAACCGCATCATGGAGACCCTCCAAAAAGACCTCCACCTCAAAGAGCTTCCGGTACACATCGAGTGCTTTGACAACTCCAACATCCAAGGCACCAACCCCGCATCGGCGTGTGTGGTGTTCAAGAAAGCCAAGCCCGCCAAAGCCGACTACAGAAAGTTCAACATCAAGACCGTCGAGGGACCCGACGACTTTGCATCCATGGCTGAAGTGGTGCACCGCCGATACAAGAGGCTCCGGGACGAAGGCGAAGCACTGCCGCAACTGATCATCGTAGATGGTGGAAAAGGGCAGTTGTCCAGTGCCGTCGGTGCTTTGGAAGACTTAGGGCTCATGGGAAAGGTGGCCATCATCGGCATCGCGAAGCGTTTGGAGGAACTCTACTTTCCAGGAGACAGCATACCCCTGCACCTCGACAAGCGATCTGAATCATTGAAACTGATTCAACGCATGCGCGACGAAGCCCACCGCTTCTCGCTGGAACACCACAGGAAGCGCAGGAGCGCCGCTGCTTTGCGCAGCGAATTGGACGACATCCCAGGCATAGGGCCCGCCACCCGCCACAAGCTGCTCGCTGCATTTGGCACAGTCGATGGAATCAAAGCCGCAAAAGAATCTGAGTTGCTTCGTGTCACCTCACTCAAGGTCATCCAAGCCATGCGCTCACACTGGTCAGAAGACACTGGCCAAGCATCAGAGTAAGGAACCCTTGTCAGTGGGGGTTCGAAAACGCCGGATTGGACAGGAAGTCAGAGTCTGTCAGGGTGTGCAAAAACGCGATGAGGTCAGAGCGGTCTTGGCTGTCCAAGCCCAACCCGTAGTCCACGTTGTATTGCATCATCGGGTCCATGGAGGTGCTGGCCACTGCCCCGTGGTCATAATGGTCAATCACCTCATCGATGTTGGCAAAGCGGCCATCGTGCATGTAAGGGGCCGAGACCATGACATTGCGCAATGAGGGGGTTTTGAATTTGCCACGGTCTGCATCTTCTCCTGTCACGGCCATATAACCGATGTCCTCCATGTCCTCGTCGGCATCCAGCCCGTTGTTGCCAAACTGGTGACTGGCAAAGTCCAGACCACTGTGGCAATGGGCGCAGTCAGCACCACTAACCTCAGGGTTGAATGGGTCGAATTCATCGAAGAACAACTGCCTCCCTCGCTCCTCGCTCTCTGTCAATGACGTCTCCCCCAGCAGCCATTGGTCGTACTTGCTGTTGTTGGACACCATGGTCAGCAAGAATTGCTCCAGGGCTTTGGCCATCCTCTCAGCGTTGATTTCGTCGGTCCCAAAAGCCCGGGTAAAGGCATGGCGATACTGCTCCAAGGCACTCAACTCGACGGTCAAGCTCTCCAGGTCTTCGTCCATTTCCAAGCCGTCCTCAACGGGATCAAGCACCTGTTCTCTCAGGGTTGCTGCACGGCCATCCCAGAAAAATCCATGGCCGTGGTTTTCATCGTGGTGAAGGTGCCAAGCCAGGTTCGAAAGGACCATGCTGTGTCGGGGCCCTTCAATGCCCTGAATGCCCGCACTAAAAACAGCCGCATCCGAGAAGTTGCGCTGCTGGGCGTGGCAGTCTGCACAGGCTTGGGTGTTGTCACCCGACATCCGCTTCTCGTGAAACAACATCCTGCCCAACTGCACCCCGGCTTCTGTGAGCGGGTTGTCCTCAGGCCATTGTGGTTCCGGAAAATGCCGAATGTCCAGATTGAATGGTGTTGGGTCCAAGACCACAGGCTCAATGGGGTCTAACACAGGGTCAGGGTTGCACCCCATCCACAACCCCACAAAGGCCGAAAAAAAGAAGAGACTTCTGCGTGTCATCCCTGCACCCAGCGCCGGGTAAAACGACCACCTTGGCCTGAAACCGTGATCAAAAATGCCCCTGCAGGAACGTCTTTGAGATCATAGGTCCGCGTTCCAGAAGGGATATTGGTTTGGCCCAAAGAGCGGCCCAACAAATCCAAAAGCTCCACTTGGACCACCGAGCCAAGAGGTGCGTCAAATTGAATGCGCGCACCGCCGTCCAAAGGCATCAGGTTAAACCCAAAATCCTGAGGCACGGTGGCCTCAACATTGCTCGCCCCAGGCAAGCGAAATACATGGTCAACAGTATTGTTACAGACCAAGACCGCTTCTCCGCTTTCTCCGTGGTTGATCAGGCCTGCTGACACAGAAAGGTCTTGGTAGAAGCCCAACACATCGGCTTCAACATCCAACACCAAAGTTCCGTCCTCCATGCTGGCCAAAACCTCCATCTCTCCTGGGAAATGATTGTTGTCGCCCAATGCATGGATTTCGTGGGTGATGATGCCATTGATGCCTGCTCCGCCTTCCAATGCAACAAAGCGATAGCCCGCAGACCATCCCCAGTGCATGCTCGGCACCTGCGGCGCCAATGGGTGATCAGATGGCCAGGCAGCAGGGTCGGCGTGGTTGTTGTTGGGGTCAATACCCACACTAAACTTCAAGGATTCCACATTGGAAACCCCGTCAACCTCACCCAGAGCGTGGGCCACATCCTCGAAGGCGTCGGCCAACACGTAGGCACCCTCGATGGGCGTCTCCATTCCTCCGTCGTGGACGAGGGTGAACATGCTGAGGTAATACTCTAAACGATTGATCTCGACCGCTTCACCCAAGATGGTGACGACTTCCGCGTCCGCATTGAAATCCAACTGACCCACTTTGTGGTCAATGCGCAATTCAACAGGCGTTTGTGCCTGAACAAAGCCGGCAATGGCAACGAAAAAGAAAAAGAGTGCAGCCCGCATAGTCTGACAGAGTTATAGAGTCCAAGGTGAAAATACGAAAATTCCTGCGCATAGCTTTGTGCCATGGACGCGGAACGCACAGAAATAGGTACCATCGGCGAATTTGGCCTTATTGCTGAACTCACCAAGGACATCAAGCTTCAACATCCGCGCACGGTCCTTGGTGTAGGGGATGATGCCGCGATCGTGGCCCCACCTGCTTCGGGGAAGCAAACCGTGGTCAGCACCGATTTGCTGTGCGAAGGGATTCATTTCGACCTGATGTATGCCCCGCTCAAGCACTTGGGCTACAAAGCCATTGTGGTCAACCTGAGCGATTTGTGTGCCATGAATGCACTGCCGACCCATGTGGTGGTCGGCCTCGCCCTCTCTAACCGATTTAGCGTTGAAGCCGCCAAGGAGTTGTACGCCGGCATGAAGCTCGCTTGTGAGCGCTACAAGGTGGATTTGATCGGCGGAGACACCACCAGCTCAAAGTCTGGTCTGATGATTTCTGTGACCGCTTTCGGGGAGGTAGAAAAGGACAAGGCAACCCTCCGGAATGGTGCAAAGGCAGGGGATCTCGTGTTGGTGAGCGGAGAACTTGGGGGGGCCTTCATGGGCCTTCAGGTGCTCGAACGTGAAAAACACGTGTTTCAAGAGGCGCCAGGTGCACAACCCGATTTGACGGGCTTTGACGGATTGCTCGAGCGCCAGCTCAAGCCCGAAGCACGCGTAGACGTCGTCGAAGAACTGGCCAAGCTTGAAGTCGTTCCAACATCCATGATCGACATCTCAGACGGTCTCGCATCCGAAGCCCTGCACATTGCATCGGCATCGGGATGTGGCGTTCGTTTGCACGAGGACAAAATTCCCATGGGCGAAAAGATGTACGAGACGGCCCGGGCATTCAATTTGGACCCCACCCTGTGCACCCTCAGCGGTGGCGAGGACTACGAATTGCTCTTCACAGTGCCGCAAGACCGTTTCGAACACTTCAAAAACCACCCCATGTTCTCCATTGTAGGCTACATGACGGACGACCCTAACGAGCGCACCCTCATCACGCGCAACGGGATGGAGACCGAACTCAAGGCGCAAGGCTGGGACGGCTTCAAAGAGGAAGAATAACCCTCCTTATGCCCTTTGGCGAACTTTGACGTTCGTTATTTGGACTGCGTCCAAATAGCCTCATTACCTTTGCGCACCATACCCTGAAAGGGGGATTTTTATTAGGACCAACGGATGATCACTGTCCACGAAAATGCACGCGACCAGGTGCGACGCCTGATGGCTGAAGATGGCTCCCCCGAAGGCAGCTTCGTGAGGGTAGGCGTTAAAGGGGGCGGTTGTAGTGGCCTCATGTACGAATTGACTTTCGACCATGAGCTCAAAGAAGGGGACCAAACCTTCGAAGACAATGGCGTGAAAGTCGTGGTCGATCGCAAAAGCTTTTTGTACCTCGTCGGCACGGAACTCCAGTACTCTGGGGGGCTGAACGGCAAGGGTTTTGTGTTTCACAATCCGAACGCCAACAGAACTTGTGGCTGCGGAGAGAGTTTCTCCATTTGAGGCAACAACCGACCGAATGAGCGCCGCAGAGGAAAACCCGCTTTTGGATGAGTTCACCCGCAAGGAGTATGAATTCGGCTTCACGACGGACATCGATGCAGATACACTTGCACCGGGGCTCAATGAAGAGGTCATCCGCATCATCAGCAAGAAAAAGAACGAGCCAGAGTGGATGCTCAATTGGAGGCTGGAGGCCTTTAGCGTCTGGCAAACCATGGAAGAACCGGAATGGGCACATGTTCAGTACAAGAAGCCCGACTACCAGGCCATCAGCTATTACAGCGCGCCCAAATCCAAGGCACCCCTGGGTTCCCTCGATGAAGTCGATCCGGAGTTGCGGGCGACCATGGACAAGCTCGGCATCTCCATGGAGGAGCAGAAACGCCTTTCTGGCGTCGCTGTGGACTTCGTGATGGACAGTGTCTCCGTCGCCACCTCTTTCAAGGACAAGTTGGCCGAACTCGGCATCATCTTCTGTTCCATGAGTGAGGCCATTCAGGAACACCCCGAGCTGGTGAAGCAACACCTCGGTACTGTAGTGCCGGTCAAGGACAATTTCTTCTCCGCGCTCAACGCTGCGGTCTTCACCGACGGGTCTTTCTGCTACATCCCCAAGGGCGCTAGGTGCCCCATGGAATTGTCGACCTACTTCCGCATCAACGAAGCGGGAACCGGTCAATTCGAGCGCACACTCGTGGTCGCCGAAGCGGGCAGCTATGTGAGCTACCTCGAAGGCTGCACGGCACCGCAGCGCGATGAAAACCAACTGCACGCAGCGGTGGTAGAGCTGATCGCCAAGGACGACGCCGAAATCAAATACAGCACGGTCCAGAATTGGTACCCCGGTGACGCCGAAGGCAAAGGAGGCGTCTTCAACTTCGTCACCAAGCGTGGCATCTGTGAAGCCCGCGCGAAAATCAGCTGGACCCAAGTTGAAACGGGTTCTGCCGTCACCTGGAAATACCCCAGCTGCATCCTGAAAGGCGATGGCAGCGTGGGCGAATTCTATTCCGTGGCTGTCACCAACAACGCACAGCAGGCCGATACCGGTACCAAGATGATCCACCTCGGTGCCAACACGCATTCGACCATCATATCCAAGGGGATTTCCGCCGGAAACAGCCAAAACAGCTACCGCGGCCTCGTCCAAATCGGACCCCGCGCCCGCAATGCCCGGAACTTTTCGCAGTGTGACTCGCTCTTGATGACCGACACAAGCGGTGCCCACACGTTCCCGTACATCGAGACGAAGAACCCCACCGCCCACGTCGAACACGAAGCGACCACGTCCCGCATCGGAGAAGACCAAATCTTTTACTGCCTTCAACGCGGCCTCACCGAGGAGCAAGCCATCGGACTGATTGTCAATGGCTACGCCAAAGAAGTCCTCAACAAACTGCCCATGGAGTTCGCCGTGGAAGCCCGCAAATTGCTCGCCATCTCCCTCGAAGGGAGCGTGGGTTGAATACGCCATCCCGATCCAACCATGCTCAAGATCGAAAACCTCCACGCCCGCATCGGCGATACCGAAATCCTCAAGGGCCTGACCCTCAGCCTTGGGACAGGAGAAGTGCACGCCATCATGGGACCCAATGGCTCCGGAAAGAGCACCTTGGCGAGCATCCTCGCCGGGCGTGAAGACTATGAAGTCACGGCAGGCAGCATCACTTTTGACGGGGTCGACCTGCTCGAACTCGATGCCACAGAACGCGCTGTTGCTGGCATCTTCCTCGCCTTTCAATACCCGGTGGAAATCCCCGGTGTGTCCAACATCAACTTCCTGCGGACCGCCCTGAATAGCATCCGCGAACAGCGCGAAGAAGCCCCCATCTCCGGCAAGGATTTCCTCGCCAAGGTCAAGGCTTGTGCCCAACTGGTCGAACTTGACGGCAAGCTGCGGGACCGCTCGGTCAACGAAGGCTTCAGCGGCGGTGAAAAGAAGCGCAACGAAGTCTTCCAAATGGCCATGCTCGAGCCGCGCCTCGCCGTGCTCGACGAAACGGACAGTGGACTGGATATCGATGCCTTGCGCATTGTCTCCCACGGCGTCAACAGCATGCGCTCCGCAGACCGCAGCTTCCTGGTCATCACGCACTATCAGCGCCTGTTGGACCACATCGTGCCCGACCATGTGCACGTGCTTGCCGGTGGCCGCATTGTGCACAGCGGAGGCAAGGAACTCGCCCTCGAACTCGAAGAGAAGGGGTACGATTGGATTGTCGACGCGCAAGCCACCGAACAGGCATGAGCGAAGTGGCCACACCTTCCAAGCACGCGGTACTCGCCACCCGCATTACCGATGCGTGCTCGGCGCATGGTGTCGTGGGAGAAGGGAATCCACAGGCCATCGCGGCACTGGAGGCCTTGCCCTACCCGACCACCCGACAAGAGCGCTGGAAATACACCCGCGTCACCCGTCTCTTGGACATCGCGCCACAGGCCACTCCTGCAGGCACCCTCCCGGAACCCGTGCTGGCCGGACTCGATGCCCACACCCTCACATTTGTAGCGGGCCAATACATGGGCGACGACATCCTCGACGAAGGGCCTGAAGGCTGCTTTGTGGGCCCTCGCTCTGTGGCGCTCGAGCGATACCCCCAACGGGTCCTCGAGGGCTCAACCGATGGGTTTGCCACTACCGAATGGTTTGCCGCCTTGCAGTCTGCCGCTCCGCAAGACGGCGGTTGTGTCATTGTTCCCGCCGGTCATCGGTTGGAACGGCCTGTTGTGCTCCGCCATCACATGCCCAGCGGAATCGGCGTTGCCCAGCCTGAGCACCTCTTCCTGATCGGAGACGGCGCCACAGCAGAAGGCATCATCTGGTCAGACAGCGCCACTGACGCGGCCGGACTCCTGAACGGCGCCATCACAGCCAAAGTGGGCGACATGGCTGATTTCTCCCTCGAAATCGTGCAGGATGAGCCTGGTGAATTGCACCACATTGGTCACCACCACTTCACGCAAGGGGCCAATAGCAAGCTCACCGTTCGCACCGCGACAGCCAATGCCCATTGGCTCCGCAACGACCTGCACATCGTCCAAGACGGTGTTCACGCAGACAGCACCTTCCACGGATGCTACCTGCCCAACGGTCAACAGTTTGTGGATCATCACACCCGCATCGATCACGCCCACCCGGACGGCCGTTCCAACGAGCTCTACAAAGGCCTTGCGGCAGACCGGTCCACTGCGGTCTTCAATGGCAAGATCATGGTCCACAAGGATGCCCAGCGCATCGAAGCCTACCAGAGCAACCGCAACCTCTTATTGGGAGAGCAAGCGGCCATGTACGCCAAGCCTGAATTGGAAATTTACGCGGACGATGTTCGGTGCAGCCACGGTTGTACCACAGGACAATTCGACCGCGAAGCCCTGTTCTATCTGCGCTCGCGCGGCATGACAGAAACCGCAGCACACAATTTGCTCGTACAAGCGTTCCTCGCCGAAGTCCTCGACGGCTTCCGCGAAGAAATCCGCGACTACGTGCACGACGTGTACGCCCGCAGGCTGGGCTGGAGCTGATGGAAAACCTGCGCTTAGACAAACTGCTCGTCGAGCGGGGAATGGCCACAAGCCGGCCACGCGCAGAACAACTCATCGTCGAACACGGCGTCAAGGTCAACGGCCAAACAGTCCACAAACCCGGCAAAAAAGTAGCCGCCGATGCCGCCTTGGAGCCGCTGGGAGCAGAGCTGCAATGGGTGTCGCGGGGGGCGCTGAAGCTCGTTGCCGCTTTGGATGCATTTGGGCTCGACCCCACTGGCTGCACCGTGCTGGACCTCGGCGCCTCCACTGGCGGCTTTACCGAGGTTTGCTTGCACCGTGGTGCGGTGCAGGTCCACGCTGTGGATGTAGGGAGCGGTCAATTGGCCGACAAACTGCGCAGCGATGAACGGGTCCACAACCTCGAACAGGTTCACCTCAAAGATTTGACCGCCGGGCAGCTGCAACCCCGGCCCGATGTTGTGGTCATGGACCTCTCCTTCATTTCGCTATCACACGTTTGGCCCCGACTCACCGAATGGGTAGCGCCCAAAGGATGGGGCGTTGCGCTCATCAAACCCCAGTTCGAGGTCGGGCCCGCCCATTTGGGCAGAAATGGCATCGTCCGAGACGACAAAGTGCGCTTAAAAGCGCGCGCGCGCTGTGTGGCCGAAGCAGAAGATGCCGGGCTCCACTGCTCACCCCCCATTGATTCGCCGATTGAAGGCGGAAGTGGCAACCGTGAATTCCTCCTTCACTTCACATGGGGACACCGCGGCTGAACCTTTACTTCGTACAGCGGTTCCCCGAATGATGGCCAACTCTTCCCTGCCCGATCGCATCCGACGCGACTTTCCAATCCTCGAACGCGAGGTGCATGGGAAACCCTTGGTCTATCTCGACAACGCCGCGAGCGCGCAGAAACCCCTGGCAGTCATCGAAGGGCAGCGCGAATACCTGTCAAACTATCACGCCAACATCCACCGTGGCGCCCACCAACTCGCCCAATTGGCGACAGAGGCCTTTGAAGGGGGGCGGCGAAAAGTGGCCGAGCACATCGGTGCGCCAAACGCAGCAGAGGTCATCTTCACTGCGGGTTCCACCGATGCCGTCAACCTCGTGGCCCAGTCCTGGGGACGCGCAAACCTCTCCCAAGGGGATGTGGTGCTGGTCACGCGCATGGAGCACCATGCCAACATCGTGCCCTGGCAAATGATCTGTGAGGCCGTAGGGGCCAAGGTTGAACCTGTCAATGTGCACGAAGACGGCACATTGGACCTCGGTGATTTCCATGCCGCCCTCGAACGGTTTTCTCCGAAGATGGTCGCCTTTGTGCATGCCTCCAACACCCTCGGCACCATCAACCCGGTTGCGGACCTCTGCCGTGCCGCTTCGGACGCCGGCGCCTTGACCTTGGTCGATGGCTCGCAGGCGCTACCGCATTTGACCATCGATGTCAAGGCCATCGGCTGCGACTTCTATGTCGCCACTGCGCACAAGGCGTATGGCCCGACCGGAATTGGATTCCTTTGGGGACGAAGGGCCATCCTCGAGGCCATGCCACCCTGGCGGGGAGGCGGCGAAATGATCCAAAGCGTGTCTTTTGACGGCACCACCTACAACACTTTGCCGCACAAGTTCGAGGCCGGCACCCCGCATATCTCAGGAGGCATCGCCTTCGGTTTGGCCATCGATTGGATGCGCGGGGTGGGTGTAGAAACCATTGCTGCCCACGAACGCAGCCTCGTCGCCTACGCCCACAACGCCCTCGAAACCCTGAAGGGCGTGCGCATCATCGGCACAGCCCCGGAAAAAGTCGGCGTCGTATCCTTGGTAGTCGATGGCATCCACCCCTACGACCTCGGCACCCTGATGGATGGCCAAGGCGTGGCGGTGCGCACAGGCCACCACTGCACGGAACCCTTGATGCACCACCTCGGCCTTGAATCCGGTACCCTCCGCATGTCCTTCGCGGCCTACACCACTCCCCGAGAAATCGATGTCGCTGCCGCCGCTTTGGCACGGGCACTCGCCATGCTCCGTTGAACCACCCGAACACCATGGCCGAAAACCACCCTTTGATCGAAGCCCGCCAGCAAGAAGTGATCGCAGACTTCGCCGTGTTTGACGACTGGATGGACAAGTATGAGCACCTCATCGAATTGGGCAAGGACATTCCCACCATTGATGAGGCCCGAAAAACAGACAGTCACCTCATCAAAGGGTGTCAGTCCCGCGTATGGCTTGCCGCAGATTCGGCCGCGGATGGCAACGTCCATTTCACGGCGGACAGCGATGCCATTATCACCAAAGGATTGGTAGGCCTCATGGTGCAGGTGCTTTCGGATGCGCCCGCACGGGCCATCGCTGAAGCTGACCTGCATTTTCTCGACGCCATTGGCCTCCACCAGCACCTCTCTCCCACCCGTTCCAACGGCCTGGCCAGCATGGTCCAACAAATGCGCCTCTACGCCGCCGCCCTCGCAGCGCGCCAGGCTTAACTTCACACCATGCCCACTCAGCAAGACGTCATCACGGTCCTCAAGACCATCT
This sequence comes from Flavobacteriales bacterium, assembly GCA_016780385.1. Lineage (GTDB taxonomy): Bacteria > Bacteroidota > Bacteroidia > Flavobacteriales_D > Sanyastnellaceae > UBA8752. The sequence continues at coordinate 38,485 of JADHLY010000003.1, forward strand.
TCGACCCCGAAATTCCGGTGGACATCTACGAACTGGGGCTCATCTACGAGGTCAAGTTTTCCGACGCTGAAGGCGGTCAGAAGGTGGACATCCAAATGACCCTGACTTCACCCAATTGTCCAGTCGCGGAGTCCCTTCCTGCGGATGTGAAGCAGAAAGTAGCCTCCATGGAAGGCGTGGCGGATGCCGACGTTGAGATTGTATTCGAACCCGCCTGGACGCAAGACATGATGAGCGAGGAAGCCAAACTTGAACTCGGATTCCTGTGATCGAAGGCGTTCCCCACAGTGAGACTTTTGACCCTGGCGAAGGCCGTGGCCTTGCCATCCTCGGCTCCACGGGGTCCATCGGCACCCAAGCCCTCGATGTCGTACGCGCCCAACCCGGACGTTTCCGCGTAGAAGTGCTCACGGCGGGCCGCAACGCGGACCTGCTCATCGCTCAAGCCTTGGAGTTCAAGCCCAACGCGGTCGCCATCGCCGATGAGGCGCAAGGGCAGAAAGTCCGGGATGCCCTTTGGGAACACGACATCAAGGCCTACGCCGGCCAAGATGCCATCGCGCAACTCGTCGAAATGGACGGCATTGACATTGTGTTGACCGCCCTGGTTGGCTTTGCCGGTTTGCGCCCAACGATGAACGCCATCGCCGCTGGCAAACACATCGCCCTCGCCAACAAAGAAACCCTCGTGGTCGCTGGTGAAATCGTGATGGCTGCCGCCGACAAGAAAGGCGTCGACATCTTGCCCGTAGACAGCGAGCACAGTGCAATTTTCCAATGCTTGGCCGGGGAGTTCCACAACCCCATCGAAAAGCTCATCCTCACCGCGTCAGGCGGTCCATTCCGGGGCAGAAAGCGCGACGAGCTCGCCGCTGTTACCCGCGAACAAGCACTGAAACACCCCAATTGGGACATGGGGGCTAAAATCACCATCGATTCGGCCTCCCTCATGAACAAAGGGCTAGAGGTCATCGAAGCCCGTTGGTTGTTCGACGTGAAGGCCGCCGACATCGAGGTCGTGGTCCATCCGCAAAGCATCATACACAGCGGAGTGCAGTTTGAGGACGGCAGCATCAAGGTGCAAATGGGCCTTCCCGATATGAAGTTGCCCATCCAATACGCGCTCGGATATCCCCAGCGCCTGTCCAATGACTTTCCGCGGTTCAGCTTCGCCGAATATGCGAGCCTAACCTTCGAGCAGCCCGACCTAGCAACATTTAGAAACCTCCAGTTGGCCTACGACGCTTTGGACAGCGGAGGAAGTGCCCCTTGCGTGCTCAACGCCGCAAACGAAGTCGCCGTGGCCGCCTTTCTCAACAACGAAGTAGGCTTCCTTGAAATGAGTGATGTCGTGGCACACGCGCTCAATACCGTGGAGCACGTGGCGAAACCAGACCTGGAAGCGCTCTTTGCCCTCGACCAGGCTGCGCGCGACGCCGCGAACGACCGCGTCAGACGGTCATAATGTCCTCCTCCTTGGAGGAGATGCGCGCATCCACCTGCTTGGTAAAATCGTCCGTAAGGGACTGCACATTGGATTCGCCGGCCTTGATGGCATCCTCGCTCGCCCCATCGTCTTTCGTCGCCTTAATGGCATCATTGGCGTCTTTGCGCGCATTCCGGATGGACACCTTGGCGTTTTCTCCCACAGACTTCGCCTGCTTGGCAAGCTCCCTGCGGCGCTCCTCAGTCAACATTGGCACCGAAATGATCAGCACTTCACCATTGTTCATCGGGTTCAGTCCGAGGTTGGCGTTGGTGATCGCCGCAGCAATCGGGTCCAACATCGACTTCTCATAGGCCTGCACGGTCAGCGTCCGGGGGTCTGTGGTGGAGACATTGCCCACCTGATTCAGCGGTGTCAACGAGCCGTAATAATCCACCTTCACGCTTTCCAACATGCTCGGATGTGCCTTTCCGGCGCGGATCTTCCGAAGCTCAGTATCGAGGCGCTCCATGGCCTTCTGCATGTCTTCTTTTGCCGAATCAAAGGCGAGGTCAATCATTTCACTCATGGGAATCCTATCAGACGGTTACAATGGTACCAACCTCTTCACCCTGCACGATGCGGGACAGGTTGCCAGCTTGGTTAATGTCAAATACAATGATGGGCAACTTGTTTTCATTACACAAGGTGAAGGCCGTCATGTCCATCACCTTCAAGCCGCGTTTGAATACCTCATCAAAGGTCAACGTGCTAAACCGCTCCGCTGAAGGGTCCTTTTCTGGGTCTGCCGTATAGATGCCATCCACTCGGGTGCCCTTCAAAATCACATCGGCCTCGATTTCAATGGCCCGAAGCGATGCCGCGCTGTCTGTGGTAAAAAACGGATTGCCTGTACCCGCACCAAAAATGACCACCCGGCCTTTCTCCAAGTGCCGCATGGCCCTGCGACGGATCACAGGCTCTGCGATGGCCTTCATCTCGATGGCGCTTTGCAGGCGCGTATCCACGCCAATGTGCTCGAGCGCACTCTGCAGCGCCATGGCGTTGATCATGGTCGCCAACATGCCCATGTAGTCGCCTTGCGTGCGCTCCATTCCGCCCTCGGCAGCCTGAACTCCGCGAAAAATATTGCCGCCTCCAATCACAATCGCGCATTCCACGCCTTGCTTCACGAGGGCCTCAACTTCCCTCGCATAGAGCGCAAGTTGTTGATTATCAATTCCAAACTGCTTCTCGCCCATGAGGGCCTCACCACTCAGCTTCAGGAGGACACGCCGGTATTTCATCGGACGTGAATATCCGACGATTCCGCGACCCTCCCCAAAAGAAAACGGGCCACCCTTTCGAGCAGCCCGTTCATTCGTTTGATTTGATGGAGAATCAGTCGAGGCTAACCCGGCTGAAACCCGTGATGATGCGGTCTGCACCAGCAGCTTCCTTGACGTAGTCAGCCACACTTTTCTTGTTGTCCTTGATGAAGGCCTGGTGAACCAAGGTCACCTCCTTGAACCACTTCTTGAGGCGGCCCTTAGCGATGTTGGCAGCCATCTCTTCTGGCTTGCCTTCCTTGATGGCCAACTCCTTACCGATCTCCAATTCCTTGTCGATGGAGGCTTGGTCAATCGAAGTCTCGTCCAATGCGATCGGCGACATGGCTGCAGCTTGCATCGCTACGTCCTTGCCCACTTGTCCATCCACGGCACCATTGAAGGCGACGAGGGTTGACAAACGGTTACCAGGGTGGATGTATGCCACTACTGCATCACCTTCGACCTGCTCATAGCAGTTGATTTCGATGCGCTCACCGAGGCGGCCCATCTGGTTGGTGATTTCCTCACCCACGGAGACACCTGAAGGGTGCGCTTGCCCGAGCAAAGCGTCCTTGTCGGCCGCACCAGATGTGACAGCAATGTCGAGGATGCTCTGAGCAAAAGACACGTAGTCCGAGTTCTTCGCAACGAAATCCGTCTCGCAGTTCAAGGAAATGATACAACCGCGGTTGCCCGCTTCGTTGGTCGCGGCCAGGACAGCGCCTTCACCGATTTCATTGTCACCGCGCTTGGCAGCGATTTTCTGGCCCTTCTTACGAAGGATCTCGATGGCCTTATCAAAGTCGCCTTCGGCTTCGGTCAAGGCCTTTTTGCAATCCATCATGCCGGCTCCGGTTTGCTTGCGGAGCTTGTTGACTTCAGCTGCAGTAATGCTCATAATGTTGGTGGTTTTGCGCAGTGAACCAAATCAGCTTGCGCGAGGGGTTTCAAGGGGTATGAAGAAATCAAAAAAGGTATCGCTCAAGCTTCCTTATCGCCTTCCTCCTCAGCAGCGGGTGCTTCCTCAGCGGCAGGCGCTTCCTCAGCAGCAGGGGCTTCCTCAGCAGCAGGGGCTTCCTCAGCGGCAGGCGCTTCCTCAGCAGCAGGGGCTTCCTCAGCGGCAGGGGCTTCCTCAGCAGCAGGGGCTTCCTCAGCGGCAGGCGCTTCCTCAGCAGCAGGGGCTTCCTCAGCGGCAGGCGCTTCCTCAGTAGCCGCTTCCTCGGCAGCAGGAGCATCCTTATCGGCACCGCGCTCAGCAAGGCCTTCCTTCACCCCCTCAACAATGGCGTCCACGACAGCCTTGATGGACTTGCTCGCGTCGTCGTTTGCTGGAATGGGGAAGTCAACAGGACGGGGGTCGCTGTTCGTATCCACCATGGCGATCACAGGGATGCCGAGCTTCTTGGCTTCTGCCAAAGCGATGTGCTCCTTCACCACGTCCACGATGAAAACGGCAGCAGGGATGCGGTTCATGTCCGAGATTGAACCGAGGTTCTTCTCGAGCTTGGCACGCTGACGGCTGACCTGCAAGCGCTCACGCTTAGACATGGTGCTCAGCGTACCGTCGGCCTCCATTTTGTCGATCTGCGTCATTTTGCGGATCGCCTTACGGATGGTGGCGAAGTTGGTCAACATACCACCTGACCAGCGCTCCGTGACGTACGGCATGTTCACAGACTCAGCAGCCTCGGTGACAATGTCCTTGGCCTGCTTCTTCGTCGCAACGAAGAGGATGCGCTTGCCGCTCTTGGCAATCTGCCGGGCAGCAGCAGCGGCCTCGTCAACGAGGACCACCGTCTTGTGCAAGTCGATGATGTGAATGCCCTTCTTCTCCGTGAAGATGTAAGGGGCCATATGGGGGTTCCACTTGCGCTTGAGGTGGCCGAAGTGGGATCCTGCTTGAAGCAGTTGGTCGAAATTGGTGCGTGCCATGATGCTACGTTCCTGGGGTTAAGCAACAGCGAGGTAGCTTCGGATGAAGGTCCCCGCTGTTTGGATGCTAGCTGTATATGCTGAATTGGGGTAAGCTGGAAATCAGCGCTTGGAGAACTGGAACTTCTTCCGCGCTTTCTTCTGGCCGAACTTCTTCCGCTCAACCATACGTGGGTCACGTGTAGTGAGACCTTCGGCCTTCAGGGTGGGCTTCAACTCTTCGTTCAGTTCAATCAGCGCCTTGGAAATCGCCAGGCGCAGGGCCTCGGCTTGTCCCGTGATGCCGCCGCCGTCAAGGTTGGCCTTGATGTCGAACTGGTCGAGGGTTTCGGTCAGCATAAAGGGCTGCTTGACCTTGTACTGAAGCGTAGGAAGCGGGAAGTACTCCGTGAGGTCCCGCTTGTTGATGGTCACCTTGCCGGTGCCCTGTGTCATATAGACGCGGGCGATGGCATTCTTACGGCGACCTGAGGTATTGATCGTCTGCATGCGAATCAGGAGGGAATGGCGTGAGCGGTGGGCTGCTGTGCCTCGTGGCTGTGCTCAGCACCAACGTATACGTGTAGGTTCTTATAGATGGCGCTACCGAGGCGGTTTTTGGGAAGCATGCCGCGTACAGCGTGCTCCACAAGGCGCTCAGGCGTGCGCTCGCGCACTTCGTTGGCCGTGCGGCGGTACTGACCACCGGGGTAACCAGAGAAGCGGATGTACTCCTTGTCTTCCCACTTGTTGCCCGTCAACTCGACCTTCTCGGCGTTGATGACGATGACATAGTCACCACAATCAGCGTGAGGGGTGAAGTTCACTTTGTGCTTTCCGCGCAGCAAGCGCGCGATTTCAGAACAAAGACGGCCCAGACGTTGCCCTTCGGCATCGACCAGCAACCATTTCTTGTCGGCGTTCTCCTTATTGACGGAGACGGTTTTGTAGCTCAACGTATCCACTGCGCTTCGAGTTGATAAACCCCGGAAAATTCGGGGTGCGAATATAGTGGCAATTCCGATGGGGTACAAACCCCTGAGCAAGAGTGTTTCCCATGGGACAAAGTGGATGACAAAAGTGGTGGCTTTTGACCCCGTTCACAGCACATGGAAAACATCCCCCTCGACTTGGGCCAAGAGCATCGTAAAATTGAACCTTCATGACGGCATACGAAAGACACCCTCCACACCCGGTAGGCGGCACCATCGAAGTCATAGCTGGCCCTATGTTTTCAGGCAAGACTGAAGAACTGCTTCGCCGGCTTCGCAGGGCCACCCTGGCAAAACAGGCCGTCACGCTGTTCAAGCCTGAGCGCGACAACCGCCATGGCACCACCGATGTGGTCAGCCATGACGCACGCCGACAGCCCGCTCAAGCCGTGAAGGATGCCGCGGCATTGGAGGCCATGGTTGACCAGATGATTGCCAGTCAAAACATGCCCGACGTGGTGGGCGTTGACGAAGTCCAGTTCTTCGGAGAAGACATCGTCGCTGTCTGCAACCGCATGGCTGATTCGGGCATCCGGGTCATCACTGCCGGCCTAGACCTGGACTACCTCGGGCGCCCCTTTGGGTGCATGCCCCTGCTGCTGGCACACGCTGAATATGTGACCAAGCTGCACGCCATTTGCTCCATCACCGGCCGGCCCGCTCATTTCTCCCACAGGGTGGAAGGCGGCAATGAAGACGTCCAAATCGGAGGGGCCGAATCCTATCAGGCCCTCTCGCGCGAACCTTATAACGATGTCGTGGTCCGGTCGCACCACCGGGTCACCACCTCCGAATGAAAATCGGCCCGGCCCTCTGGGAAGAATTGGCCGACACCCTCGGCGGCTCCGTCATCGGTCACCCCGACGGCAAGCCGGCCGACTTTGAATACCTCGCCACGGACAGCCGAACCTTGCATGCAGGGTCTGTCGCGCTCGAGCACACCGTTTTCATCGCGTTGCGCGGCCCGCGACACGATGGTCATGCCCACATCCACTCCGCCGCGCAGCAAGGCGTCAAAGGGTTCATCGTCGCACAAGATTGGACAGGGCCTTTGCCAGAAGGCCACATCCTGCGCGTACCCGATACCCTCGCGGCCTTGCAAGCTTTAGGGGCAGCAGCCCGGAAAGCCAGGACCGGCCAAGTCGTGGGCATCACCGGGTCCAACGGCAAGACCACAGTCAAAGAATGGGCCCGCGCATTGGCCCCTGCCTCACTCCATATATCCCGCAGCCCAGGCAGCTGGAACAGCCAAGTCGGGGTCCCTTTGGCCCTGTGGGGCTTGGACGACCATGCGGATCTCCACCTCGTGGAAGCCGGCATTTCACTGCCCGGAGAAATGGACGCCCTCGCATCCATCATCCACCCCGACATCGGGGTCATGACGCATTTCGGCGATGCACACGACGCACACTTTGCAAGCCGGGCGGATAAGGCGCGAGAAAAAGCCCGCCTGTTTTCAGGCTGCTCCTCCATCATCCTGGGCACCCATGACCCCGACATACTGAAGGCCCTGCAAGACATTCAAGCAGACGCCCGTTGCGTGCATTGGGCGTGGCCCGAAGACCCTCGCCCCGGCCTCGGCACGCTGGCGTTGGACATCACCGATGTGGCACTCGGGGCCGACCGTTCACGGATGGCGGGTTCATGGCGCGGCCACGCCTTCGATTGGACGCTGCCTTTTACCGAAAAAGCGCACCTGGCCAACGCCCTAACGTCCGCACTGCTCATCTTGGAAATCACCGGCGACCTCGAAGGCGTCACTGCGCGGTTGGCCCACCTCCAACCGCTGGGAATGCGGCTCGAACACCTGTCCGGAACCGGCGGTGGCACCATCATCAACGATACATGGAACCACGACCTGGACGGACTGTCCACAGCACTCGAAGCTCTTGAACGGCTGGGAGGCCGACGCAAGAAAGCCGTGGTTCTGTCGGACATCGTTCCATTCGACCGCAACGACGAGGTCCAAATGGCCCGTTTGCGACACACCCTGGCCCACCGGGAAGTAGACCTGTGGATAGCCGTAGGTCCCCAACTTTCGCTGGGCATCCCCGGCATTGACCCCGATGCCATCCAACCATTTGCCACCACGGAAGCACTGCTCGACAGCACGACTTTGGACGGGCTTCAAGGCTGGAACGTCTTGGTCAAAGGCGCCCGGCCCTTTGCTTTTGAGCGCGTGGCCCGCGCATTGGAAGCCAACCCGCACACCACAGTTTTCGACCTCGATCTCGGACGCCTTGCCCACAACCTCCAGCTGCACCGTGACCAAATCGGGCGCCCCATCATGGGCATGGTGAAGGCCTTTGCCTACGGCGCAGGGGACGCCGTCGCTGTAGAACTCGATCGCCTGGGTATCGAACGCCTGGCCGTCGCGTTTGCCGAGGAAGGCATCGCCCTCCGCAAGGCGGGGGTGCGTTGTCCCATCATGGTCCTCAATGCGGACCCCCAGCGCTTTACCGACTTGTTGGCGTGGCACTTAGAGCCCGAAGTCCACAACCTGGACACCCTCAAACAATGGGGGCGCACCTTGCATTCCGCAGCGACTTCCGACGGCCAGTCCCTCGGAGTTCACCTCAAAGTAGAGACCGGCATGCACCGGCTCGGGTTGGGAATGGAAGAGGCCGCCACCGCGGGGAGCCAATGTGCAGCAATGGGCATTCCCATCATCAGCGTCTACAGCCACCTTTCCGCTGCCGACAACCCTGCTGCCGACCACCACACGCAGCAGCAGATTGACCAATATGTCGCTGCCTGCAATGACATCCGAAAGGGATGGGAAACTGCCGGCGGCGGGCCGCTCAGCTTCATCCAACACCTCGCCAATACAGCCGGGGCCTCACGGTTCCCTCAAGCCCGGTTCGACATGGTGCGCATCGGCCTAGGGCTCTATGGACTCGACGCCTCTAAAACCACAAAGGGGCTGCTGCCCATCGGGCGCTTTCACACGCGGATCAGCCACATCCACGACGTGTTTCCAGGCGAAGCCGTCGGCTATGGCGCCAAAGACAAGTCAGGCCACCTCAGGCGCATTGCCACCCTGCCCGTTGGATATGCCGATGGGCTGCCCCGGGCGGCTGGGATGGGCAAGGCGAGCCTGTTTGTAGGGGGTCAGAAATGCCCGACCGTCGGCCCTGTTTGCATGGACGGCTGTATGATCGACATCACAGGCTTGGAAGTCCAGGTTGGGGATTCCGTCGAGGTCTTTGGAGACCATGCCGCCATCGAAGACCTCGCGGCCGCCACGGACACCATCCCCTACGAAATCCTGTGTCGCATCCCGCAGCGCGTCAGGCGGCGGCACCTGCGCACCTGAGGCCCATTGTAACTTCGCGCCGTGGACCGCTCACGGAAAATCCCCATCGAAGAAGGCGACACCTACACCTCGCCCGAAGGTTTCCTTGTTTTCACAGAACAATACCACCGCAAGCGCGGGTATTGTTGTACGAGCGGTTGCAAGCACTGCCCTTACGGCTACGACAAAGGGACCGGCCGCATCCTCAACCCCAAAGGCCACTAACCGAACGCCATGAACTCCACCCTTGCCTCCGATTTGACCCTGGCTGAATTTCACCGTGAAGTCGCCGCCGGACTGCCCGACGTGCTGCCGACACCCAAGCAACGCTCCAACAAAGTGCCTCATGCACCGGTGCGCAAGGACATCTTGACCCCACAACAAAAGGAGCTGGCCTTGGCCAATGCCCTGCGCTATTTCCCGGCCGAACAGCACGAAGTCCTCGCTCCAGAATTTGCAGAGGAACTCAAGAACTACGGACGCATCTACATGTACCGGTTCATGCCGGACTACGACATGTATGCGCGGCCCATTGATGCCTATCCCGCACAAACCGCACAAGCGGCGGGCATCATGCTCATGATCCAGAACAACCTGGACCCCGCCGTGGCGCAACACCCCGAAGAACTCATCACTTATGGTGGCAATGGTGCCGTGTTCCAGAATTGGGCCCAATACCGGCTGGTCATGCGCTACCTCAGCGAAATGACCGAGGAGCAGACCCTCGTCATGTACAGCGGTCACCCCCTCGGCCTGTTCCCCTCCCATCCCGGCGCCCCTCGGGTGGTCGTGACCAACGGCATGGTCATTCCCAACTACAGCGGAGCCGATGACCTGGAGCGCATGAATGCCCTCGGCGTGAGCCAATACGGCCAGATGACCGCAGGCTCCTATATGTACATCGGCCCCCAAGGCATCGTGCATGGCACCACCATCACCGTCCTCAACGCAGGGCGCCGTCTGGACCCCGAAAACCCCACCCTCGCCGGCAAGCTCTTCGTGACGGCGGGCCTCGGTGGCATGTCCGGCGCGCAACCCAAGGCGGGCAACATCGCTGGCGTCGTATCGGTCACCGCTGAAGTGGACCCTGCTGCGGCCTGGAAGCGACACGAGCAAGGTTGGGTGGACCACGTTGTAGAAGACGTCGCGGAACTTGCCGAGCGGGTCCGGGCTTCTATGACAGCACAAGAAGCGGTGAGCTACGCCTACCTCGGCAACGTGGTCGACGTGTGGGAGCACTTCCACGAAGCCGGCATCCACATTCACCTCGGTTCAGACCAAACCTCCTTGCACAACCCTTGGGCGGGCGGCTACTATCCTGCTGGACTGACCTTCGAGGAGGCGCAGCACATGATGGCGGAGGACCCGAAACAATTCAGGGAGTGCGTCCAACACAGCTTGCGGCGCCATGCCGAAGCCGTCAACCGCCACACCGCCAAAGGCACCTACTTCTTTGATTACGGAAACGCCTTTTTGCTGGAGAGTTCCCGCGCTGGCGCCGACATCATGGCCGAGGATGGCGAGAACTTCCGCTATCCCAGCTACGTCCAAGACATCATGGGGCCCATGTGCTTCGATTACGGTTTTGGGCCCTTCCGTTGGGTCTGTGGTTCGGGAGACCCTGCCGACCTGGACACAACAGATGCCATCGCCTGCGAAGTGCTGGAAGGCATGATGGCCGAGGCTCCAATCGAAATCCGCCAGCAAATGGCCGACAACGTCCAATGGATCCGTGGCGCCAAGGCCAACAAACTTGTCGTCGGGTCTCAGGCCCGCATCCTCTACGCCGATGCCGAAGGGCGCATGCGCATCGCCAAGGCCTTCAACGAGGCCATCGCCAGTGGTACACTTTCTGGCCCTGTGATTTTGGGCCGCGACCACCACGATGTGAGCGGCACGGATTCCCCTTATCGCGAGACCTCCAACATCTACGATGGCTCAGCATTTACAGCGGACATGGCGGTCCAAAACTTCGTCGGTGACGCTTTCCGAGGTGCCACTTGGGTGTCCCTCCACAACGGCGGAGGCGTTGGTTGGGGAGAGGTGATCAATGGCGGGTTCGGCATGCTCCTCGACGGTACGGCCGAGGCCGAGGCCAAGCTCACTTCCATGCTGCATTGGGACGTCAACAACGGCATCGCCCGCCGAAGTTGGGCCCGCAACAAAGAAGCCCAGTTTGCCATTCGCCGCGCCATGAAAGCAGAGCCCAAACTCAAGGTCACCCTCGCACAAAATGCAGACCCCGCGCTCATTCGGCGCGCCCTTTCCTAATGGAACACTACCAATCCCGCTGGACGGCTGAAACCCAGTCAACAGCACCCCTTCCCCCCTTTCCTTGGGCGGGGCACCACTTCGAAGCGTGCCACTTCGAAGGACTCGACCTCAGCCATTCCGATTGGCGGGACGCCCGCTTCGAGCACTGCACTTTTCAGTCCTGTCAGCTGTCAGAAGTCCGCCTCACCAATGTGCGGTTTCACGGCGTCACCTTTGCCGACTGCACCCTCAACAAGGTGAGGTGGACCACCCTCCAGCCGTCCTTCATGTCCTTCACCTTGGACCAATGCAAGGCCCCGCTATGTGACTGGGAGGGCATGGACCTCAAGGGCATGAAACTGGAGCGGTCCGACCTGAGCGGAAACAACTTTTCGGGTGCAGACGCACGTGAAACCTCGTGGACAGAAAGCCGGCTGCGCGACGCCATCTTCCAGCGAACCGATCTGCGAGACGCCGACCTGCGCGGCGCCACAGACTGGACCATTGACCCTTCGGACAACCGCCTAAGGGGGGCGCGTTTCGACGCGGCAGACCTCAGTGGTTTGGTCAAGGGGCTGGGCATCCGTCTCGACTGAAAGACGCCCCCGTAGAAACCGCAGGAAACGTTTTAACAAGCATTTCGTTTCCCCTGTGCATTCTCCACACTATTTTTGCGGCCTTGAAAGCGCCCTCAATGAGCCCCATCAACCAAGGAACCCAACAAGACAAACGCCTGTCCGAGCTGCTGGGAGGGTGTGAGCGGGCGTTTCGAAGGTTTGGGGTCAGGGCCGTCAGCATGGACGACCTCGCCTCACAACTGGGCGTTTCCAAAAAAACACTGTACCGGTACTTCAAAGACAAGGCCGACTTGGTACTGCAGGTCTTCAACCAAGCCTGCAACCGCCAATCAGAGCGCACCGAGGCCCTCGCAAAAGGCGGGCTGAACGCCATCGATGCGGTCATCGCCGTCATGGAGTATTTCCAAGGTGAACTCCGCGAAATGCACCCCAGCATGCTGTTCGACCTTCAGAAATACTACCCTGAAGCCATGAACCGCCTGCACCACCACAAGATGGAGGCCATGCAGGGATACCTCATCCGCAACATCCAACGCGGACAATCCGAGGGCCTGTTTCGCTCTGATTTTGATGCCAAGCTGATTTCAAGGCTGCACATGGCCATGGTGCACACCATGACCGATCCATCCACCATTGACGAATTCGGCCGGCCCTTGTCCGATTTGCAACAAGAACTGCACACCTATCACCTCAGGGGCATTGCCACCGACAAGGGATTGGAATACCTCCGTCAACGCAACAACAACCCGTGAACACGTCCACCATCATGCGTACACTCCCTCTGTTGGTCGCCCTGCTTTTGCAAGGCCCCATTTTCGGCCAAGCTTCCCCCAGTGGATCGGGGGTCAGGCTCACGCTCGAAGAAGCCCAGTCATTGGCGGCCACCCGGGCTTACAACGTCCGCTATGCTTCATTTGACACCCAAGAAGCGGCAAGCAGCACACGAGAAATCATCGCTTCCGGCTTTCCACAGGTGAGCGGTTCGGTCGAATACAACCGCTACATCGACATCCCGACGCAAGTCTCCAGCGGCGACGTCTTCGGTTTCCCTGATTACCTCAACTCCTTCTTGGGTGGTGTCGCACAAGCCACAGGCGTTCCCTTGGATGCCCCTCCTGCCGACCCCAACGCCATTCAAGAATTTCAATTCGGCGCTTCCCAAACCATGACCGCAGGGATCACCGCCACACAACTCATTTTCAGTCCGAGCTACTTCGTCGGCATCCAAGCCGCCAAGGCCTACGCCAGCGGGATGGAAGCCGCGGAATCCAAGTCCATCGCCGACGCCCGACGCGCCGCAGGTGAAGGCTATGCCGCCGCATTGGCCGCCCAAGAAAATGTCGCCATCCTCATGGCGGCTGAAGCGCTGGCCGAAGAGGCGCTGATGCAGACCCAAGCCTTGGTTCAAGAGGGGCTCGCTGAGTCCACCGATGCCGATCAGTTAGAGCTCGCCTTGTCCGAAATGGCCCAACAAAGGGCCACGGCAGAAAGCATGGCGACCGTGGCGTTGGACGCCCTCAAGTTCACCGTCGGCATGCCGGTCGAGACGACCGTGATCCTCGCCGACAGCTTTGAGACGTTGTCCAGCGCATTCGATGGCGCATCGGTACTCGGCACTCCATTTGACGCAAACCGGTTGCCCGAAATCCAATCCCAGACCAAGAACCTCGAGCTCTCCGAACTCGGAATCCGGAACGAAAAAGCCGCCGGCATGCCCAGCATTGGCGCATTCTACACCAACCAGCGCAATGCCCAGAGAGAAGCCTTTGACTTCTTCGGCGCCGGAAGCTGGTACCCCATCCAGCTCGTTGGGGTTCAAATGAACATCCCCATTTGGTCCAGCTTTGGCGGCAAGGAGAAGGTCCTGCAGGCCGAGTTGACCCGGGACCGCGCCTCGACCGCCCTCGAGCAGATGACGCAAGCGGCCACCCTCGAATACCGAGCAGCCCGGTCCGAATACAACGCCAGCTTGGAACAACGTGTCCAAGCCCAGCGCGGGCTTGACCTCGCCGAGCGCATCCTCGACCGCACCCGCATCCGTTTTCAAGAGGGCCTCGCCAGCAGTTTTGACCTCACACAGGCCCAAAACCAGTTGGTCAACGCCCAAGCCAACCTCGCCCAAGCCACGCTCCGCTGGTTCAACGCCCACCTCCGCCTCGAACGTTCCCTCAACGCCTGATCCCCATGATCCGCTCATCCCTCTTCCTCACCACTGTGCTGTTACTGGCCGCGTGTGGTGGTTCCGCGCCTGAAAGCGCCCCTGAAACATCCGGCGCCACCGCTCCGGCCACTTCCGAAGCCCGCAAGGTCACAACCCTGCAAGCTTCAATCGCCCCGTTCGACCACTTCTTTACCGTTCAAGGCAATGTGGAAACCGACCGCCTCGCCCAGGTCTTTCCCATGACCCAAGGCACCGTGCTGCGCATCCGCGTGGAAGAGGGTCAAACCGTCCAAAAAGGACAGGTCTTAATGGACCTCGACAACGAGGCCGTGGCCCGCAACCAGGACGAATTGGACACCCGATTGACGCTCGCCAAGGACGTGCTCGCCCGACAAGAGCGCCTGTGGGAACAGGGCATCGGCACCGAGGTACAGCTGCTCGAGGCCCGCACCAACGTCAAAGCATTGGAGGAAAGCATCGCGGCCTTCACTGAGCAGGTGGATTTCGGAAAGGTGACTGCGCCTTTTGCCGGCACCGTCGACCGCATCTTTGCCAAGGAAGGCGGCATGGCTTCTCCCATGCAGCCCGTCGCCCGGGTAATGGACCTGGACGACATGTATGTCCGCGCTAAAGTCAGCGACCACTATGTGGGTAAGGTGGAAGCCGGTCAGCGCGTGGACATCGCCATGGCCGGCCGCGCCACCCTCACCAGCGCCATTTCCAGGGTTGGACGCTACATCGAACCCGCCAACCGCACCTTTGAAATTGTGGTCCCCGTACCCGAAGGCTCAGAGCTCTTGCCCAATGAGTTTGCGGCACTGCACATCAACGATCTGCACCTCGACAGCGCCATTTCCTTGCCATCGAGTCTCATCCTCCAAAACCGGGAAGGGCTTGATTTTGTGTACACCATCGAAGGGGGAAAGGCCGTCCGTCAGCCCGTTCAAATTGGGCCTTCGGCTGATGAGCGCGTATTGATCCTTGAAGGCGTTTCGCCGGGCATGACCATCATCGACCGCGGCGCGGGTCAAGTTGTGGAAGGCGAAGCCGTCCAGATCATGCGCTAATCCCGCTGTTTTCCAAGCGACCCCCAAGCGACCCCACCCCATGGATCCCAAGACACCCAAGGAATTCGGCCTGAGTACCGCCTCGATCAAAAACCGCACCACCGTGGCGGTCTTGATCGTGATCATCTTGATCTCCGGTATCTCGTCCTACATCACCGTCCCGAAGGAAAGCTTCCCAGAAGTCGTCGTTCCCGAGGTCTTTGTAGGAACCCCCTATCCCGGCAACAGCCCTGGCGACATTGAGAAACTCATCACCCGACCGATTGAGAAAGAACTCAAGGGCATCACGGGCATCGACGAGATCATCTCTACGAGCCAGCAAGGCTACAGCTCCATCGACATCAAGTTCGACTTCTCCGTAACACCAGAAGTGGCACTGCGAAAGGTCAAGGACAAGGTGGACATCGCCATGAGCGACCCCAGCTTTCCAGACGACCTGCCCAGCGACCCCAACATCTTCGACCTCAACTTCACCGAGCTCGTTCCGGTCATGCAGGTCAATCTTTCTGGTGACTACCCCATCGACCAACTGGAAGACTACGCCGAAATCCTGCAAGAGCGCATCGAGGACATCGAGCAAATCAACGAGGCCGAGATCCGAGGGGTGAACGCCAAAGAAATGGAGGTCGAAGTCGACCACCTTCGGGCGGAAGCCATGCTCGTCAGCTTCAACGACATCGCCCAGGCCATCGGCCAGGAAAACCTGTCCATCTCCGGTGGCGACATCCTGATGGATGGGCGCCGGCGCACCGTGCAAGTTGTGGGTGACTTCCGCGACGCCGAAGACCTGGAGTCCATCATCGTCAAGGCAGAAGGCGGGAAGCCCGTCTACCTGCGCGATGTGGCCAAAGTGCGGTTCGTAGACCAGGAAGCCACCAGTTTTGCCCGCGAGTGGGGCAATCCCGTAGTCTCGCTCGATGTCCGCAAACGGGCCGGCGAAAACCTCATCATCGCCTCCGACGAAATCAACCGCATCATCACAGAGGCCAAGGCGGAGTTCTTGCCTTCAGACCTCAACGTCAGCATCACCTCGGACCAGTCAGACCAGACCCGAACCCAGGTCGACGAGCTTCAAAACAGCATCATCCTCGGCGTGCTGCTGGTGGTGGGCGTCTTGCTCTTCTTCCTCGGACTGCGCAACGCCCTCTTTGTCGGTGTCGCCATCCCGCTGTCCATGTTCTTGAGCTTCGCCATCCTGAACGCCTTGGGCATCACCTTCAATGTGATGGTCCTCTTTGCCTTGGTGCTGGCCCTTGGCATGCTCGTGGACAATGGCATCGTGGTGGTCGAAAACATCTATCGACTGATGGATGAAGGCATGTCGCCGTTCGATGCCGCACGCTATGGCGTGGGCGAAGTGGCATGGCCCATCATCGCCTCGACGGCCACAACATTGGCGGCCTTCCTTCCACTGGCGATTTGGCCCGGCATCATCGGTGAATTCATGAAATACCTGCCGATGACCCTGATCATCGTCTTGTCCTCATCCCTCTTCATCGCGTTGGTGATCAACCCCATGTTGACGAGCCTCTACATGCGGGTGGAAGAGGCCGAAATGAACGTGCGCCGGCTGTTCATCACCACCGGCATCCTCTTCGTTGTGGGGCTGCTCTTGCTAGGCGCCGGTTGGAACACCTTGGGCAACCTCTTCGTCCTTGGCGGCATCATCGGACTGCTCAACCGATACCTCTTGACACCCGCCACGGCGTGGTTTCAAAACAAGCTGCTGCCCGCCCTAGAAAACGGTTATGAGCGTTTGCTCCGCTTCTCCCTGCGCGGCACCAAGCCTTGGCTGTTCTTCTATGGCATGATCGGCCTTTTGTTTGCGTCCCTCATGCTGTTGGGCATGTTCCCCCCCAAGGTGGAATTCTTCCCACAGAACGAGCCGCAGTATGTCAATGTCTACATCGACATGCCCATCGGAACGGACATCGAAGAGACCAACCGGGTGACCCAAGAGGTGGAGGGCATGGTCATGAAAGCCATCAACCGCCCGGAGTTTCTGCAGGAAGGTGAAGACGGAGAAGCCGATCAATTTCTGGTCAACTCTGTGATCGCCCAAGTGGGTGAGGGCACCTCCGACCCCGCCGAGGGGCCACAGCTGGGGGCCACACCAAACAAGGGCCGCATCACGGTGAGTTTCCTGAAGTTCCAAGACCGCCAAGGCCTCAGGACCACCGATGTGCTCAACGCCATCCGTGACGAGGTCAAAGGGTATCCCGACGCCCTCATTCGGGCGACCAAGAATTCCGACGGCCCCCCTCAAGGATTGCCCATCAACCTCGAAATCACCAGCGCCGATTACGAGACCGCACTCGCTTACGCCGATGGCATGAAGCGCTTCATTGAATCCACGGGGATCCAAGGGGTGGAAGGCCTCAAGCTCGACGTCGAAAAGTCCAAACCGGAAATGCCCATTACCATCGACCGCGACAAGGCCCGTCGGTATGGATTGAGCACGCAACAAATCGGATACGGCATCCGAAGCGCCCTGTTCGGGCGCGAAGTCAGCCGTTACAAGGACGGTGAGGACGATTACCCCATCAACCTGAGGTTCTCCGATGCCTACCGCAACAATGCCGACGCGTTGATGAACCAAAAAATCATCTTCCGCAGTGCTTCCGACGGCCAAATCAAGGAGGTGCCCATCTCCGCGGTAGCCTCAGCAGGGCGGTCCACCACCTACAACGCCATCAAGCGGAAGGACCTCGACCGCACTGTGACCTTGTCTTCCAATGTCCTCGGCGGGTACAACGCCAACGAGGTCGTGGCCGCCATCAAGGCCGCCATGAACGACTACCCGGCTCAAGACGGTGTCCAGTGGGAGTTCACCGGACAACAAGAAGAGCAGGCCAAGGAAATGGCCTTCCTTTCCAAGGCGTTGGTCATCGCACTCTTCCTCATCTTCTTGATCATTGTCGCGCAATTCAACAGCATCTCCACGCCCTTCATCATCGGCTTCAGCGTGCTGTTTTCGCTTACCGGCGTGTTCCTGGGCCTTGTGGTCTTCCGCCAAGACTTCGTGATCATCATGACCATGATTGGCATCATCTCCCTGGCCGGTGTGGTGGTCAACAACGCCATCGTACTCATCGACTACACCAACCTGCTCTTTGACCGCAAAAAGCGGGAGTTGGGGTTGGGTGAAGACGACCTCCTGCCGTTTGCTGAGATCGTCCCCTTGATCATACAAGGTGGCCGGACCCGTCTGCGTCCTGTGCTGCTGACCGCCATCACCACCGTACTTGGGCTCCTGCCCCTCGCCATTGGCATCAACGTGGACTTCGTGAGCCTCTTGGCAGAGTATGACCCCAAGATCTACATCGGAGGAGACAACAACATCTTCTGGAAGCCCATGAGCTGGGCCATCATCTATGGCTTGACGTTTGCCACCTTCCTCACGCTGGTGATTGTCCCCATCATGATGTGGTACTTGACCCGTGCAAACTACAAGTGGCTCAAGCGCCTGCCTGTGAATCCCTCGTGAACCAGGGCCTTTCTATGAAATACAACACCCTGCTCATCACCGGGGTCACCGGTTTTGTCGGCGGCCACATGGCCCTGGAAGCCCTGCGCCAAGGCCACACCGTGCGCGGCACGTTGCGGTCCCTCGGCCGCGCTGATTCTGTGCGGGACATACTGGCTTCACAGCTCGGTGAACAAGCTGAGGAGGCCCTGCAGCGCCTCACTTTTCACGAAGCCGACTTGCTCTCACCCGAAGGGTGGCGGGATGCGGCTTCCGGCTGTGACGCCGCATTGCATGTCGCATCTCCCTTTCCATTGGGCGTTCCCAAGGACGAGCAAGACATCATCGGGCCCGCTCGACAAGGACTCAAGCATGTCTTTGAAGCCTGTGCTGCAGAAGGCGTGAATCGGTTGGTGCAGACCTCATCCACCGTGGCCATCGCATACGGCCATGGTCGGGAAAACACCAACTTCACGGAAAAGGACTGGACCCAACTCGATGGGGGCATGATCACAGCCTACATCAAGAGCAAAACACTGGCCGAGCAAGACCTGTGGATGATGGCCAAGCAACAGCCGGCGATGTCCGTCTCTGCCGTCAACCCCGGCTTCATTTTCGGTCCCATCCTCAACGGAAAGGATGCAGGAACCAGTGGCGACGTCATCCTCAAAATGATGCGCGGTGAATTTCCCGGCGTCCCCCACTTGGGGTACCCGACCGTCGACGTGCGCGATGTTGTGAGCCTACACTTTTTGGTGCTCAACGACGACAAGGCCGCCGGCGAGCGGTTTGCCGCCACCGCCAGCACCCTGCCCTTTCGCGATTTGGCGAAGGCCCTCAAGCGCGCATTCCCCAAAGAGGGCCGCAAAGTGGGCACCCTGGCCATGCCCAACTTCTTGCTGCGGTTCTTTGCTTTGTTCGACCCTTCAGTGCGCGTGGTCCTCGCCGAATTGGGCTACATGGCCAACGTCTCCTCCGACAAGGCGCGCAAACGATACGGCTGGAAACCCCGGTCAGCTGAGGATGCCGGTGTTGCCACGGCCCACAGTCTCATCGATCTGGGATATCTGGACTGATTCCCTCAGGACCGCTCTAAATTCGCAACTCCGGAACCTTCCGGCACCCGATGAGCGACCTTCTCCAACACGAGTGTGGCATAGCCCTTCTCCGGCTCAAAAAGCCCCTGCAGTATTACATCGACCAGTACGGGACGGCCTTTTACGGCCTGAACAAGATGTACCTCCTGATGGAGAAACAGCGCAACCGGGGACAAGACGGCGTTGGCTTGGCCAATGTGAAGCTGTCCGTTCCGCCAGGGCACCGTTACCTCAGCCGTTCGCGTTCCGTCGCCAGGCAGCCCATCGAGGACCTGTTTTCTCAGGTCATGAGCCGGTTTGCTGAGACCCGCGAGCACCAGCCCGAAAAGCTCAAGGATGCCGCTTGGTTGCAAAAGGAGTTCGCCTTTACCGGTGAAGTCTTCCTCGGCCACTTGCGCTATGGCACTTATGGCCGCAATACCATAGAGCGCGTGCACCCCTTCTTGCGCCAAAACAACTGGCGCAGCCGCACCTTGGCGCTTGCCGGCAACTTCAACCTGACCAACGTCGACGAACTGTTCGACGTCCTTGTGGGCCTCGGCCAACACCCCAAAGAGAAAGCAGATACGGTCACCATCCTCGAAAAAGTGGGGCACTTCCTCGATGAAGAGGTAGAAGCCCGCTTCCGCGACTTCAAGGAGCAGGGCCATGAAAACCACGAAATCAGCGACCTCATCGCCCAAAACCTCAACGTCGGCCACGTGCTGGAGAAGGCTTCAGAAGCATGGGATGGTGGTTACGTCATGGGCGGCATCATCGGCACTGGTGACGCCTTTATTGCCCGCGACCCAAATGGGATTCGACCCTGTTTCTGGTATGAAGACGATGAGGTCATTGTGGCGGCATCTGAGCGTCCGGTCATCCAAACGGCCTTCAACACCACAACGGATCAGGTCAAGGAACTCCAACCCGGTGAAGCCCTGCTGATTTCCAAGAACGGAAATGCGTCCATCAAGCAGGTCCGCGCTGCTGCGGAACGCACCCCTTGTAGCTTCGAACGCATCTACTTTTCCCGCGGAAACGATGCCGACATCTACAAGGAACGCGTGGCCCTCGGAGAGTCCCTCGTACCCAAAGTGCTCGAAGCAGTGGAGCACGACCTCGATGCCTCCGTCTTCAGTTTCATCCCCAACACCGCGGAAACCTCCTTTTATGGGCTGGTCAAAGGGCTGGAAAGCCATCTGAATCAGAGCAAAATCCAGCGCATCCTCGGTTTGGGCGCCAACCCATCTCCGGATGATGTGCGCGACATCTTGGAGGAACGCCCACGGGTCGACAAGGTCACCCTCAAGGACGCCAAGCTGCGCACCTTCATCGCCGATGATGGGGCCCGTGACGACCTGGTCACACACGCCTACGACATCACATACGGCACCGTGAAGCGCGGGGTGGATCAGCTCGTTGTCATCGATGACAGCATCGTCAGGGGCACCACCCTCAAGCGCAGCATCTTGCGCATCCTCGACCGTCTGGGACCCAAACGCATCGTCGTCGCCAGCAGCGCACCACAGATTCGCTATCCCGATTGCTACGGCATAGACATGGCGAAAATGGGAGACTTCATCGCCTTCCAAGCCGCCATTGCCCTGCACAAGGAACGCGGAAACGAAGCGCTGATCGAGCGGGTTTATGAAGACTGCAAGGCCGAACTAGAGAAGCCCTTTTCAGAGCAACTCAACAAGGTCAAGCCCATCTACGATCAACTGTCAGAGGAAGAGACCTCCAACAAGATTTCCGAGCTCCTAACCCCCAGCAACATCCAAGCTGAAGTCCGCATCATCTACCAAAGCGTAGAAGGGCTTCACGCCGCCATTCCCGAGCACAAAGGCGACTGGTATTTCACCGGGGACTTCCCCACACCGGGCGGCAACCGAGTGGCCAACCGCGCCTTTGTATTCTGGAAAGAAGGGCGATCAGAACGCGCTTACTGAGCCGGTTCTCAGCAGCTCGGGCTCAACCCCGGTGCAAACCACACTCTTTGGAAGACTGCTCCCACCACCACCTTCCAGCACGCGCGTTCTCGTGGGGAAGAACGGGACGCGTACAGGGCGCACAACCTATGCTGGGGTAACCCATTTTGTAAAGGGGGTTCACAGGAACGCCCGTCGCTGACACCACGGCATCGAGCGTTGCATCATCCCACTCCAACAGAGGGTGAACCTTCACGATGTCCCAATTGGCGTCATGCTCTCGTTTCTCCATGGACGCCCTGTTTGGGCTTTGAGCGCGGCGCAAACCCGTCAACCAGGCGCCTTTTCCGGAAAGCGCCTTGCGCAACGGTTGGATTTTGCGGACCGAACAGCACTGCTTTCGGGCATCCACACCCTCATAGATGCGCTCGAGTTCTCCCAAGCCTGTGACCGCTTCTTCATCTGGTTTCAAGGACCGAACCTTCAGCCCAAAGTGCGCCTCGGACTGCTTCCATGTCTCGACCGTGGCGGGAAACAAAAAGCCGGTATCCAAGGAAACCACGTCCACTTCGGCCCCGCTCTCTGCCACAGCCCATGTGAGCACTTGGTCCTCCTTGCTGAAGGACGTGGTCAACACCACACCTCCTGCATCAGTTTGCGCCGCCACCTCCGCTTCAATGTCGCGCACCAGCGCGTCCAAAACGGTGACCCTTCGAGACAATACCATGCCACGAATATAGGACTTCGCACACTTATCCTACAAGTTAAGTGGGATATAAAAGGTCTGCCAACGTTCGGTGCTCCAAGACCCCCAATTGTGCGTCGCGTACATCCGACATCATCCGGTGCAAACCGCAATCCTCTTCGACGCAATCTTCACAACGTTCGTAGTAATGCAGGCTCACGCAGGCCAACGGCGCGATAGGACCATCCATCATGCGCATCACCGCGGCCATTTTAATCTCATCGGCAGGCCGCCTGAGCGAATGGCCGCCCATAGGTCCCCTGCGGCTCTTGACCACTCCACCAGACCGAAGCTCAACCAAAATCTGCTCGAGAAACTTCACGCTCATGGGTGCCTGCTCCGAAATTTCTCGGGCACTCAACCACTCCTTGCCCTCGCCCTCGGCAGTGGCCTGTTGTCTGCGCGCCAACACGGTCAATGCCCGAAACGCGTATTGTGCCTTCTTCGTCAGCACAGCCTCAGTGCATCAAGACACGAGACACGGAGCCCACCTCCTCGCCCTTGGGATCCAGCGGATGCAGGAGCACCATGCCGCGGCCCCATTCAGCCGTCGAAATTCGAGTGCCCATTGGCCCCTCTGAATCGCCTTCAGCTAGCACTTTTCCGTCCATGGAGATGGCCCGGTATCCCCAATTCTCAGGCAGCTTCCACGTCAATGTTTCGCCTGCTTTTGCCGGGTTCGGATAAGGCGTCTGCAGGGCCGAGGGCTGCACAGACGGCACGTCAGCAATAGGGTCTGAATACCAGGCCACATCCGTCAGCTCGAGCAAAGTCAGCCCCGAGTTGTCCGTCACAATCAACTCTTCATGAAAGAACACAGCCAACGATGAATCGGGGACGAAGTACATCACCTGGTTCAGGTACCAATTGGCGGTATCGCCATCATACGTCTCCGTGTAGTTCTGCGCATAATTTCCCCTGAGCACCTCATCAAACGCAGTGCCATCCGGCGTCACCATTGAGCCCCAAGCATCAATTTCAAATGACAATGAACCCACCAAGGAATACGGCTGGCCCAATAAAATCTGATCGGCTGCAAACGTATCGGTGTGCACCCCACCAAACTCAAGAGGATAGGTCATCTGCGTCAACGGGTCGTCAAAGGAAAGGGCGATGCCCGAAGCACTGTTCGCATTGCCTTGAACTGTAAATGCGCCATCCTGATATCCCCAGAAGGACAATTGATCTCCGGTACCACTCACCCAATCTGCACCCTCAAACAATGCGGCGAAGGGAGAAGATTCTGCTGGCGCCAGGTTATACAGGGCGATTGAACTGCCCGTTACATCACTGAAGTCCCAGGATTGTGGTTCCGCACTTGCAGCCGTAGGGGCGATATAAGCGCCTGCCACAACATCCGCGGAGTAACCACTGCCCGTTGGCTCACTCCAAGAAAGCACAGGCTGCGCAACCGCAGCCAAAGCCAAAGACGTACTTAAAATCAGAAGGAAGGCCTGTTTCATAAGCGAAATTTACTCGCTTGAGGCCTCTTATTTGTACCCGGAGTGGGAATCGAACCCACACTCCAAAGGAACGCGAGTTTGAGTCGCGCGCGTCTACCAATTCCGCCATCCGGGCAAAGGAGGACCGCGAATTTAGCCCAACTCTTCCGAAACCAAGGGCAAAGTCACACGGAACGTTGTGCCAACCCCCTCTTCGCTGCGCAGAACCACGATTTGCCCACCGTGATATTCCCGGACAATGCGCCTTACCAAACTGAGTCCCAACCCCCAGCCTCGGGTCTTTGTGCTGAAGCCAGGATCGAATACCTGACGCTGCACCCGGCGGGGCATGCCCCTGCCCGTGTCCTCTACATCCAACACCACCGCCCCAGACTCTTCGCGCAATGACAAGGAGAGTCGTCCCGACCCCTCCATCGCGTCTACCGCATTTTTCGTGAGGTTTTCGAGCACCCACCCAAACAAGGCCGGGTTAAAGGCCGCCCGCAGCGGCACCTCACCTACAGCAATATCGAATTCAACCGCCCTGGGCATCCGGCGCTTCAAATACGCCATGGTCTCCTTCACAAAAGACCCGATATCATCCGGCGCCAATTCAGGCTCCGAACCAATTTTGGAGAACCGGTCTGTGACCGTCCGCAGACGATCAATGTCCTTGCCCAATTCCTCGAGCACCGCTTCATCGACATCCTCACTCCTCAACACCTCGACCCAAGCCATCAGCGCGGACAAAGGCGTCCCCAATTGGTGAGCTGTCTCTTTGGCCATGCCCACCCAAACCCGGTTTTGCTCGGAACGCCGGAACGCACTGAACGTCGAATACGCCAGCAACAAAAAACCGCCGATGATCAACAGCTGAACCACAGGGAAATAGCGCAACTGCTTGAGGACAATCGACTCATCGTAGAGGATCCAACGCCTGCCAGCATCGGGCAAATCCAACAAAATTGGGGGGTTGACCTCAGCCAAACGCCGAATCAAAGCCGCCGTATCCGAGAGTTCCTTTGGTGCGAACCGGTCCGCCCGCAAAATGTGGGTCAACGTGGAGTCGGCAAGCAGCACAGGAATAGAAGCCGAGTTCAAGACCGTTTCCGAAATAAACGAGTGGATGATGTCGTCCATCACCGTCTGTAAGTCGCGAAAACGGTTGCTCTGGTCGTAAAACAAGGTTGAGCCTTGTTCGAATTCAATCACCGATCCGCGGGCGGCCATGGCGTCGCGCAAAGAATCGAGCTGCCGGGGACTGCGCATCGAAGGCGCCACATGGATGTCCGCAGTCAAGACGCTGTCCTTGTAAACCAGGACAGGAATGGTGCGGTTAGCTTGGATGAACCGGGTGATGAAGGTCAAATCAATGGGGGCGCCCGGATCCGCTTCCTGAATGATGCGGTAAGCCTCACCAATCAGGTCGGCTTTGTCGCGCTCCTCTCGGCGCAATGAGGCAAAAAGCTCCTCCGTATATCCGACCAGTTCTGCCCGCTGCACAATCGCTTCAGACCACAATTCCACTTTGCGCTGCTCTTCCACGCGCAACGTGCGCGCAATGTGACCGCTCGACCAAAGGGTCAATCCCACAATAATGGTTGCTCCCACCAACAGGAGGGCCCTTGAATATTGCTTGTTATTGATGCGCACAGCGTTTGGACGACTTCCCAACGGGAGATGTTGGGCCGAAGGTA
The DNA here is from genome assembly GCA_016780385.1 of Flavobacteriales bacterium. Taxonomy (GTDB): domain Bacteria; phylum Bacteroidota; class Bacteroidia; order Flavobacteriales_D; family Sanyastnellaceae; genus UBA8752. The sequence goes on from JADHLY010000003.1 coordinate 63,856, forward strand.
TCCGGGAACACGCCCTTTTTGTGGGCGATCACCGCAAGAATTAAACCCCGCTTAAATGAAAACGCCGGCCTCAGCCGACGTTTTATTGACCACAAGTAAGAAACAAGGTCAGATTTGGTTAAGCCTTCGCAACAAGTTCAACTGTTTCAACGAAGGCCTCTAAGATAGTAAATATTAACGTTCGGCTGATAACAAATTAAGTTCGTCTAGAAATCACCCCTAAAAGTCATCGTCGTCATCCTCAAAATTCAACGTCGGCTTCTGTTTTGGCGAATCAGCATCCCGCACTGTGTCCGCACCCATGGACAATTGTGAGGCCCTTGGAACAGAGTCCGCCGCTGCACCATCCTCTCCATTGACGCCAAAAACGCCTTTCAACCGGTCCAAGGCCCCCTTGCGTTCGGTCTGCCTGTGTGATTTGTGAGCGTCCCGGTCGTAACCGAATTCCGGTGCTTCCAAGGTGCCTCCGATGGCCAGAAAAAACCGGTGGCCCAATCCATCGTCTGCGGTGGTTCCAAACTCTTCCTGGTCCGATTTCAAATCGCGCAAGGCAAAGTCCAAGGTGTAATCCATGCCGCCATCCAAACGCTGCCATCCCGCGATACCGATGTCCATGGCATCCGACATCACCTCGGTTTCTTCCAAGGTGAATACACCCCGCTCAAGCGCGACCTGTGTCGCAATGGGCCCAAAGCGCACCCGCTTCAACCGCCGACTCAGGTCGTCTGTATCGGCCAACAACCTGTACTTCGCCTCAGACTTCAGCGTTTCTGGAATGCGCTGAAGCAATTCAAAATCGCGCAACTCTCCCTCTTCGATCCGGACTTCAAGCGCGGTCTCCCAAGTCAGCTCGGGGCTCTTGTTAAAATGGTAATCCAGCGTGCCATCCGCCCACAGCCTTCCCCCAACATGAGAAGGCAGCAATGTGCTCTGCCCCAGCCCCCCCGTTCCTTCCAACAGTGCAGACAATGAAACCCCCAGCATACCGCCATTCAAGTGAATGGCGCGCGCATCCCAACGGCCTTGAACCGCAGCGTTGCCCCCGAACATCGCTGACTTCGCCTGCTCAAATGTCCCCCGGGCGGCTTTCCAATCGTACGTGCCTGACGCCTCCGTTTGACGCGCGTGGAGCGCATCCCAACTCCATTCATCCAAAGACACCTTCCAATTCAACTTGGGCCAATCGCCCCCTGCGAACTGCCCTTGGGCTTCGTCGCTGATGAAGGCCTTCAACAAGGCCGCAACATCAACGCGTTCGACCTGCAGGTCAAGCTCAATTGCGTCATCCTTGCTTTTCTGATTCAAGTGAATCACCCCCCCTTGAACCCCAGGGCCTGAAAAGGATGCCACATCCGCGATCAACTTGTCCGGCGCAGCTGAAATGCGGGCAGCATCCACACTCCAGCTGCCCCCACCTTCCGGAGATGAACCCGGCATGGTGCACACCACATCAGAGAGCGAAATGTCCACTTCCCCAGAATTCCATTGCCATGTCCCTTGGCCAGACCGCCTCAACCCCACATCAACGACCGACTGAATCACCCCATCGGGGCCTACACCCCATCCTTCTGGCACATCCCACCAAGGCTTGATCATTTGCAACAGTTCTTCAAGGCGGGCAATCTGCCGCGCCTCAAGGTCCAGCTCATCGCCCGACGGCGTGGAAGACCACCCTCCCGACAGCTGCATTTCTCCACCTGCAGCGCGGCCCTTCAATGATGATCCCTCAACCCTCCAACCACTGCCCATTGAATACACCACAGCTTCGCCACCACTCAAGTTTGCCTGCGTGCCTTGCCAATTCACGGACATGTCCCTTGGCGCGATGCGCACCGCCCAACTTCCCGACCACTTGGAATCGCCCGGGCCTGCCCACAGCAGCCCAGTGACAGGACGGCCTACGACCACATCCAGGTCCACTTCTCCTGAAATTTTGGGCTTGTTCTCTCCCAATTGGTCTTGCAACATCCCCGGCAAAACCCCCATGGCCGCCTCGCTTTCTGTGCCCTTCAAGGACAAAGCCAATTCAAATCCCGACCTGCTGTAAATGCCCGCCTCGAAGTCCACGCCACCCACAGGTCCCACAGCCCGGCCTCCATTCATCTGCACCACCAATTCCGATCCCGTCATGGCGATGTCAAGTCGCGCAGACAATCCCAAGTTTTGCATCCATTGCTCACCCGCAGCCTCAAGGTCTGCTCCCTCCAGCTCAATGGGACCCGTGACCTTCCACGCCCCGTCGGCATCCGACTCACCCGCCAAGTTTGCCTTACGGCAGAGCGCCTTCCAGGCCACAGGCTGACTCGCGCCATCCGCCATCCATTGGCCTTCCACTGTCACCTCTTCCAGCACCAAAGACCGCACGCTCCAATCCACACCATCGCCACCGCCCATGTCCTCGGCCGCCCAAAAACGCCACCCTTCACGGCCGTCGGCATGGCGCCGGACGCGAATGTGACCTTGGCGCAATTGCACCTGTTCGACTTCAAAACGGCCAAACAACAGCGGCATCCAAGCAAAAACGACACCCACCTGCCCCAACTGCAAAAAAGGCTGTCCGCGGTCCACTGCGTCTTCCACTGCAACATCACGCAGCGTCACCTCCACATCGGGCCAACTCTTCAAGACGGTCAAGTCGACAGATCCAATCTGCACATCTGTCTTCAAATGGGGCTGAATGGCCGCTAAAACGCGCTGTTCCAACCCTTGAGCCTGGTACCACACCGCCGACGTCAACCCCACGAGAACCACAACAATGGAACACACCACCCATACCCTCCGGTAGCGGGACTTTGGTGGTTGAGCGTCCTGGGACGCTTCGTCTGTGGAATCGAATGCTGAACTCAATCGTCGTAGCGCTTTCGCAAGGATGAAAATAGGGGGCCGTCCTGCGGTACACATCCCCACGTTGAACCAACGTGAACAGTGGCGGTTTGATTATCACGGGACTTTCCCAAATTGTTCCTTTCAAACCCAACACCCCATGGACAAGCGCACCTTTCTCAAGGTTGGATCCCTCGCAGGAGCCGGCATTGTAGCCACCCCCTTGGTTTCCTCCCTGCTCGGTTGTGGCAGCGCCCCATCTTCAGGCGAGGCGCCCCATGCCGCACCCAGTGAAGGGTTCACCCTGCCCGAACTCGGTTTTGCCCTCGAAGCATTGGAGCCCGCTGTAGACCGCATGACCATGCGCATCCACCACGGCAAGCACCACGCAGGCTATGTTCGGAAGCTCAATGCGGCCTTGACCAATCATGCCCTTTCCGGACAATCCCTTGAAGCTGTACTCGCTTCCATTCAGGCTTCTGATACAGGCCTGAGAAACAACGGGGGTGGACACTTCAACCATGCGCTGTTCTGGAACATCCTGACGCCAAGCCCGAATCCGCAGGACCATGTTCCTTCAGGAATACTTGCCGAGCGCATCACCGCCAACTTCGGGAGTCAAGAAGCCATGCTGACTGAGCTCGCACAGGCGGCCAGCACCCGTTTCGGATCAGGTTGGGGCTGGCTTGTGCAAGACACCCATCAACCCGACCGATTGTTTGTCGCTTCGACGCCCAACCAAGACAACCCGCTGATGACCGGAATCGTGGATGCCGAGATTCAAGGACGCCCCATTCTGGGCATTGACGTCTGGGAGCACGCGTATTATTTGAACTACCAAAACCGGCGCACAGACTATGTCGCGGCCATCTTGGACCGTGTCAATTGGTCTGCCGTGGCCGGCCTTATGGCCTGACCTCTCCGCCCTTGGGTAAGGGGACGCCATTGTCTCCCTCTTCGTACAGGCGCTCCTTCAATATCACCTTGAATTCTTTGGCCGTCGGACTCAACACATGGTACCGATAGCTGGGTTTGCTCGCTGATTTCTCCGACTCAGGCGTTACCGACAACAAGGTGGACATGCGCTTCAGGAAAACGTCGTGATCCTCGAAATAACCGAGGTACATGCTGTCCTTGGTCTTACGGACAGGAAACACCTCCCAACGGCCGGTCTCCACTACAGGCTGACTCAAAATGATGTGCCCCGCCATGCGCCGCAGCAAAAAGTCCTCACCATTGACCAAGACTTCATCCCCCATTTTCAAGGTGTCCTTTCCAAACTCCCAGCGCTCCCCGTCTTCAATGATCACCCCCCGCATCGCTTTGGGAATGTTGGGGAGGTTCATCCTGCCCGGGGGCATGGGCTCGTTGAATTGAACTTTAGGTGTGCAGGAAAACAGTGCCAAGGTGACCAGGAGGACGGTCCATGGAAATCGAGATACGCTCATCAGAGAATTGAAAGTGCCACCGCCAAAATGCCCATGGCTGCGCAGTAAACGGCAAAACCCTTGAATCCATTTCGCTTGACCAGATTGATCATCGTTTGACAGGCCCAAAGGCCACTGAGGAAAGCAGCCAGTGCTGCCGCACCCAGCGCGAGACCAGAAACAGAGGACAACAAAGCCGGCTCCTCCATCAGATCCAACACCTCCAATGCAGTCGCCCCCAAAATCGGAGGCAACACCATCAAGAAGCTGAACCGCGCCGCTTCACTGCGGTTGATGCCCAATAACAACGCCGCAGAAATGGTAGCCCCGCTTCTGCTGATGCCCGGAAGCACCGCCACAGCCTGGGCACAACCGATCAACAGCACTGCGATCCATCCCAAGCGGCCGCCTTCATGCCCCCTCGTCTGGGCCCAATACAGCATGGCTGCAGTCGCCATCAATGCCATGCCCACCGCTCCGATATGCCCGTCCAAACGGGCCTCCAAGACGTCCATGAAAAACACGTACACCACGGCCAATGGCAGCATGGAGAACAGAACATATCCTGCAAACGTGCGCGCCACTAATCCGCTCTTGGAGCGCTGAGGCAATCCCATCAATAAATCTCGAATGTCCTTCCTGAACACAACCAAAGTGCTCAAGGCTGTCGCCCCATGCACGACCACACTAAAGGCCAAACCAGCATCGTTAATGCCCAGCAATGCTTTGCCCAATTCGAGGTGGCCAGAACTGCTCACCGGCAAAAACTCCGTGAGCCCTTGGACCACACCCAACAGGATGGCCTCCCAAATTTCCATCAAGCCTTGGCCCCTTCAGCAGGAAAGCGCTTCAGTATGCTGTAAAAAATGACGCCGTATCCCGCGAGCACGGTCAGCGGTGCAATGGTAATTCTGCGGGCACTGAATATGGCTTCCGAAAACTCATTGGGGTCCTCCACACCGCCCCCACTCATCAAGAGATAACCGACGATCAGCAGGGCAATGCCCAGCAAAAAGAAAATGTAATTGCGGCGCTCAAAAGGAAACGCGTTGCGCCCATCGTTGAGGCTCTGATTCTGCTGTGCGGAGGGCGTGCTCATGTCAGCGAAAATAAGCGGTGAATTCAGGATGAATGTGTGGCCCGTCCACAACTCATACAAGTTTGTCCAGACGCGCCCCAAAATAACGGCCCACAGCCCACCGCGCACTCAAGCCGGTCAGCACCAGCCCCACGGCAAGTTGGCACAGCAAGACGGCGCCCAACTCTTGTACACCCCAAGGGCCCAAGACCCCCGGCAAAACTTCGCGCACAGCGATCAATGCGGCAACGACCCCGGCATACGCCAAGAGCGCCCCCACCGCCCCATACCCCATCGCTTCTGCGATGAAGGGACGGCGAATGCGGTGCTGCGGTGCACCCACCAGTTCCATACTGCGAATCAAGAACCGCCGACCGAAAACGCTCAATCGCACGACATTCATGATTTGGGCCACCACAATGGCCATCAATACGAGCACCAATGCCAAGCCTGGGTACGTCCAGTCCTTGAAACCGCGGTCCAATCGTTCGAGCAACACCTTGGGATACTCCACCCTGGACACGCCAGGTTTCACCGCCCACTCCGCGGCTTTTGCCTCCAATCCCGCCAGCCCCATTCCTTCCATCCACGATGGAGAAAGGGCCACCTCCAAGACTGCAGGCAAAGGCGAAGCGCCCAAAAAATCCATGAACGGCTCGCCCAATTCTGACTCCAACTCCTGAGCAGCAGAATCCGGATCAACATATACGACCTCCGAGACAGCGTTGTCCCCCTTCATCTGCTCCAACCACTGGTTGACCCCCGCTTGATCAGCGGGCACCTCACTCAACACGACGTCCACCCGCATGGAGGACATCCACTCTGCCCTCAAGTCCTGCACCATCAAGGCACCTGCCACCAAGGCACCCAACAAAGCCAACGTCAAGGAGACGCCAAGCGATGTCGACAGTGCCGAGAAATCGTGGGCCTTGCTGCGGCTCGGTTTGCGGTTGCTGCTCATGTTATGATGGGGACCAGGTCGAAGTTAATCCGACAGGCGGAGGCACAAGGTTAACCCTCTTCGCGGGCCATGAGCTGCACCGTGAAGTGCAAGTCAATGCCGGCCAATGGGTGATTGAAATCCACTTCGACTTCCTCTTCGCCCACGTGCACCACAACACCATGCACCTCATCGCCTTCGTCATCGCGCATCACGACCACCTCACCTTCGGCCATGACACTCTCATCGAACCCCTCGTCGTCCACAAACTGCTCCTTGGGCAACACCGCAAAAGCGCCTTCCATTTCAGGACCATACGCCTTGTCGAAAGGAACCAACAGCTCAAACCGGTCGCCAACCTGGGCTGCACCGACCGCCTGTTCCAATTCGTCGAGGACTTCTTCGCCACCCGCAGTAAATGAAAACGGCTCCTCTGGTACTGTGGCCTCAATGATTTCGCCTTCCGGCCCATCGGCCCGCAACGTGTAGTGAATGATGTATTTCATGCCGGGCTATGGTTTGATGGGGGCAAAGGAACGCACGGTGGCCTCGAGCTCCCTGAGATATTCTCGTTTTCCGAAATAAGGGGCGTAGACATAACCGTCTACCGTCACCAATTGGCCGCGGGCATCGTCGACCCAGGCAATTGAAGTCCAAGGGCCGCCCATGAAGTCGCCCTCCATGCGCCACAACCCGCGCATCGTTGCGGCAAATCCGCCGCGAAATGACACCTCCTCATACAGTGGAGGAAGCCGGTATTCTGTGGTCATATAGCTGCCCTCGTTGGCCGAGGAAATCCGCGCCATCAATAAAGAATCACGGCGCGCCAACATGCGCTCCATGGAGAAGTCCGCGGGACCAGAATACGGCGTTCTGTGCACCACAATGCCCATCTGTACGTCGTGGTTCCGCCCCCCTTTCATTCGCGTCAGAGAGCGTTCCAGCCAGCAAAATCCCCCCGTGCTCTCCACCATCCTGATGTCCCTCGGCAACACCGCAGTCAGTCCATGCTGCTCGCGCAGCTCTCCCTCCACTTGGCGGTTCCGGTCCAAGGCCACAACCTCTCCGTAGCGCTTCGTCTCTTCTTGTTCCAACATGTCAGCCAGCATGAGCCCTCCTTCGGGGCTGTTCAATGCCGCGATTGCACCGGCCACATTGCGGCCTGTGACCTCCGCATAAATCTGGCCCTTTGCGTAACGGTTGCGGAACACCGTCATCTTGGGCTCCTGCGTGTCAATTCGGTCCGCGATATCGAAGACCACCAGATTGCGGTGTGGCTTCCAAAAGCGATCAAACTCCTCCGGATCGAGGCGGATCACATCGAAGCGGGGCTCGTATTGAGGCAAGACGCGCACGGGGTTGCCAAACAAACTGTCCACCACTTCCCCGATGCCCCGGTTCCACATGGCCTCCGAAACCACCATCACCACTTCACCGCTGGGCCCGAGCTTGCCCGGCAACAGCGCATAACGCTCGGCCTTTGTTTGAGGCGGCGCCTCCGTGTTGCACCCCGCCAGGACGACCGCCACCAACACCCCGAGCAAGGGCATCCAAACACCAAAAGCCCGAAAGGCCCGCTTCAATTCACCTGGGGTCTGCATGGATGTACAGTTTTTGTCCTGCCCGAATCATGTCTCCCCTCAATCCATTCCAAGCGCGCAATTCGCGCACGCTCACACCGTGCTTCTCGGCAATCGTGCCCAAGACGTCGCCCGACCTGACCCGATATACCGTCACCTCGGGCTCAAAGCTGACCTCAGGGGTCCGTTGTGCCTCCCACTCCAAAGCCACCGCCAAGGAGTCCATGAAGACACCAACGCATTCGGTGGGCAACACCAATGGCCAACCTCCGTCCACCGCGCCAGGCACCACAGCCTTGCGGTATTGGGGGTTGAGTTGGGCCACTTCTTCGACCGGACGGCCTGTGGCCTTGGCCAACTGATCAAACCTGACGTTCTGCCTGAGCATCACCGTATCCAACGCAAAACGCGGCACCAATGGTGCACTGGGCACCAAGCCCGCATCCACCGGATGCTCAAAGAGGTACACCAATGCAATCACCGACGGGACGTATTTGGCCGTCTCTCGCGGCAAAAACCGCCGCACCTTCCAAAAATCCCGAGAGCCAGAACGGCGGATGGCCTTGTTGACGTTGCCCGGCCCGGCATTGTATGCGGCCAGGGCAAGGTGCCAATCTCCGTCGTACATGTCGTGCAATCGCCCCAAAAACCGGCACGCTGCTTCCGTTGCCGCGTATGGGTCGCGGCGCTCATCCACCCAACTGTTGATCTCCAAATCTTGACTGCGCCCTGTGGCGTACATGAATTGCCACAGTCCAGTGGCCCCTGCACCGCTCCGGGCCAAGGGGTTGAGTCCGCTTTCCAAGACGGGTAAGTACTTGAGCTCGAGCGGCAGATTGTGCCGGTCCAATGCCGCTTCAAAAAGTGGAAAATAATGCGCCGCCCGGCCCATCATCTTGCCGAGAAACCTCGGGCGGTTTCGCATCATGAATACGATGCGGTCCAACACTGCGCCATTGGGCCGCAGGTCCATCGGAGACCGGCGGTCTAGGTCCATCAACGCCGCAACCACGGCTGCGGTATCCAGGTCGCTCGACAGAGAGCGGCTCGACGTTCCAGCATACCATACCGCACTGTCTGTACTGACGCAATGGGCTTCAGCACACCATTGCAGCCAAAGCGAATCTGCACGGTCCGCCAGCAGCATTCCTGCTCCAGTGCTGTCCAATGACAAAGTGTCCGGTTCAATTGCGGCCGCATTCAACGGCCCGATCCACAAGGCCATTAAGACCATGGGCCGACACTTCAAAAGGGTTAAATCACCCTTTGTCGTCCTCATTCTGCCCTTTGCCGTCTTCCTGTGTGGCATCCTTAAATTCCTTGACCCCGCGGCCTAGGCCGCGCATGAGCTCAGGAATCTTACGGCCTCCGAAAAGCAGCAAGACAACGAGGACAATCAGAATGACTTGTGTAGGTCCAATGGCTCCCATCCTGTGGATTTTGGGACCAAGTTCGGCGAAAACCCGACATCTCTTGCACGTGAAAAAGTCGAGGAGCGTTAAAAAGCCGATCACGACGCGGCCAATTCCCGGTTCACATGCAGGAAACGTTGTCAATCAACCGGACCCCACCGAGGCGCACGGCAGCAAATACCCGCATCTCTTCCTGATGCAACGGGCCGGACTCCAACGTATCTGCCCTCGCTACAGAAAGGTATTCCACTTCAAACCCGGCCGCCTCCAAGGACTTCTTGGCCGCCTCCACCACAGCGGGTCGGGTGTCTGCCGCCACGCGCAAAAGCGCATCGTGTAGCTGCGGCGCCAGCATCCTCAGCTCCGCCGACAACCGCTGGTTTCGCGAGCTCATGGCCAGTCCATCCTGCTCCCTGCGGGTGGGCACAGCGACCACCTCCAAACTTTCAAACTCCAATGCCACCAATTGCCGGATCACGGCCAGTTGCTGCCAGTCTTTTTCTCCAAAAAAGGCCCAATGCGGCTGGGTGAGCTCAAACAAAGTGCGCACCACACCGACGACACCATCGAAGTGGCCCGGACGCATCTCACCTTCCAACGAAGCGGTCAAGGTCCCATAATCCACAGGCTCGGCAACAAGCGGAACACCGCCTGGATACATCTCCTCAAGCGTTGGGAACACCACTGCATCAGCACCTGCTTCTGACAAGAGTTGAACGTCCTCATCCGGCGTCATCGGATATGTGGCAAAATCTTGTTCTTCGTTGAATTGAGTGGGGTTGATGAAAATGCTGACCACCACCTCTGTGGGCTCCCCAACGATGCTGTCGGCCAGTGCTCGTGCGGTCCGAACAAGGTCCGCATGTCCTTGGTGCAAGGCCCCCATGGTCGGCACAAACAGGACCTTAGCCCCATCGCTGTAGCGCAACTGAATGTCCGTCCGCCAATCGCTGAACCTCTCGAACTTCAGGGTCTTTTTACCCCTTTTCACCCCCAAATCCATCCTTGTATTCAAGCCAAAACAACGTGGCAACAAACAGTGCCAATGAGTGTCAACACTTACGAAATCAACGGCCTGAAAGTAGCGTCAATCCTTGAAAAACCGCCATTTCTGGCTTATATTTGAGTCAAGCCTGTAATTATTTCCGGAAACCGAGATTCATGAGCAAGACCCGCATTCTTTACGTTAGTCAAGCAATTCAACCGTTCCTTCCGGAAAGCCCAATCAGCAAGGCAAGCCGGCATATTCCTCAGGGAATCCATGAGCGGGGCCGCGAAATCCGCGTATTCATGCCTCGCTTTGGCGTCATCAACGAGCGCCGTCACCAGCTTCATGAGGTCATCCGTCTTAGCGGCATGAACCTCAACGTCAACGACACTGATCACCCCCTGATCATCAAGGTCGCCTCCATCCCTACGGCACGGATGCAGGTATACTTCATCGACAACGAGCACTACTTCAAGAAGAAAGTGACCTGGTTTGATGCCAAGGACAAACTGGTCCCTGACAACGACGAGCGCGCCATCTTCTTCGCCCGCGGAGTTTTGGAGACGGTGCGCAAATTGAGCTGGGCGCCGGATATCATCCATTGCCACGGCTGGATGGCTTCGCTGGTTCCCCTCTACTGCAAGCAGATGTTCAATGGCGATGCTCACTTCGAGAACACCAAAATCGTCACAAGCCTGTACGATGAGGGCTTCAGTGGCACCTTGAACGGTAGCCTCCACGAAAAAATCACGTACGACGGCATCACTGCTGACGCTGTCACAGACATTCAGTTGCCCACCTTTGACGCCCTCAACAAATTGGCCATCGCACATTCCGATGCCATCGTTGCAGGATCAGAAGAGCTTACCCCCGATACACAGGCCGCATTTAGCGGTGCTGATGTGCCCACCATGAACTACATGGAGGCTGAACTGGGGGCCGCAGAAATGGCCACTTTCTACGACAGTATTCTGGAGGGAAAGGAGGAGGCCGTTGAGGAATAAGACGCGATACGCAACCGTATCGAACCGAAGGACCGACCCATACGGGGAGGACGGTCCTTGACGGCCTTCGCATACCCCTTTTTCTGTACGACCTTGGCGGCCCGAAACCCATCCTCTCGCATGCGGACAACTGGCATTGCCCTCTTCTTAACATTTTCGTTGCTGGTCGCGGTGACCACTGGTTGTCGCAAACCCGACGGAAACATTGGATTGGCCCTGCAGCCAGAGGAAGAGCTGCTCGCCCTCACCACGGACACCTTGCCCTTGTCCATTGCAATGGTACCCGTCGACTCCTTGAGGACAGACAAGCGCAGCCGACTGTTGTTGGGAAGCACCATCGACCCCGTCAGCGGCTTGACTGAAGCTTGGTTCTCGACCGAACTGCGCTTGTCCCAAACCTCCATTGACTTTGGAGAAAATCCCGTGTGCGACAGTGTCGTGTTTACACTGAAGCACAACGCTCCTTCGTATGGGCTCATCATGGACCAGCAAATCAAGGTGGAACAACTCACCGACACCCTGGTCTTCGACACAGCCTACTACGCCAACAACAGACAGCAAACCACAGGAATCAACCTCGTCGACGCCACACGACAACCGGTGCAAATGCACCCCAGTAACCCGTTGCTAATCGGCTCCGACACCTTGAGCGCACAAGTCCGCATCATGCTGCAAACCAGTTTTGGACAGAGCATTCTAAACGCCGATACCACCGTTTTTTCCAGCAATGTCGAATGGCGCAAATGGTTCAAGGGCCTCAGGGTGCGCTCCCAATCTGGTGGAGGCGGCATCGTCAGCCTTGAACCCAATGTTGGGGTCTCATACCTGCGCATCCATTACCACAACACCACCGACACTACGAGCTACGACCTCTTGATCAACAGCAACTCAACCAGGGTCACCCATTTCCGCCATGTCTGGCCAGAACCATACGCCGACTTGAATGACAGCAATGTGGTAGAGGGGACAGATCAGGTGGTGCTGTTGGGATGTGCCGGCTCCTATCTCCGGATCAACCTGTCTGGATTGGACACCCTCGATTTGCCTGAGGGCGCAGTGATCAACCGGGCCCAAATCACCCTTCCTGTGGACATGAGCCCGACCAAGCTCAGTAGGCCCTCCTTCCTCACCGCTTTTCTCAAGAACGAAGGAGGGGGCATCGAACTCACCCCGGAGGCCACCTCTCCAGGCGTGGCCTACAACGGAGCGTTTGACCCTGAACTGGAGGCTTACGTAATCAACATGCCCGTGTATGCGCAGCGCAGGCTGAACGGAGAGGACAACCGGCCCTACGTCTACCTCTACTCCGAACTCTCTTCTGTGGCACTCGAGCAGGTGGTGTTTAACACCCCCTTGGCCGCCACTCCGGCCCAGCTTGTCGTCACATGGTCTCAATGACCCACCTGAACCGCAAAGGAGCGTAACTTTATATCATGTGCGGAATCGTAGGATACTTGGGCAATCAGGACGCCTTTCCCATCCTGATCAAAGGACTAAAACGCCTCGAATACCGTGGCTATGACAGCGCAGGTGTCGCGGTGCTTTCCGAAAATGGTCAGCTCGAGTACCACCGCCGCAAGGGAAAGGTGGACGACCTGCTTCAGCACATGGAAGGCAAGGTGCCCGACGGCAACATGGGCATCGGCCACACGCGATGGGCCACGCACGGGCCACCCAACGATGTCAATGCCCACCCTCACCTCAGCGGAGATGGAGAACTCGCGCTCATCCACAACGGCATCATCGAGAACTACCATGCCCTCAAAGAGACATTGGTAGCACGTGGTCATACGTTTTACAGTGACACCGATACCGAAGTCCTGGTGCATCTGATTGAGGAAATCATGAAGAGCAGCGAGGGGCTCGACCTCTTTGAGGCCACACGTGTCGCACTCAATGAAGTCGTGGGCGCCTATGCCATTGCTGTCGTAGATACGCGACGGCCGCATGAACTGGTCCTCGCCAGAAAATCTAGCCCGCTCGTGATAGGGATTGGGGATGGGGAGTTCTACATCGCCTCTGATGCAAAGCCTATCATTGAGTACACCAAGAATGTGGTCTACCTCGATGACGAAGAGGTCGCCCGAGTGTCATTGAGCAGTGGGTTGAAAATCCGCACCATCGCCAACCACAAGGTCACACCGGTCATCACGGAGTTGGAGATGGCCATGGAGTCCATCGAAAAAGGCGGCTACGAGCACTTCATGCTCAAGGAGATCCACGAGCAGCCCCGCTCCATCGCAGATTGCCTCCGCGGCCGCCTCAGGCTCGGCCACGAAACCATTCGCATGGCCGGCATCGACGACCACGAAGAAATGTGGGCCGAGGCCAAAAGGCTCATCATTGTGGCGTGTGGCACCAGCTGGCACGCCGGGTTGATCGCGGAGTACATGCTGGAGGATTTCGCGCGCATTCCCGTCGAAGTGGAGTACGCCAGTGAGTTCCGCTACCGGAACCCCGTCATCGGCAAGGGGGACATCCTCATCGCCATCAGCCAATCTGGTGAGACCGCCGACACCTTGGCCGCCATTCGCATGGCCAAGGAAAAGGGCGCCCACGTGTTTGGCATCTGCAATGTGGTAGGATCCAGTATTTCGCGCGAATCACACAGTGGAGCGTACACACACGCCGGCCCAGAGATTGGTGTGGCATCGACGAAAGCGTTTACCGCGCAACTCGCTGTCCTGGCCCTCGTCGCCATGCGTGTGGGCAGGTTGAGGGGCGCGCTCGACCAACTGCGCTTCAACCGCCTTTTGGTCGAACTCGATGCCATCCCAGAAAAGGTGGAGGCCTTGATGAAAAGCGAGTCGAAAATCGAAGCCCTTGCGGAGTTGTACAAAGACCGTCCCAACGCTTTGTTTCTGGGAAGGGGATACAACTTTCCCGTCGCCCTTGAAGGGGCATTGAAGCTGAAAGAAATCAGTTACATCCACGCTGAAGGATACCCTGCTGCGGAGATGAAACACGGGCCCATCGCGCTGATTGACGAAAACATGCCCGTCTTTGTCGTCGCCACAAAAGATGCCCACTACGACAAGGTGGTGTCCAACATTCAGGAGGTCAAGGCCAGGGGCGGCCAGGTCATTGCCATCGTCACCCGCGGAGATACCGAAGTGGCCACCATGGCAGAGCACGTAATCGAGGTGCACAACAGTGATGATGCATTCGTCCCCATGCTGAGCACCATTCCGTTGCAATTGCTCAGCTACCACATCGCTGTAAAGCTTGAGCGCAATGTGGATCAGCCGCGCAACCTTGCCAAAAGCGTAACGGTCGAATAAGAACGGGCCCAGCGGACCGCTTTGGGGTCAGGTACGCCACCCATTTTCGGCGAGTGCCTCAAACCGATCGAGCATCGCGTCCAAGTCGGACAATTCAGTGAGCGGGTTCATCAGGGTACACCTCAACCACACCCGACCACCAAATCGGGTCTGCACCACGTATTGAGGACCTTGCTCCAAATGCGCCTGTCGCAACTTCTTTGTGAAATCATTGGCCTCCTCCTCACCCATGGTTCCCGTTGGCACCAACCGGAAGCAGACAATGTTGGCCTGGGGTGACATGGCCAGTTCCCATCCCCGGTTTTGTCGCGCTCGAACCCGTTCGGCCAAAGCCTGACCCAGCTCAAACAAACGGTCCACAAGCACCCCCCAGATTTCCGGTCCGTATTCCTCCAAAACCGCCGCCACACGCGTAGACAACATCCGCTTGGTGCACTCAAACGTGCGCTTGCCAAAATTCCACCACTCCGGGTCCTCCGCATCACTCCACAGGTATTCGGCAGACTGGGTAAACGGCAAAAAGCCCATCTCATGCTGGCGGTAAAACAAGCCAGTGCACAATGCGGGCACCCCCATGATCTTGTGAAAGTCCATGGCCACACTGTCCGCCCTGTCCATGCCAGCAACCAAGTGTGCGTGCTTCTTACTGAATGCCGCAGGCGCCCCGTGCGCCCCATCCACATGAAACCAGATGCCCCGCTGCTCCGCAAAGTCCGCAATCATCTCCAAGTCGTCGTATGCCCCTGAACTCGTGGTACACGCACTGCCCACAACGGCCACCACCCGCCTGCCTTTTTCGACCATCGCGTCAAACGCTTGATCAAGGCCCTTGCGGGTCATGCTGTGCGCAGCATCGGTAGGCACCAACCCAACACCTTCGCGTCCCCAACCCATAGTCCTCACCGCACGATCCACACAATAATGAGCCTGATCTGAGACCAAGATTCCCCCCTTTCCATCGTCTCCACGTTCCCACACATCCTCTGCCTCACCACCCGCAGACCTGCGCGCCGCTAGCAAAGCCACCAAATTGGCCAAAGTGCCTCCGTGACACATGACACCACCACATCCTTCAGGCAGCCCCAACATCTGACCGATTTTGGCCATCAAGACCTCCTCCATGGCGGAGTTTGTCGGGCCCATCTCGTAAATCGCCCCTCCGTTGTTCAGGACATCCGTCACCAACCCTACCAATCCGCCCTCGGGAAATGGCACCGCCACCTGATGGCCCATATACCTGGGGTCGTGCAGTGAATTGGAACGCTCCATCACCTCTTTGAGCAGCGGAACCAAGCCTTCAGGACGTTCCAATCGATCAGACCAATGCACCATCTCAGCCTCTGGGTTTGTCCAAGGCATAGAACGCGCACGTTCCTGAGACTGGGCCATTTTGAGGTGTTCAACCACATCTCGCAAGACCTCTTCTCCCAACTGCGCAAAGCGATCAGGGTCATAAGCCCGCTTCAATAGAGGGTGCAACGGCTCCAACATGTCACAAAAATCCGGATATCACGCACTAATTGACACATGCTCCAACAAATTATTTACCTGATTCACAGGGTGTCAACAACACACTATGTGGAAAAAGCGTGGATATGTTCATTTGCATGAAGAGAATTGCTTTTCTTGCGCCCGAAATCCATTCTGAACCTACAAGATGAAGCACATCCTGTCTGCCCTCGCCCTGGTTGCCCTGTTCGCAGTCACGGCCAACGCCCAGAAGCAATTCGGTGGCGAGCACAACATTGAACTTCAGTTCACCCCTCTCGGTGACTCGCCCATTGATGGTACCACCATCAAGTACCGGAACTTCACAGACGAAGAGTCTGCGTTCCGTCTGAGCCTCACCTTCAACAGCGCCAACGAGAAGTCCATCGGCTTCCGTCAGTTCGATTTCAACGGTGTAGGCCGCCCAACACCTTACTTCTCCATCATGCCTGATGGAACGGTAGTCGCTGGTGGTATTCCTGCCATCGCTGGTGCATACGTCACTTCCGGTGATGACGAGATCCCAAGCCCAGATCTCTACGATACATACAGCACCTCTTCTTTCATGATTGCTCCCGGTTACGAGAAGCACTTCGATGCCGGCGGTGACCGCTTGAGCCCGTACATCGGATTCGAGATCGGATACGGAATCACCAACTCCTCAATGGAGCAGGAGTTCTGGAGCGCCGACGACGAGAACCAGGTCGGTGACCAGGACCAGTACATCGTCTGGACACAGACCCTGAGCCAGAGCGCCAGCATGTTCAAGCTCGGCCTCGTGACCGGTTTTGACGCCTACCTCACCGATTACCTCTACATGGGTGCTGAAGCCGGACTCGGTTTCATGAGCTCAAAGGTGAACGACATGGAGATTGCTGCTACGGACAATGTGGCCTACAACCTGTTCTGGGGCACCCAGAATGCTGTAGACCCCAGCGACCTGACCGAGATGCCCGCTCCCATCCAGGGCAGCGTGGACCTCGCCGGTCACGCTTACAGCGGACAGCACCCTGCCAACATCAACGACCGTCCTTTCTGGACCGGTAACCAGCAGGGCGGAAGCCTCGGAACCCAGTTCCAGGCTCAGCTCCGTATTGGATACCTCTTCCAGTAATCGGAAATCAACCCCATTCAAAAAGCCCTGCCCTCACCGGCGGGGCTTTTCTTTTGTCCCATCCACAGTTCAGAAGCAACTTGACCGCATGAAGCTGAGCATCGCATTGGAACACGACCAGTACCGTTGGACAGCCACTGGGGCTCCCGTGGACCTCAGTATTCCCGTCAACCCTCACAGCGGCTTGCCCCGCGCTTGGTACAAGGGTCCCGCCACCGTTGAACCGGTCAGAACGGATGGCTGGGTCGGTTCTGTGGCTGAAGGCGGCGCTGTCAATTTTCGCGACATCACCTTCAATCCGCACGCCCACGGTACACACACAGAGACCAGGGAACACATCCACGATGCCTTCCAACCCGTCGATGCTCGCGCCCGGGCTGCGGCATTGCCCTTTCTGCTTCCCGCTTATTTGATTCATGCCATGCCGGAGCACCGAGGCGAAGACTGGGTCGTGCCTTGCGCCGCCTTGGACAAAGTCGACGGGGCACTGGCTCAACTCAAGCCCCTTGCCCTCGTGTTGAAATGCACGAATTCCGATGTCCTGCGCGATTGGAGTGACACCAACCCTCCTTATTTGGAGGAGGGGTTCGCCGAGCGGTTGTGCCAATTGGGCATCGACCACCTGCTCATCGATTTGCCGAGTGTAGACAAGGAAATTGATGGGGGGGCCTTACGGGCCCACAACGCCTTCTTTGGCAGCGCCGCATCCCCACGCCCGAACGCGACCATTTCAGAGCTTCTGTGCGTGCCTGAGGGGCTCCAAGAGGGCCCTGGGCTGTTGGCCATGCAGGTGGCGCCTTTCGTCAATGACGCCGCCCCCTCTCGCCCCTTGTGGTTAGCCGCTGAAGTTTCATCCAGCGCAGACTAACCCCAGCCAGTCACATAGCCAACACTCCTCTTTACAACAGGGCCTCACCACGCAAAGGCGGGTTGGACGCAGTCACCCTGCGCGTATTAACCGCTGCCTAAAACCCAAGGTCAAGAGGAAAGCCTCATGACAAATGAAGTGCCCTGTCCTGGGCTTGTGTTGCATTTCACATCGATTGAGTGCCGGTCAGCAATGGCCTTCACAATGGCCAAACCAAGGCCAGAACCCCCACCGCGCGTGGTAAACCGCGGCTCGAACATGCGCGCAACCACTTCATCGGACATGCCTGGACCCGAATCCCTAACAATCAACTCTATAGGATTCTGCGTCACCACAATCTCGATTTGTCCATCGCCTTCGCCGATCGCTTGCTGTGCATTGATCACCAGATTTTGGACCATTCGACCGAACTGATCTTCATCACACACCACCTCCACATCATCTGTCATGATCAATGTGGGGCCCACCTGCGGCTTTTCATGCAGTCGGACCACGTTTTCGAGAATGCGCCTCAAGGAGTGTGGCTTCATCTCGCCTTGGGGCAAGCGGGCCAAGGTGCTGAATTCGTCCGCGATCCTCGCCAAAAGGTCTATCTGTCCTTGCAAGACATCAGAAAGCTCGGAAACCCGCTGTTGCACATCCCTCAAGTCCGCGTTTTCATCCAAAGCCCTGCGCTCCAACTGCTGCACCCCAAGCTTCATGGGCGTCAATGGATTCTTGATTTCATGCGCCACCTGCATCGCCATCTCTCTCCACGCACTCTCCCGCTCGGACTTGGCCAATGCCGCAGCTGAACGGCGCACATTGTCCGCCATCTGATTGTAACGTTTGACCAGCAAGGCGATCTCGTCCCCTTCGCCTGCAGCATAGCGGAGTGGTTCAAACCCCACATCTGCCGATACATCCATGCGCTCCATCATCGCGCCGAGCCGGGAAAGCGGACGCGAAATCGAACGGGCCAGCAAAAAGGCCAATGCGGCGGCGGCGGCAAACACCAAACCAAAAACGCCACTCAGAATCCGCAAAAGGTCCATCCGGCTTTGCGCCTCCAAACTTCGAGACGCGTAGCGCAAAGCCACCAGGGCCACGGGACGACCCGCTTTGTTCAATTGGTACCAATACGCAATGAAATCACCATTGCCCACTGGCACCTCCAGCCTTGTCGCTCCCTGCGCAAGGTCAATCAAGACCTCTGGGTCGGCCTCTACGGGAAATCCCCGTGACTCGGGATGATCAAATGAAGAGGTCACAAACAGCCCCCCGTCCAATCGGTATACCGCAAGCGGCAAACCGTGCACCTCTTCGATTTCGACGATTCTATTGGCGAACGCACCTGGCATCGCCGTCCAGCTGAGTGATGTCGCCTCAACGGTGTCTCCCACCGCGCCCCTCAACGCAAAACCCAAACTGCGGGCCACCGCCTCTTCCTTACGCAGCAAGCGAGCCGCATTGTAGTCTTCGTCCAGTCGCGCAAAACCGATGAAAGTCGCAGCCCCTGTCAGGAGAAAGCCCAACAGCACCACGCCCAACATGGCGAAGAACAATCGTTGTCGTAAGGAAAGTCGAATCAAGTCTGTGGGGTCATCCTTCAAGTGCTTCCGCACCGCCCACAATCTCGAGAATTTCTGCCGTAATGGCTGCCTGACGCGCTTTGTTGTAGCTCAACTTCAGGTCACGCAGGAGCTCGCCCGCGTTTTCAGTCGCCTTGTGCATGGCCGTCATCCGCGCACCGTGCTCTGATGCGTGACTGTCCAATAGCGCCTTGTACAACTGCACTTTCAAGGTGTTCGGCACAATGTTCGCCGCAATTTCCTCGCGGCTCGGCTCGAAGATGTAGTCCCCCTCCTTCGTGGCCTCATCGCCTGCTGCTGTCTGTTGCTCAATGGGCAACATCTGCTCGCACTGTACGTCTTGTACCGCGGCGTTGATGAAGCGGTTGTACAGCAATTCCACTCGGTCGTATGACCCTGAGGAGAAAGCCTCCATGATCACTTCCGCGATGTCCGCAGTATGCGCGAAATCGAGATTGTCGAAGATGGCATGCGGCTCGTTGCCCAATGTCAGCGTCGTGAAATTGCCGGTCTTGCGGAAAACATCTCCCGCCTTCTTGCCCAGGCACAACACGTGTACTTCGGCTTCCTCCAATGCAGCGACACGCTGGTGCGCCAACTTGATCACGTTGTTGTTGAAGGGGCCGCACAAACCGCGGTTTGAGGTAATGGCCACCAACAGCACTTTCTTGACCTCACGCTCCTCGGCATACGGGTTCTCCGAGGCGTCAAGCGAACCACTGACATTGACCAGAATCTCCTGAAGCTTCTCAGCATAGGGGCGCATCTGCGTGATGGCATCCTGTGCACGGCGCAACTTCGCCGCAGACACCACCTTCATGGCCTGCGTGATCTGTCGGGTACTTCCGACAGAGGCGATGCGATTGCGTACTTCCTTGAGACCTCCAGCCATCGTTCAGTGTGTTCAGGCGCCCGCAAATTGCTTGCTCACCTCACTCGCGGCTTCTGACATGACCTTCTGGGCCTCATCGGAATACTTGCCGGTCTTCAGCTCAGCCATGGTGTCCCCATGCTTGGAGCGGAGGTAATCGAGGTAGGCCGTTTCAAACTCCTTGACCTTGTCCACCGGAACCGTCTTCAACAAGTTCTTCGTACCCGCATAGATGATGGCCGTCTGCTCTTCCACAGGCATGGGAGAGTTGAGGTTCTGCTTCAGAATCTCCACGTTGCGCATGCCCTTGTCGAGCACCGCCTTGGTGGCGTCGTCGAGGTCCGAGCCAAACTTGGCGAATGCCTCGAGCTCGCGATACTGTGCCTGGTCCAACTTCAGTGTACCGGACACTTTCTTCATCGACTTGATCTGAGCAGATCCACCCACTCGGCTCACGGAAATACCCACGTTGATCGCGGGGCGCACGCCGGAAAGGAAGAGGCTGCTCTCCAAGAAAATCTGTCCGTCCGTGATGGAAATCACGTTGGTCGGGATGTAAGCCGATACGTCACCGGCCTGCGTTTCAATGATGGGCAAAGCGGTCAATGAACCCCCTCCCTTCACCATGTGGCGAATGCTTTCGGGCAAATCGTTCATGTCCTTGGCGATGCCATCGTCGGCAATCACCTTGGCTGCACGCTCCAGCAAACGGCTGTGCAAATAGAAGACATCACCAGGGTAAGCCTCACGGCCCGGAGGACGGCGCAACAACAGCGACACCTCACGGTAAGCCACAGCCTGCTTGGAAAGGTCATCATACACGACCAATGCAGGGTTACCGGTATCCCGGAAGAACTCACCGATGGCCGCCCCTGTGAACGGCGCATAGAATTGAAGTGGCGCGGGGTCCGCTGCCGTAGCCGCTACCACAACCGTGTAGGCCATGGCACCCGCTTCCTCCAAGGTCTGGACGATGCCGGCAACAGTCGAACCCTTCTGACCAATGGCCACATAGATGCAGAACACAGGCTCGCCTGCGTCATAAAATTCTTTTTGGTTGATGATCGTGTCGATCGCCACCGTGGTCTTACCCGTCTGGCGGTCACCGATGATCAACTCCCGCTGGCCACGGCCAATCGGAATCATGGAGTCCACAGCCTTGATGCCCGTCTGAAGGGGCTCATTTACTGGCTGGCGGTAAATCACACCGGGCGCCTTGCGCTCCAGTGGCATCTCGAACAGATCACCGTCAATGTGACCTTTTCCGTCAATCGGCTCGCCAAGGGTGTTGACCACACGGCCCAGCATGCCACGTCCCACCTTGACAGATGCGATGCGGTTCAGGCGCTTGACCGATGAACCCTCCTTCAGCTCTCCAGAAGGCTCCAGCAATACAGCACCCACATTGTCCTCCTCGAGGTTCAATGCGATGCCACGCACACCATTCTCGAACTCGATGAGTTCACCAGCCTGCACATTGCTAAGGCCATAAATACGTGCGATCCCGTCTCCGACCTGGAGGACGGTTCCGACCTCTTGGAGGTCAGCTGCGGTCTGATTGCCGGCCAACTGCTCTCGCAGGATGGCTGATACTTCGGCGGGTTTGATCTGGGACATGAGGTTGAAATACGCTCAGTAAGCCGGTTCGTATGGGTTGTTGGTGAGGTTGCGGTGCATCGTCCTCAAAGACTGGTGCAACGTGGCGTCGATCATCCGGTCACCGACCCGCAGCTTGAAGCCGCCAATCAGCGTGGGATCCACTTTCTCAGTCAGCTCCACCCCTCCCTGGTGGACCTTGCCGATCAATGCATTGATTTCTGCGCGGCGGGCGTCGTCGAGGGCGACTGCGGTCGTGACTTCTGCCAAGACCACATTCTTCTCTTCGCGCACCAACGCCACAAAAGCCTGGGCCATATCACCCAAAATTCCTGCCCGACCCTTCTGAGCAAGCTGCTTCAGAAAGGATACAGTCAGTGGTTGGGCGGCAGCAAACACAGCGCTCACGATGGCCCCCTTCTTTTCAGGACGCACGACCGGGCTGGCCAAAACGGCCGTCAACTCCCGGTTTTCCTTCACCACTTCGATGATGGCGCGCATATCCTGCTCTACAGCGTCCACTGCATTCTGCTCCTTACAGAGCGAAAACAGGGACTTGCCATATCGACGGGCTACGGAGCTGGCTGACATGTGTTCAGTTCAGTTTGGAGTCTGAGATCATGCGGCCGATGAGCTCTTGCTGAGCGGCATCTTCCTTGAGCTCCTGGCGCACCAGTTTCTCAGCGATTTCAAGGCTCAACTTCGCCACTTCGGCTTTCAAGTCGGCGACGGCTGCAGCGCGCTCACCATCGATGGCCTGCTTGGCCTGGTCGATCATGCGCTGGCCTTCGTCCTTGGCCAACTGCTTGGCATCGGCCACGAGCTTGTCTGCCATGTCCCGAGCGTCACGCAACATGCCGTCGCGCTCTGCCCGAGCCTCTTGGAGAAGCCGCTCGTTGTCCGATTGGAGATTCTCGATCTCTGCCCGCGCCTCCTTGGCCTTGTTCAGGGCGCCGTCAATTTCCTCCTCGCGCTCTTTCAAGCCTTGAAGGATCGGGCCCCAAGCCATGCGCCGCATCAAGACCAACACCACCAAAAAGGAGATGGTTGACCAAAAGACGGTACCGTAAACGGTATTCAGAAACGCTTCCATGGAACTGAGGCTGTAGCCTGGTTCAGCTTGCGAGGAAGCAGACGATGATGGCAAACAATGCGGCACCCTCGACGAGAGCGGCAGCCACAATCATGTTCGCACGGAGATCACCGCTGATTTCGGGTTGACGGGCCATCGATTCGAGGGCGCTTCCGCCGATGCGACCGATGCCGACACCAGCACCAATGGCTGCGATACCTGCACCAATGCCAGCGAGGCCTTTGGTGATGTTAGCTGCCTCCATGAGGATCATTGCGAGTTCCATAAGGAAAGGATTAGGGGTTGATTTGGGTTGTGTTCAATGGTGGGCCTCTTGGGTCGCGTCACCGAAGTAAAGCGCCGCCAAAAGGGTGAAAACGTATGCCTGCAAAAACGCCACAAGCAATTCAATGAAGTACATGAAAATCATGAACGCCACTGAGAAAATTCCAGTTCCGATTCCGGCGGCCAGGTTGGCTCCGTAATCGCTGATGATGAAGATCAAAAAGGACAGTGCCAGAATGATGATGTGGCCCGCACCGATGTTGGCCGTCAAACGGATCATCAAAACCGCGGGCTTGAGCAAAATGCCAACCACCTCAACGGGCACCAAAATAAGTTTGATGGGAAGAGGAACCCCTGGGGGCCATAAGATGTGTCCCCAGTAGTGCCGATTGCCTGACACCGTCGTGATGATGAAGACAAACGTGGCCAAAATCAATGTGACCCCTACCGTGCCCGTGACATTGAATGCCCCGATAAAAGGAACAAGACCCAAGAGGTTGCACAGGAAAATGAAGAAGAATGTGGTCAGCAAAAACGGCAGGTACCGATCGGCCTTTTTCGCGCCGATGCTGGGAACGGCCACCTCGTCGCGGATAAACAGAATGAGGGGCTCGAGTGCGTTTTGCAAGCCTTTCGGAGCCTGGCCCTTTCTCTTCTTGTATGCCGAACCCACTCGGGGGAAGATGAGCAGCATCAAGAAAATCACGATGAACATGCCCAATACGCTCTTGCTAATGGACAGGTCGTATGCGTGCACGTGCGCTCCAGCATCGTTGTGGACATGCAAGGCCCCGTTGCCATCCAAGGAGTAGGTCAGGCCCGTTTCATGGCAGTGGTATTGACCACTTCCGCCGTGCGATGCGTGATCTTCATGCGCCCCCTCCATGCCGTGATCCGACATGTCTACATGGTCTTCTCCGTGGTGCAACAGGTGTGCGCTGGAAAAAATACTCACCCCGTACTCAGGAGAATAGGAAATGACGGGAAGGGGAATGTGAAGGGCAGAAGGACCTTCACCCCAAAGGTGAATGTCGTGGGCGTCTGCGATGTGGTGAATGATGAACTCGCCCGGATCAGGGTTCTCACCGTTTCCCGCAGAAGCCAGGACACTTCCAATCAAGCCAAAGCTCAACAGAAGAGACATGATCTTCATTGAAAAGCGCATGATGCCGTTGTTTGGCCGGGTTATATAGAACATCGCCGCAGCGAATTTGGGTGCGAAGATAGCCACCGCAATCCTTCCCCGCTTGCCTTTTCGCATCTGAGAACACAGAACTATCAAACGCCGTCCGTTGGCGGCACAGAATGGCGCATGGATTCCGCTACAAGAATGGCGGTAAATGCGGCATACAGCAGGTAAGTCGCAATGGCAAAGTTCTTGGGGTCGGGGAATTCAGCCACGATGTACATCAAAATTCCCGTCAGCACGATCATCATTTTGATGAGCGTAGCCCCCATCACATTGCGCACCAATGCCCCTGAGCTCGCCCCCTCCTTTGGCCTGAGCATGCGCTCCAGCACCACCGTAATGAGAGAAAATAGGACCACCACCACCTGCAGAGGCATCCTCACAGCGTCCGTCAACAAGGGCTCACCCAAGGTGCTCACCAGAATGAAACCAGCCAGTGTCGTCAGGCCATTCAGTATGTGAAATTTCATCGCTTGAGGTCTTTGAGGACAATGGTCATGGAGGCGGCCAGGCCCAGCATGGCGCACAATGCCGTCGCCCACTGGACTTCGTGTTGTGCTGAGGCGTCCCAGCGGCTGCCCAACCAAGCGCCACCACCTATGCCTGTAGCGAGGGTGACAGCCAGGCCCATGTGGCGCATGACCCCTCTACCGCCGTCAGGCTGATTGCTGGAGATATCGCTCTTGGGCATCTTCCGCGCTGGTGGCCTGCTCCTGAGGGGAAACTTGCAAATCGCCTTCACCATCCAGCCGGCAGGTTCCGACAATCTGCGCCCCAGCTTCGACCGCCATGCGGCCGTATTGGATTTCACCATCCACCCGGCTTGATGCCTTGAGGCTCAACAATCCGGCCACACGCAACTCCCCGAGGACAAGGCCCTCAGATTCACAGTCCATGCAGTCTACACGGCCTTCAACGCGGCCCGACTGACCGATGACCAAACGACCGGCGGTATGAATATCTCCTTTGAAAGAGCCGTCAATGCGAATGCTGCCTTCACTGCGAATGCTCCCCTCCATATGGGTGCCGTCCACAATGCGATTGATGCCTTGTTCGAGGGATACTTCGTTGGTCCGCTGTCGTGCCATGGTGATTCTGGTCCTGTGGTCGTTTCCGCCCACTTTCACTCCCTAAGGTAGTATTGGTCGAAGAACATCAGGTACGCGTCCACGTTTTTGCCCTTAAAGAGCTCCACATAGTTCTCGGTGTGGATCATGAAGGTCTTGTAGCCACTCGTGTTGAAGTCGATCATCGACTCTCTGTTGCCGGTCAACACCCGGTAGTAATCCATCGCCCTGTCCTTGCGCACGAATTGCTTGACCAACACCAACTGGTTCTCCCGGTCGAGCAAATTGCTGGTGACCTTGAGGTTGGCGCTCCCAAAAAACTGGCGGTTGAAGTCCGACAGCGCCGCCTTGGTGCCCTCAGCATCACCATCCCGCACCGGGATGATCACCCCGAGGTAGTGTTCCAACACGGGCTTATCGGTGAAATTCCCCATGTCCGGCATGGTGGGCACGGCATCTGACTTCTTCTTCTCCTTCTTTTCGGTGGCACCGAGCCCTTCCAGAATCTCCCCGGCGGCCATGCCTTGTTCAGTGGAGTCACAACCCGCGACCACCTCCTTCAACGCCTCGATGTAGTTGTCACGGCTCCTTGCCCGGCCGTCCAACCATCCGATGCACTGCGCCTTCAAAAAGCGGTACCGGCACTCCTGGGTGTGGTTGGGCACGGTATCCAACGTCGCATTGATTTCAGACAAGATGGCCTGGTAGTCCTTCTGTGCATAATAGCGGATCAGGTGGGCCTCATAAGCCGCCAATTCATCCAACCGCCGCTGCTCCTCGAAGTCCACGAAGTCGGGATCCTCCACCAACTGGGCCCACTCACTGTCAGGATAGCGCAATGAAATCTGATCGGCCCAATACTGAGAGTTACAAGTACCACAGAAAGGGTTGGTGTAGTTCTCTGTCTCCTCCAAGAACAGGTACGTCCGATAAAGCTGGTAGTGGGCCAACGGATGTTCCATACTCTCTTCATACCGGTCCAAAAGGTCGACCCAAGACTCAATGGCATTGTCTGTATCGTCCAGCTTTTCCTTGTAGATCACGCCGCTTTGGTACACTGCTGTCGCCGTCTCAACATCAGCTGCGGCCCGCTGCACGGTATCACACGGCAAGCCC
Source organism: Flavobacteriales bacterium (assembly GCA_016780385.1). Classification (GTDB taxonomy): domain Bacteria; phylum Bacteroidota; class Bacteroidia; order Flavobacteriales_D; family Sanyastnellaceae; genus UBA8752. The sequence continues at coordinate 90,626 of JADHLY010000003.1, forward strand.
TCCATCAGCTCCTCAGGTGTAGGAAGTTCACCGCCTGACCCCAACATATCGACAGAAGTCTCGTCCTGCACCACATCATCGATGGTACCAAAACCCGCCGCCATTTTCCTGCTGCGCCGCCAATCGTCTTCCAATTCACGGTCTCCCCAGCGGTCCTGAAAGAACGACTGACCCGCTGTGCGCAACCGGGGGTTGTACGGCCAAAAAGCGGTCGCGCTACCCGGACCATTCAAACTCGCCAGAGCGGCTTCCTCAGCCAAGCGCGCCGCTTCTTCCTCCGCTTCTTCCTGGGCCACACGCAAATCCTCGATGATGTCCTCCAAACGGGCATAGCGCTCGTCCTCATCAAGGTCGCACAGCGCCCTCAGGCTGTCGTTCCTCACGATGACCATCAATTGCTCCACGAGTTCCGTGAGGCTTTTGGCGTTGTTGCGGACTTCGACATACCGAGGGTGGTCCTCGTCCATGTTGGCCAGCGTGCTGTCATAGTAAGCCTGTGCCAACTCGTAATCCCGGTCCTCCAGGTGAAGGTCCGCCAGCGCCAAGAAACTCTTCATGCGCGGACGGCGGTTCCCAGAGTCTTCGGCCAGGGCATCCCGCAAAAATTCCATCCCCTCTTCCCGGTTGAGTTCCTCCAATTCTATTTGCGCCAAGGCGTAGTACACCTGGTCGCGGTACTCTTCGTTCTTGTCGTCCTCCAACATGTCGAAAAACAGCTCCCGAATTTCCTCGCTGCGTCCCCCCCGGCGGTCATACGCCAAAGCCTGCTGCATGCGGGCTTGAAACTCCATTTCATAGGGTGTGCGGAGCTTCACCACATCCTCGAACAGATCAATCGCCTGCTGGTTGCGGCCATAGCGCTGTTTCAATTGGGCCAACACAAACAAGGGCCTGGCGCGGTCCCGCTTCTTTTTGATCAACGGAATGGCGCGCTCGATGGACGCCATG